>JAFSCM010000004.1 GCA_017436765.1 Oscillospiraceae bacterium
ACAGTCGGCGGCAGATATCTATCTGCAGAACGTAAAACAGCAGTACGGCCGGACTCAGCAGGAAGAACAGTCTGTGCAGCTTTCAGAGAATGTCATCACTGCCGATGCAGTGGACAAGCTGATAATGGAATGTGCTGAAGAATCTGCGGAAAGCACTACTGCTGAATAACAAAAATAAAAGCTGACAGATGTGTTTTACAGTACAGTCAGTAACTTATACAGGATTTGCCAATGAAAAAAGACATTGAAAAAAAAGAAAATGTGTCTTTCCCGTCAGTTGACCAGCTGAAAAAAGAGCTGAAGAGGGAAAAATACAAAAGACGCTTCCGTCGCGTATTGCGCAGCACCGTCAACGGCCTTATTGTTGTTGCTGCCATTGCGGCGCTTATCGCAACGCTGGTTCTGCCTGTTCTGCAGATTGCAGGTACAAGCATGGAGCCAAGCCTTGAGGACGGCGACATTGTTGTGCTGGTAAAGACCGACAATCTTAAAACGGGGGACCTGTGCGCCTTCTACTACTCCAACAAAATTCTTATCAAACGCGTTATCGGCGTACCGGGGGACTATATCTGGATTGACAAAGAGGGCACGGTTTTTGTAAACAACACAGAACTTATTGAGCCTTATGTCTCGGAAAAATCCCTTGGGGAATGCGACATCGAATTTCCCTATCAGGTAACCGAAAACAACTACTTTATGATGGGGGACCACCGCGAAACCTCCATCGACAGCCGAAGCAGTGTTATCGGCTGTATCGCCGAAGACCAGATAATCGGCAAGATACTCTGCCGTGTATGGCCACTGTCGGAACTTGAGTGGATTGCATAAACATCCCGCAAAACTATCCCTGTAAATAAATTACTTTATTATATATAACAGCAGAAAGGAGGGGGAACCTTGCATACAATTGCGGAAAATTACATATCGCGCCAGCATATCAAAAATGCACTGGAAGCAAGAAGACGGCACATTCTCTGGGTTCTTTCTCTTTTCGTAGTGCTGTCGGTGTTCTGGGTGCTCAAGCTTACGGGCATCACAATGGCAGGGGAAGCCTTCTGCGGCATTGAAGAACACGCCCACGGCATCGAGTGCGGCCAGTATCTGCTTATCTGCGAAAAAGAGGAGCAGGAGCCACACAGCCACAGCGAAAGCTGCATTGCACCGCAGCTTATCTGCACGATGGAAGAAACGGAGGGGCATTCCCACGCAGACACCTGCTTTGAAAAAACACTTATCTGCACCGAGACAGAACAGCCCGCCCACACCCACGGGGACGGCTGTTACGGCACAGTATACACCTGCGGCAAGGAGGAGAGCGAGCCTCATACCCACAGTGAAAGCTGCCGTGAAACGGTTATGGTATGTACTCTCGCTGAAACCGAGGCGCACAGCCACACAGAAGAATGCATACAGCAGACACTAATCTGTACCGATAAATCGGCAGAACACAGCCACACTGAGGGCTGTTATGAAGAAAAAACAATCTGCGGCAAAGAGGAGAGTGCAGGCCACTCCCATACTGAAAGCTGCAGTGAAACAAAACTGGTATGTACACTCCCAGAGGGCGAGGGACATACCCATTCGGCCCAGTGCGGCAGCGAACAGCTTATCTGTACTCTTACAGAAACTACAGGGCATACCCACACAGATGTTTGCTACACCGCAAACCTTATCTGCACAGCCGAAGAAACTGAGGGCCACACCCACAGTGAAAGCTGCTACACAGCAGGCATAGGCTTTGGCTGCGGACTGCTTGAAGCGGGGGGGCACACCCACACCGCAGAGTGCATCACGGCCGAAACACAGCTGGGCTGCGGAAAGGAAATCACCGAGGGGCATACCCACGGGGAAGAATGTATGCAGTTTACGGGTGCGTGCCTTATCGAGGAACACATACACGATGAAAGCTGTTACAGCAACATAAATGCAGACCTTGAAACGTCTGCCGACTGGGAAGCCACCATCGGTGGCGTTGTGATTGGGGCAAGACCGTCAGAAAACCTTGTGGCGGTGGCACAGTCACAGCTTGGCTACACAGAAAGCCAGCAGAACTTTGAGCTGGACGAAAACGGCAACCGCAACGGCTATACACGCTACGGCCAGTGGTACGGCAACCCGTACGGACCGTGGAACACAATGTTCGTTTCCTTCTGTCTCCACTATTCACAGCTGCAGGGCATCCCGATGTCCTCGGGTGCGGAAACAATGCGCATCGAGTGGGACAGCACAGGACTCTATATACCTGCCGAGGCAATGCAGCCCGCAGGAGGCGAACTGTTGTTCCTTGACAAAAACGGAAACGGCGCGGCAGATGCGGTGGCAATTGTAACCGCATACAGTGACGGACAGATAACTGTTATCGAGGGCGATTTGGAAAACAAGGTAGCGGAAACCACCTATTCCCTTGAAGACGGGGTGGTTATGGGCTACGGCGTAATCCCTGATATGAGCGGGATTATGACCCTTGCCGAAACCGACACAATAGCCCAAACGGTAACCTACAGCACTTCACTGTTTGACGGCACAAGACACTTTGTGCTCTATACACAAAGCGGCAACAACTACTACGCTATCGACGGCAACGCAAATGCAGTGCAGATATTTATTGATGCACAGGGCAATATCACAAGCAACGTGGCAGACCCCAACACTCTGCTGTGGACTTTTGAATACTGCGGAACCTACGATAACAGAAACACCTACTATATTCAGAACGTGGCAACGGGCAGATATATGCACCCGTACCGCGACAGCAATACAAACCACGGTGCAACACTTACGGGGCGCTGGGAATCGGCAATATATCCTGTTTCCACAGGCTTCAAGATACGCGGTGCCCGTCAGAACGCATACGCATATCTGCAGAACAACACCACCTTTACCGACACATCCACCTACAACGCAGGCTCAACCTTCTACCTTGGCAGAACGGCAGCCAGATGCACAGTATGGCTGGACGGCACCCAGGGCGGTCTTGAACATCTCACGGGCTCACCGAATACTCCGTATTCAGTTGCCGAAGGCGGCACAATACAGCTGCCGACCACATGGACATCCTCCGACAAATACGCTTACAAGCTGCGCGGCTGGTACGACATAACCAACGGCAGATACTACAGGCCGGGGGACACTCTTACGGTAACGGGCAACACCGTTCTCTACGCAGACTGGGTTGCAGCCACATACGATATCGGTATATTCAACGCACAGGTGGCCGACACCGTAAGCACCAATTCCTTTATCACAACACATATGTTCGACTACAACTATCTGTTGAACATTCATTCATCCCGCGCCGAGATAACGGCAAACGCATCGGGACATTCGGAAACATGGTCCATGGTAACCTCAGGCAATGTTCTCCATGGCAACAAGCCTACGCTGGACTTTATCTTTGTTGATAACGATTCGGGCGGCAGGCTGTGTATCCCGAACAACCGAAGCAGCCACAATGTCTATCCGGGCGCAGGGGTGGTAACACCGGGCATCTATTCCGATACAATCGGCGAGCTGCTCTTCTCCACCGAAAATATCTACAACCCTGACACGGGCGAGGGTATCATCGGTAAAACATATCTGGGCACGGGCGACCACCTGTTCCAGATTATGACAGACCCGAGCGATGAGCATTACGGGTATTACTACTACGACTCAAAACGCAATGCGGCGTCCTACAACCAAAGCAATAACAGATTCTACGTTTACGAGTATCTGTCGGGCACATCAGACGCCATCGGCAGCACCAACTCCGACTTCCTGCCGCTCAACTCACCATACGCCAACACCAACGGACAGACGGTGGGCACCTACACATACAACGGTGTGGACGGCGAGTACGAGGGCGTAACCCACTACCGTTACGACTCCAAGTACAACTCGGGCAACTACAACTCGGCAGATGCAGTTCAGACCGACTACGCATACGGCATGCGGTCGGATGTACGATTCTATCTGCCAAACGAACCGGGCAGTGGCGGCAACAAGGACCTTTACGGGCAGGATATGCAGTTTAAATTCAGCGGCGACGACGACCTCTGGGTTCTCATTGACGGCAAGCTGGTGCTGGACATCGGCGGTATCCACGGTGCCGAAAGCGGCACAATCGACTTCTCTACAGGCGAAGTTACCGTGCAGGGCAAGGCACAGGACAGCCTTATTGACCTTGGCATAACAGCAGGGGACCACACAATGAGCATCCTCTACCTTGAACGAGGCTCCTCACTGTCCAACTGTTCCATCTACTTTAACCTTGCACCGCGTTTCGCACTGCAGATTAAAAAAGAAGACGTGCTCAGCCAGAATCTGCTCAACGGTGCACAGTTTACCGTTTATGAAGACTTAGCCTGCACACAGCCTGCAGAGCTTTGGGAAAGCGAAGCAGCATACTTTGCAGACCTTGAGGACGGCGTGCTCAACAGCTCACAGAGCACCTTTACCGTAACAAACGGCACAGCGAAAATCTGGGGTATGGGTTCGGGCAACACATACTACATAAAAGAGACAAAAGCTCCTGACAAAGAGGGCTACACCCTTGCACAGGGCATAATCCGTCTCACCATCGAAAGGGACGGTCTTGCGACCTATAACGTTGATATAATCAGCGATGCAAACGGCAACGGCCCGTCCAACGGCTACACCGTACACGGCGTAACAATTGACGAAGCCACACAGACGGCATACATCACAGTTACCAACGCCCAGAACTGGGTGCAGGAAATCACCAGCGTAGAAGCGGTGAAAATCTGGGAAGATGACATCGACCACAGTGGCGACTACGTAACGGTTTATCTTACAGTAACCGATGATGACGGCACGGTGCGCAGAATCCGCGAGATGATTCTCAGTGCGGAAAACAACTGGACCTATACATGGACCAACCTGCCGAAAAAAGATGAGGACGGCAATGAAATCCAGTACGGCGTATCGGAATCCTACGAAGAGGGTTATTACTCCACCTCCACAAAGGTGGACAAGATAGTAATAGACAGCACCACATGGGCAGAAGCTGTTGAATTCTTAAACGGCGACAATTACCTGCTCAAGAGCAGCAACGGCTGTCTGGCAACAACCTCTGATACAGCAAATACCTTTGTATGGATGGAAGAGGAAGCTGCCAAGGAATCTCCTCTTGCACTGTGGACAGCAATGGTAAGTGACGGCAAAGTGAAATTTACCAACGGGGCAGGGCAGACAATCAATCTGAACACAAGCTCAAATAACTACTACTATAATGCAGTAAAAACCGGTGGTAGCTATCAGGGCTTTACTCCGGTACAGACCAACAGTGGTATAAGGCTGTATATCAATACAAGCAGGTGGAGCAACTACTACATAGGTTCCCGCAACAGCAACACCAGTATGATGTCGGCAACCACCACAAGCAGCAGGGCAACGGTTTTCACTCCGATGAAGCAGATTAAAAACTACGAGGAGATTGATATTGAGGACTGGGGCTTTAAGATTGTAAACACCCCGCTTAAGGAAGAAACCTCACTTTCCGTTACAAAAGTATGGAGCATCCCATCGGGCGATGCCACAATGTATCAGGAAAATCAGGTTACGGTAAAACTGCTGGCCAACGGTGTGGACACAGGCCGTACAGTTACACTCACCCTTAAAAACAACTGGACAGAAACTTTCCGCGGTCTGCCGTACAAGGACAGTAACGGAGATGTTATCACCTACACAGTTGAGGAAAGCTGGAGGAGTGAACGCTGGAAAGCAAGCTACGGTCCGATAGTTTCTTCGGGCGGCAGTATCCCGACCTACAGCACAACGGTTACAAATACATACGTACCTCCGGGCGGTCCAATGCTTCCGTCCACGGGCAGCTTCGCCCGACTGGCTTATGTATACTGTGGTTTCGGCATAATGCTGACATCACTTGCAATAGGTATCAGACAGAGGCGCAAGATGGAAAGGAGGAAACAGTAAGACACCTCTTGCCACGGTAAAATTTTCAGCGCCGTGTATCTGAAACCACAAATAAATGAATATAATTTTTCAGAAAGGAAATAAAAAATGAAAAAATTATTATCAATATTATTAACATTTGCAATGGTATTCTCCCTTGCATCAGTTTCTGTTTTTGCAGATGATCCAGAACCAGGTTCCATCTACATCACAAACTACACAGAAGGCGTAACTTACGAAATCTACAAACTGCTTGACCTGCCAACATACAATGCAGACGCAGAAGCTTATTCCTACACAGTTAACTCTGATTGGGCAACATTCTTCCAGTCCGGTCCTGGTGCCGACTATGTTGAATTTGACGGCGACTATGTAAAATGGAAAGGAAGTGATGATGCTGAAAGAGTTGCAGGCTTTGCAAAAATTGCACTTAAATATGCAGAAGACAACGGCATCAGCTCTGTAAAATCTTCTGCTAATAGCGGTGATGCTGTAAAAGAAGGTTCCGGCCTCAGATTTTCCGGCCTTGAAGTTGGTTACTACCTTGTAGACACAACAATGGGTGCTCTTTGTGGTCTTACAACAACAAACCCAGAAGGTGTTATCACAGCTAAAAACGGTGCTCCTACACTTTTCAAACATGTTCAGGAAGATTCCACAAATCAGTATCTGGATGTGAATACTGCTGATATCGGTCAGGAAGTTAACTTCCGTATTACAATCAATGTTCATGCAGGTGCACAGCAGTACATCATCCACGATAATATGAACCAGAAGTTCAATTATAAAGGAATTTCAAAAATTGAACACCTTAACCCAAGCACAAACGAAACAAAAGTACTTCAGGAAGGCAGAGATTACACAATCTTTACAGCAAAAGATATCACACCTGAAACAACAGATGATACAACAGACGGCTGCACATTTGAAGTTCATTTTACCGAAGCAGCATGCAATACATTCAAAACAAACGATAAAGTTATGGTTTACTACAAAGGCATGCTCAATAGAAGTGCAAACATCGGCAACGAAACAGGCAACAAGAACACAGCTTGGCTTTCCTATGGTGAAGTACAGCTGGAAACAAATCATGTAGAAACAACTACATATACATATGCTGTAGACCTTGTAAAAACTGATGCAGCAAACAAATTGCTTGATGGTGCAGAATTCAGAGTTTATGATGCAGCAACAGGTGGCAACGAAGTTAAATTTGTTAAACTTGAAGAAGACTCTACAGGTAAAATCACAGTTTACCGCAGAGCAAGAGCAGACGAAACAGGCGAAACTGTTATTGTTGCTGACGGTAAAGTTCGTCTTGTAGGTCTTGACAACGGTACATACTACCTTGAAGAAACAAAAAACCCAGATGGTTACAATATCCTTACATCCCGTCAGGGATTCACTATTTCCGACGGCAACCTTGATGCAGAGTTCAAAGACGGCGTATACTCCAAAGGTTCCGGCGTTCACGTTGTTAACAAAACAGGTTCTATGCTTCCGGAAACAGGCGGCATGGGTACAATGATGTTTGTTCTCATCGGTGCAATCGTTGTTATCGGCGCAGGCGTTCTCCTTGTTACAAAGAAACGTATGTCCATGATCGAAGACTAATTAAAAGTTTTCGTATTTCGGTTTGATATCTGACACCTTTGTGTAATTCAAACCCGCTAATTTAAACCACAATCCGTCGGAGGCGTAAAAAACCTCCGGCGGAAAATTATAAAATACAACAGAAGGGAGAGGCGTATGCAGAGTAAAAAATCCACAATTATACTACTTGTATGCTTTTTCATAGGTCTCTCCGTTCTGCTGTATCCATCCATCAGCAGCTACTGGAACAGCAAAACCCAAAGTGAAGCCATCGTTGACTACGAGGCTATGCTGGCGCGCGTAAAGGCAGAGGACTTTACGGCATATTTCGAGGCTGCAGATGAGTACAATGCACAGCTTGCAGCGCTGGAAAAACCCTTTATCGACTACAGAAAGCTGGAGGGCTACCACGATATCCTCAATGTCAGCGGTACGGGTATGATGGGCTATGTCTCCGTGCCGAAAATCAATCAGGAGCTGCCGCTATACCACGGCACTTCCGATTCTGTCCTTGCCTTTGCGGCAGGGCACATGGAAGGCACCAGCTTTCCCGTTGGCGGGGCAAATACCCACAGCGTGGTTTCCGCCCACCGAGGTCTGCCAACAGCTGTGCTGTTTACATACCTTGACCGAATGGAAATCGGTGACACCTTTACCTTTAAAATTCTGGACAGGGAAATTACCTACGAGGTGGACCAGATACGCATTGTAAAACCCGACGATTTAAGCCTTATCGGCATAGAGCAGGGGGGCGACTACTGCACCTTGCTCACCTGCACACCTTATGGCATCAATACCGAGCGTCTGCTGGTGCGGGGAAAACGTGTGGATTCCACAGTAAAACGCAATATCTACATCGCCAACGAGGCCTACCGCATCGATACCCTTGTGGTTATGCCGATTGTGGCGCTGCCAATTATAGTGGTGCTTATGATTTATGTAATGTTTGCACCGGTTAAAAAAGAAACTTTAGGGGAGGAAGACTAGTGAAAAAGCTGATAACTTTACTGCTCTGCGCAGTTATGCTGCTTGGTACAGCATCGGTTTTTACTGCATCGGCAGCATCCTTTGATGCCGACCGCCACGGCAGCCTTACCATTAAGTATACCGACGGCACAAATGGCTTTGACTCCCTCGAAATAGTAACCTACCGTGTTGCATCGGTGGATTCCAACGGAAATTTTACCATGCTGCCACAGTTCACATCCTATCCCGTAAATATATACAATGTAAAAACCCAGGCAGAGTGGAAAAACATTGCCGACACGCTGGCTTCCTACATTATTTCTGACGAGCTTGAGCCCTATTCCCTCAACCACACAGCCCCAGACGGTACAGTGGTTATGGATAATATGGAAACAGGCCTTTATCTCACCCTTGCGGTAAATGCGGAAAAGAACGGCACAGTCTATGCCTTTGAAAACTTTTTCGCTGTACTGCCTGCAAGGAACGGCAGCAGCTGGGTATATGACGTGGAGGCGGTGCCTAAAAAAAGCCAGTATAGCGGCCATATCTACTACCGGGTTACAAAATTGTGGCAGGATTCAGAAAATCCGTCAGTAAGACCGAAGAACATCACTATAGAAATTCTCCGCAACGGTACATTGTGGGAAACACAGGTTTTAAATGCCGGAAATGACTGGTCATACTACTGGCAGGATCCCGACGGCAAAGGTGAGTGGACAGTAAGGGAAAAGGATGTTCCCGACAACTACTCTGTGATGATAAACAAAAACGAAAATGTGTTCAGCATCATCAACAAGTACGAATACGCACCTACACCTTCTCCAAGCCCTACAGCCACACCAACCCCGACCCCGATACCAAGTGTAAAACCGCCGGAGAGAACACCAACACCTGGTGTGACTACCACCCCAACAACAACCCCAACCACAACTCCAACTCCGACAACAAGTACAACGCCAACCGCATCACCGACTGCGACACCAAGTATAACACCGGGTGGTTCACCGACCCCTACACCAAGTACAACACCGGGTGGTTCACTGACACCTACACCAAGTACAACCCCGGGCGGTTCACCGACACCTACACCAAGTACAACCCCGGGCGGTTCACCGACCCCTACACCAAGTACAACCCCGGGCGGTTCACCGACCCCTACACCAAGTATAACACCGGGTGGTTCACCGACACCTGAACCAAGTACATCTCCGCAGATCAGCCCTACACCGCAGGCCACATCCACCCCGTCGGTTACACAGCCGCCAGAGGACAACAAAACCCCGAAACCTCACAAACCCACCCCGCCGCCGCCAAAAACCGACGACATGCCAAACACGGGTGACCTCTCCAATGTAAGGCCATACTTTATTATGATGTGCGTATCCGGACTTATACTCATCATCCTCGGCATCTTTATAGGCAGGAGGAGACGATGAAAAAGAGATTTAATCTGTTTATACTGCTGGGCGCACTGCTGATTTTTGCAGGTCTTGGGGCAATGGTGCTGACACAGAATTCCGCAGAGGAAAACCGCATATCGGCAACAGAAACCGCAGAGAAAATCCAGCAGATTCTTCCTCCCGCAACAGAGGGCATAGAGGGCATGTACTCCTTTTCCGAGATGCCTGCAATGTCCGTGGACGGCACAGACTATATCGCACTGCTGAAAGCGGAAAAATACAGCGTAAAACTGCCCGTTGCAAACCGATGGAGCAAAAATTCCGCAGAAAAACATCCCTGCCGCTTTACAGGCAGCTGCTACGACGGCAGTATGGTAATCGGTGCAGGGGAAGTGCACTTTGCATTCCTTGCACAGCTGGATATTGGGGACAAAATAACCGTAACCGATATGCTTGGTGCAGAATTCAACTATACGGTGGAAAAAATCCTCCGTTCCGGCTCTGCCGAGGCTGAAAAACTTACCGCAGGGGATTATCCCCTTGTGTTGTTTACATTTAGCAGCAAGGAAAACAAATATATTATAGTAAGCTGTGTATGATAAAAAATGAGGCACTGTGTACAAAAACTGCAGATAGTAGATTATAATTTATTTACTTTTCGATATTATTGTGCTAATTTAAAAAGAAAATATGTAAAATATTGTTGAGATTTACAAGATAATACAGAATATTTTTTATTTAACAATACAATTGCTGTTAACATACTTGATAAATATTATTTGTTTGGTACTCTTAATACACACTTTACAAACATCATTTTGTTATGCAATCACAATAAAGCCAGACCGAAAATACGGTCTGGCTTTAACTATTGTAAAGACAGTAAAAAGAGATGTTTTCTATTTAAAATAATTTTGAATTGTTAAGTTGAAATACTCCCTGTTTTCTTCAAATTGTCTGTTTCGGTGTCCGTTGGCACCAGAAGTATGAGGAAATTTGAATAAAATATTTTCCGGTTTTAATATTCCTTTGATGCATATATCTTTCAGAACTTCGTCAACCGATTTGCCTAAAGGGATAATCAAAGCGGTTTTAAAATGTTCTGCTTCAGGATAAAAATATTTTTCGGCATAGCCGGTTAAAATTTTATTTTTCAATATATCGGGGGCGTGACCTGTATAGTTTTTTCCGTTAATAAATACAGGATATGGAATAATGGAAGTTGTATGAAGCAAAGTGCACTTTTCATCAAAAAGCTGTGCGCAGGTTTGGATGTTCAGATACTTGTTCAGCGACAGTTCATCCAGCATATCAATCAGATTTTTCCGCATACTGCCTGCAAAACGGGAATTGAATTTGCACTGTTTTTGTATTTCAGAGATTTCCAGACCGCTTTTTATACCGTCAGAAGCTGTTTTGTAGGCAATCTGGGTTTGTGTCCAGCCAGGGCAGATGCCTACTACAAGGATTTTGGCAAATATGTTTATGTGCTCATTGTGCGGAGCATAAATTATATTCATATTTCCGCTTTTTTCGACAGTAAATTCATCACATATAATGTCACTTTTTTCAAAGCTTTCAAGCTGAGATATTTTTTGGATATAATTGTTGAGCATAATAATTGTCCTGTAATGAAATATTGTTGCTTACAATATGATTTTAGCATATACAGACTGATAAATCAAAATGTATATGGTATGGCAGAATTTTTAAGATAATGTAAAATATTGATACATATAGAAAT
Source organism: Oscillospiraceae bacterium (assembly GCA_017436765.1). Taxonomy (GTDB): domain Bacteria; phylum Bacillota; class Clostridia; order Oscillospirales; family Ruminococcaceae; genus RGIG3102. Next base: position 11,617 of record JAFSCM010000004.1, read on the forward strand.
GTATTTTGCGGTTAATATACAGACTGCATTTTTGTAATATACAGCCAATTTGTATTTGAAAAATCATCAGATCAGATATGTTACATTTTGTTGACAAAAATGTGTTCTATATGCAGGAAAACCTTGAAAAACAGACGATTTTTATTTATAATGTATAATAGCATTGTTATGTACAATGGTATTACTGTGTATGAACAAAAGAAGGAGATGAGAATATGAACGCTGTATATGAAAAGCTTATGAAATGCTATGAAAGTTTTAAGGAAAAGATTGATTTTGTTCCTGAAATTGCACTTGTTCTGGGTTCCGGACTGGGTGATTATGGTGAAACCATAGATGTTGTTGCAACTTTGGATTATCACGATATAGAGGGCTTTCCGGTGTCCACAGTAGCAGGACATAAAGGCCGTTATATCTTCGGTTATGTCAATGGTGTTCCAGTTGTGTGTATGCAGGGACGCGTACATTATTACGAAGGTTATCCTATCACAGATGTTGTGCTTCCTACACGCCTTATGAAGCTTATGGGGGCAAAGGTACTGTTCCTTACAAATGCAGCAGGCGGCCTGAACTGGGATTTTGCAGCAGGCGATTTTATGCTTATCACAGACCATATTATGAACTTTGTTCCGTCTCCGCTTATTGGCGAAAATATAGATGAACTTGGCACACGTTTTCCTGATATGAGTGATGTGTATAAAAAAGACCTGCAGGAGGTTATCAGAAACTCCGCAAAAGCCCTTGGGATAAATTTACAGGAAGGCGTATATATTCAGCTTACAGGCCCTAACTTTGAAACTCCTGCAGAGGTGAGAATGTGCCGTACACTGGGTGCTGATGCAGCAGGTATGAGCACCGCGGCAGAAGCAGTTGCAGCAAACCATATGGGTATGAAGGTTTGCGGTATATCCTGCATATCAAACCTTGGCTGTGGTATGACAGATACTCCTCTTACACATGAAGAAGTAGCAGAAACAGCAGACCGTGTTGCAAGCCAGTTCAAGGAACTTGTTACAGAATCTATCGTGAATATCCATAAACTTTTGAATGCTTAAGGTGGTTTTATGAAAGCTTTGTACTTTGACGGCTCAAAGCCGGTTTATATGGAAGACTACCCAAAGCCGGCAGCAGCCAAAGGACACAGCCTTATCAGAGTGCTTATGAGTGCTGTATGCAACACCGACAGGGAGGTTATCAAGGGATACCGACCTGAATTCAGAGGGGTGTTGGGCCATGAGTTTGTCGGGGTGGTTGAAGCTTCCGATGATGAAAGCCTGATTGGCAAAAAGGTAGTAGGAGAGCTTAACGAAGGCTGCGGTGACTGTATTTACTGCAATACAAACAGGGAAAAGCACTGTCTTACCCGTAAAGTTATCGGCATGGAAGGTCTTGACGGTACATTTGCCGAATATTTTGTTCTGGCAAATCATCTCATACACCCTATTCCTGACAGTCTGCCAACAGAAAAGGCAATTTATACAGAGCCACTGGCTGCAGCACTGGAGATACCGGATATGCTGCATATCCGCCCAAGCACATCTGTTGCAGTTATAGGTGACGGGCGGCTTGCTCTTATGATTGCACAGGTTGTTGCACTTACAGGTGCGGAACTTACAGTTATCGGTAAAAACAGGGACAAGCTTAAAAATTTTGAAAGCTTTGCAAAAACAGACCATAAAGACGGTGATACATACGAGATTGTAATTGATGCCTGCGGACATCCAAGCGGTATAGAAACAGCAAAAAATGTGGTTCGCAAGCGCGGGACAATTGTTATGAAAAGCACATATGCAGGCACAGTAAATGTGGATATGAGCTATTTTGTAGTAAATGAAATTACAATTATGGGCAGCAGATGCGGTCCGTTTGAACCGGCACTTAAACTTCTGAATATGGGTCTTGTTAATCTTCCGCCCATTGAGCTGTGGGATCTGAAGGACTACGAAAAGGCACTGGCATCCGATGCATTTAAAGTCGGATTCAGATTTTAATAAAACAGGTGATAAAAATGAGTATTGAAATAAAAAAACTCGCAGACAATGTTTATCTTACAGAAGATGGAAGAAGCGTTGTTATTATAGACCAGAGACAGCTTCCAAACGAGCTTGTTGAACTTACACTTTCAACAGCGCAGGAAATGTATGACGCTATCAAATCCCTTGCAGTACGCGGTGCGCCTGCAATTGGAATCTGCGCAGGCTATAGTATTTACTGCCTTGCACAGCAGATTGAAGCAGAAACATTTGAAGAATTTTACCCGCAGCTTAAAAAGATGAGTGATTATCTCAATTCTTCCCGTCCTACAGCGGTTAACTTAAGCTGGGCGCTCAACCGTGTAGATGCAATGGTTAATGCAAACAAGGAAAAATCCGTTGCAGAAATTGTTGACCTTATCGGTGAAGAAGCAGTTAAAATTCAGGAAGAAGATATTGCAATGTGCAAAGCTATTTCCGAATACGGCCTTTCGCTTCTCAAAGAAGGCGACGGTGTTCTCACACACTGCAATGCAGGTCCTTTGGCAACAAGCCGCTATGGCACAGCTATTGGCCCTATGCTTATGGCTAAAGAAAAAGGTATGGATATCAAAGTTTTTGCTGACGAAACAAGGCCTCTGCTTCAGGGTGCAAGACTTACATCCTATGAGCTGCAGAAAGCGGGCGTTGATGTAACACTTATCTGTGACAATATGGCAAGTATGGTTATGAAAAACGGCTGGGTGCAGGCCTGTTTTGTAGGCTGTGACCGAATTGCCGCAAACGGAGACTTTGCAAACAAAATCGGGACAAGCGGTGTTGCAATCCTTGCAAAACACTATGGAATACCTGTCTACACACTTGGTCCGTCTTCCACAATAGATATGAACTGTCCAGACGGCGATGCAATAGAAATTGAACTTCGTGACCCAAGCGAAATCCGTTCCAAATTCTATGAAAAACCAATGGCTCTGGAAGAAGTTAAATGCTTTAACCCTGCATTTGATGTTACTGACCATACACTGCTCAGCGGTATCATAACTGAAAAAGGTATTGTGTATCCGCCTTTCAGTGAAAACCTTGCTGAATTGTTTGGCAAATAATTCAGCACATTTACATCGGTATAGACATTTAGAGATAAATGTTTGTATATAAAAAATATTTTTTATCAATTTTATTTTCAGGAGGATTACTACCATGAAAAAGTTAATGGCACTTGTGCTTGCAGGCGCAATGGCACTTTCTATGGTTGCTTGCGGCGGTTCTGAACCAGCTCCGGCACCAGAAAGCGATGCACCGGCAGCAGAAGGTCTCAAAATCGCAATCGTTAGCTCCCCATCCGGCGTTGATGACGGCAGCTTCAACGAAAACAACTACAACGGCATCCTTGCTTTTATCGAAGCAAACGAAGGTGCAACAGTTACACCTGTTCGTGAAGAAACAGGTGACGTAGCAGCAGCTGTTCAGGCTGTAGCTGACATCGTTGCAGACTACGATGCAATCGTATGCTGCGGCTTCCAGTTTGCAGGTATCGCAACACTTGCACAGGAAAACCCAGAAGTAAGCTTTATCCTTGTTGACTCCAACCCTTCCGATGAAACAGGCGCAGAAGTTGCAGTAGACAACATCTATGCTATGACATTCAAAGAACAGGAATCCGGTTTCTGCGCAGGTATCGCAGCAGCTATGGAAACAAAAACAGGCAAAGTTGCAGTTGTTAACGGTATTGCTTTCCCATCCAATGTTAACTACCAGTACGGTTTCGAATCCGGCGTTAACTATGCAAACAAACACCTCGGCACAGCAGCTGAAATCGTTGAACTTGCTTCCTATGCAGGTACAGACGTAACAGGCGCAAATGTTGGCGGTAACTACGTTGGTAACTTCAGCGATGAAGCAACAGGTAAAGTTGTTGGCGAAGCTCTCATCGGCGAAGGCTGCGATATCATCTTCGTAGCAGCTGGTGCTTCCGGTAACGGCGTATTTACAGCAGCAAAAGAAGCAGAAGGCGTATTCTGCATTGGTTGTGACGTTGACCAGTTTGATGACGGTGTAAACGGCGATGCTAACATCATCCTTACATCCGGTCTTAAAATTATGGACAAAAACGTAACAGAGCAGCTTACAGCAATCAACAACGGCACATTCAAAGGCGGCAACTACCTCCTTGGTGCTGACACAGATTCCACAGGCTATGTATCTGCAGAAGGCAGATGCCAGCTTTCTGCTGAAACAATCGAAGCTATCGATGCAGCATTTGCACTGGTAAAATCCGGCGAAATTGTTCCGGCTGCAAACTTCAACGGTTTGACATCCGACGCTTTCACAGGTCTGTAATTATTAAATTTACCCTGAAGGGTGTAAAATAAGCAATGGAGGGGGGATATACCCCTTCCATCGCTTAATTATTTTATAAGAGGAGTTCGGGAGGTATAAATGTCAGAATATATCATCGAAATGAAAAATATCACCAAGCGCTTTCCCGGTATAGTTGCAAATGACAATGTGACAATACAAATCAAAAAAGGTGAAATATATGCATTGCTGGGCGAAAACGGTGCCGGCAAATCCACACTTATGAGCATGCTTTTCGGCATGTATGAGCCTGATGAAGGCGAAATCTATGTAAGAGGCAAAAAGGAAAAAATTTCTTCACCTACTTACGCAACAGAACTTAACATCGGTATGGTGCACCAGCACTTTAAACTGGTTTCAAATTATACTATAGCTGAGAATATTATTATGGGTGTAGAGCCGATAAAGAAATTTATGGGCTTTCTTCCGTATGTAGATATAAAAACTTCAAACGAAAGAATTGCCGCTCTGTCCAGACAGTACGGCCTTGAAGTTGACCCGACAAAGAAAATCCAGGATATAAATGTTTCCACACAGCAGCGTGTTGAAATTCTCAAGATGCTCTACCGTGAAGCAGAAATACTTATTTTTGACGAACCGACTGCGGTTCTGACTCCGCAGGAGATTGAATTCCTCTTAGAGATAATCAAAGGCCTTAAAGCAGCTGGAAAAACAATTATCCTCATCACACACAAGCTGGAAGAAATCAAAAAAGTTGCCGACCGCTGTGCAATACTCAACCGCGGCAAACTTATTGATGTGCTGGATGTGGCAACAACCTCCACAAAAGAGATGGCAAACAAGATGGTTGGCCGTGAAGTTTCCTTTGAAAGGGAAAAAGCCCCGGCAAAATACGGCGATGTTGTGCTGTCTGTCAAAGACCTTACGGTTAAAGACAACAACGGTTTTGAAGTGGTAAAAAAAGCTTCATTTGATGTGCGCAGCGGCGAAATTGTGGCAATTGCAGGGGTTTCCGGCAACGGTCAGGTGGAAATAGCAGATGCAATAACAGGCATTATGCAGGCTGCAGGCGGTACAGTTTCCCTCAATGGCAAGGATATCACAAACTGGAATATCCGCAGAAGAAACGATGAAGGTATAGCATACATCCCTGAAGACAGACAGACATACGGTCTTGTTCTGGATTTTACCCTCAGTGACAACCTTGCGCTTAAAAACTACTATCAGGAACCTTTTGCAAAAAAAGGTATTATTGACCATAAAAAATTTGATGAATTCGGCGACAGACTTATTGAAAAATATGATATCCGAAGTGGTCAGGGCATAAAAACAACAGTCCGTTCCATGTCAGGCGGCAACCAGCAGAAAGCCATTATCGCCCGTGAAGTAGAGCAGAATGCAGAACTTATCATCTTTGTTCAGCCTACAAGAGGTCTGGATATCGGTGCTATTGAAAATATCCACAATCAGATTATTGCAGAACGCGACAAGGGCAAGGCAATTCTGCTTATCTCCCTTGAACTCGATGAAGTTATGGGCCTTGCAGACACAATTGCAGTTATCTATAATGGTCAGATTCTTAAAGTGGCAGATGCAAAAACTCTCACAGTCGAAGAAGTTGGCCAGTTTATGATGGGGGTGACAGAATAAATGAAAAAACGCAAAGTTAATCCGTTGTCCAGAGTTTTTGTAAAGCTTCTCGGCAACGAAAAATATCAGGTTATCACAATTCCTGTTTTTGCTATTCTGTTAAGCCTTGTTGTTGGTGCAGCTGTTATAGCAGCACTGGGCAAAGACCCTGTTTCCGCATACCTTAATCTGCTGCAGGGCTGTGGTATATGGCCAAAACAGAAATATGCCGGCGGCAAAAGTATGCTTACAGACTTTTTCAGCTTTATGAACTACTGGACACCAATGATTTTTGCTTCCCTGGCGGTTGCAGTTGCACTTAAAGCGGGTCTGTTCAACATCGGTGTTTCAGGCCAGATGCTGGCAGCAGGCTTTGTCTCCACAATTCTTGTAGGTTACAGCAGCCTTGCTGCACCAATTGCAAAACCACTGGTTATTGTGGTTGCAATAATTGTTGGCGGTCTTGTTGGTGCTTTTATAGGCTGGCTCAAATACAAGTTCAACATCAACGAGGTTGTATCCTCAATTATGATAAACTACATCATTCAGTATGTTGTGGCATTTCTTATCAACACAAAATATGTTGACCCTGTTTCCCGTCAGTCCACAAATGTTTCAGACGCATCCCGTCTTACTCTTATGAGCACAGAAATAGGCGGCTTTAAATATGATATTCCACTGGGAATTGTTCTTGCAATTATCGTGGCATTTGTAATCAAGTTTGTATTTGACAAAACAACCTTCGGTTATGAAATCAAGACAGTTGGTCTCAACCGCAAGGCTGCACAGTATGCAGGTATCAATGTAGGCAGAAATATGGTAACTGCAATGCTTATTTCCGGTGCTTTGTCCGGTCTTGCAGGCGCAACATATTACCTTGGCTACTTCTGCTCAATCCAGCCTAAGGTTCTTTCTTCCACAGGCTTTGACGCAATTGCTGTTTCTTTGCTTGGCAACAGCAACCCACTGGGTATTCTTCTGTCCTCATTCCTTATCTCAATTATGGGTAAAGGTAAAACTTATATGAGTTCTTCTGCAGGGCTTGATGCTGAAATCGCATCTGTTATCACAGGTCTTATTCTGCTGTTCTCAGCGTGCGGTGCATTTATTCAGTACCTTGTAAAGCGTTCCAAGGAAAATATTGCAGAAATTGAAAAGGCAAATAAAGCGGAGGTGGATAAATAATGGTAGATAAAATTATTATAGACGGTTTATCCTTTGGCCTTCCTCTTTTTGTAATGGCTATCGGTGGCATATATTCCGAACGCAGCGGCATCACAAACCTTGCCCTTGAAGGTCTGCAGGGTGCAGGTGCGTTTGTTGGTGCACTGGTTGCATTCTTTATGATGCAGTCTCTCGGCGCAAACAGTCAGATTCCTTACTATGCAGCTATGCTTTTTGCCATGCTTGGCGGTATGCTTTATGCAATGCTTCACGGTTTGCTCTGTGTCAAATTCAAAGCGGACCAGGTTATCAGTGGTGTTGTTATAAACATTCTTGCAATGGCACTTACCGAGTTTCTGACAAAGGTTGTAAACCGTGTTGCATTCGGCAAACCATCAAATAAATTTGAACTTGGCGTTTCCAAGAGATGGACAGTACCCGGTTTAAGCGAAATTCCTGTTATAGGTGCTTTCTTCAAGGATATCTATCCATTTGAAGTTATTATTATTGTAGTTGCAGTTGTTGCGTGGTATGTACTTTACCGCACAAAATTCGGTCTCCATCTCCGTGCCTGCGGTGACAACCCACACGCTGTTGATGCAGCAGGTATTGATGTTGCAAAAATCCGTTTTATTGCCGTTATGGTTTCCGGTGCTTTGTCCGGTCTTGCAGGTATGAGCTTTGCTTACTCCATCAGTGCAAACTACTCCAGCGGTATTTATGTAGGTTACGGTTACCTTTCTATAGCTGCCCTTATCTTCGGCAACTGGAAAATCGTTCCTACACTTGCTGCATGTATGCTGTTCGGCTTTGCAAACAGTGCAGGTCATCAGCTGGTTCAGGCAGCAGGTCTTCCAAGCAGCTATTCAGACCTTATTATGATTCTTCCTTATGTGCTTACAATGCTTCTGCTTGTGTTCTTCTCCAAACACAATGATGCACCAAAAGCGCTGGGTGAAATTTACGATAAAGGCAAACGATAATTTACCGGAGGTGTTGTTATGAATATCCGTATATATAACGCAAGGGTTCTCACAATGGAACAGGGCAGAGATATCTTCTTTGGTGAAGTTCATATCAGGGAAAACCGTATTTCCTATGTGGGCAATGCTGAAAATGCACCGGAATGCCGGTGGGACCGTGAAATTGATGCAGAAGGCAATGTTGTAATGCCGGGTTTCAAAAATGCACATACCCACTCTGCAATGACATTTCTGCGCTCTTATGCAGATGACCTGCCGTTGCACAACTGGCTCAATGAGCAGATTTTCCCTATGGAAGCAAAGCTGACACCTGATGATATCTATCATCTGTCCAAGCTTGCAATTATGGAATATCTCACAAGCGGTGTTACAGCAAACTTTGATATGTATCTCACACCGGATACAATAGCACAGGCTTCCATTGACTGCGGTTTTCGTACAGTTATGGTTGGCGGTCTCAACAACTTCTCTCAGTCATTTGAAGGTCTGGAAGAATGGCTGAATAAATATAACGACCCTGAAGAGCTGGTAACTTTCCAGCTTGGTTTCCACGCCGAATACACCAACAGCAGGGAAAACCTTGAAAAACTGGCTGCTCTGGTGCATAAATACAAAGCACCAATCAGCACACACAGCAGTGAATCTGCAGGCGAGGTTGCAGGCTGTATTGAGCGTCACGGCGTTACACCTACAGTACTGTTTAACAGTCTTGGTATGTTTGACTACGGCGGCAGCTGCTACCACTGTGTATATATGACAGATGAAGACCTTGATATTATGGCAGAAAAAGGCATCTGTGTTGTAACAAACCCTGCATCCAACCTTAAACTTGCCAGCGGTATTGCGGATATCACTAAAATGCTGGAAAAAGGTGTTCATGTTGCAATCGGTACAGACGGCCCGGCAAGCAACAACTGTCTGGATATGTTCCGCGAAATGTTCCTTGTAACAGGTCTTGCAAAGGTACGGGAAAACAATGCTGCAGCAGTAAGCGCAGATAATGTTCTGCGTATGGCAACTGTTGAAGGTGCCTATGCAATGGGCCTTAAAGACGCAGATGTGCTGGCAGAAGGCAAATTTGCAGACCTTATTATGATTGACCTTAATCAGCCTAATATGCAGCCGATAAACAATATCGAAAAGAATATTGTTTACAGCGGCAGCAAACAGAATATCAAGCTCACAATGGTTAACGGCAGGGTACTTTATGAAAACGGCGAGTTCTTTATAGGTACACCGGCACAGGAAATCTACGCAAAAGCAAATGAAATAATTAGCCGTATGAAAGGCTGATTATACAATAAAACAGCAGTATCCTGTGATGCAAATACAGGATAAATGTTTGATTAAATTATCATCAGTAAAATTATAAAAAACAAAAGCAGGTCGCTAAGGATGTTCCATATAAGGAAATCCTGAAAGGACCTGCTTTTTGATTGTATAATTGTTGTATTTAAAAAAGCTTAATATAAATATGCGCTGAAATTATGCAGTTACAGTTCTTTTATAATCTCGTTTACAATATCAAGGCACATTGCTGCAGCTTCATTTACTGTGCTCCAGAATTCATCGGCGCCGCCTTCAATGCTGTCGCTTACACTTTTGATAAGCAGACAGGGAACATTGTTGCGGTTGCAGATAAGCACAATGCCGGCTGCTTCCATTTCACAGATATGAGCACCAAACTGCTTGTTGAGATTTATTTTCTGCTGAGGCTCTGCCACAAATTTGTCAGCCGACGCGCAGATTACAGGCATAAGGTCAGGGTTAAGGGAAAGCGCCTTGTCAACAAGCGCTTTTGTGGCAGGAATATACACATCAGGATATTCAAGATATCTGCCAACTTCAACATTGTCAACAGCACTGGTGTCAAAGTCATAATGTACAACCTTTTCCACAACACAGGTTTTTGTTTTGGCCATTTCGGGTGTAAGTCCGCCCACAACACCAAAGTTGATAATCATATCAACCTTATATTCGCTGATAAGAAACTGTGTACCTCCGGCAGCGGCAATTTCGCCTGCACCGCATTTTGCTATAATAAGGTTGTAATTTGGAGTTTTGTACTCAAGTACACGATATCCTGCAACCTCTTTTTCACACAGACTGTCACCGAAACGGTCCAGAACAGCCTTGATTTCCACAGCAACCAGCATACCAATTGTTTTCATATATCAATTCTCCTTTTAAAATATTCCCATAAAGCATCCGACTGTATACACAATATACCTGTTTATATTGAAATTCAGAAAAATGTATATTGTGTGTCGGATTGTCTGATTTGTTTACGGAGTTTACCGTATTATCTTTTTTATTTTATCATATATACGAAAAAAAGAAAACTATATTTAGCTGCATACTGATAATAATCATTGCTTTGTATCACATTATTGGCTGATTAATTGTTCAAAAAGGCATCGACTTACTTTGTGTATGTCGATGCCTTTTTAAAATATAAATTATCAGATTTGAAGAAGATATTTTCTCATGCAGAATACATTTTAATTTTATGTTTCACAAATACACGGTTTTATTTTTCATCAATTCTGATTGATTATCTATAAAAAGAGTGATGCTATGCCTTTGTTATCCCCAGGTAAGTTGTTGTGATATGCACAATGATTCGGCATAAACACCACTCTTTTCAGCTAAATGATTTGTTTGTGACAGAACAGGGGAGAGAGTATCTGTTTTATCCTACAGCATTGTAAAGAGTATAGAAATAATCTGCTTCATTATCCAGCAGGAAGTCATAATCTTCGTAACACATATATACACATTCACTGTATTCGTCATATTCGAAACTCATAACTGTGTAAATGTCAGGTCTTGCTATCTGAATATCAGAAGTATCTTCCACAAGGGAAAGTTCAAATACAAGAGCACTTGCAGGGTAGGATTCGTCTTCTGCCGGGTACCAGTAACCTTCGTAGTATACTTCATATCCTGTGCCACCATAAACTTCGTAGCACATTTCCATATTGCCGTATTCGTCAAACCAGAATCCTACAGCAACCTCATCATCGTTGACTGTTTCAACATAAGCAGTCCAGTTTTCAGCATAGTACAGAACTGCAGGGTCAAAGGCATAATTGTTTTCACTTACATAGCCCAGTTTCTCATAAGGAGTAAAATCAAGGACAGATGGTGCATCGTAAGGAACTTCAAGGCGGCCGTCATAACCGCTGAGCCAAGGAATATAGCTCAGCTCGTTTCCGTTACTGTCGATAATTTCCACGATTATATTTGGAATAATTTCGCTCTCGTTGCACATTACAAGCACAGGTTTGCCGTCTGTTGACTGATACAGTGCATCTCCGTAATGTGCGGTGTAGTCTTCTTCGTCAAAGATATAGTCATAGATTGTAATTGTTGCATTTTCATAAGCAGGCACAATGCAGTAAAGCTGACCGCCGATATGAGGCACAAAATGTTCCGCATCTATGTTTTCAATAAACGGATGGTCTTCTGCGATAAAAGTATCTGCGATATATTGCTGAATCTGAGAATAATCGTACAAATCATAGTATTCTTCATACCAGCCAAGATACGCCACTGCAGCCATATCTGTGGTATCAATCATTGCCTGCTTAAGCATTATCCAGTCGTTGCCGTCAAAAGCTTCGCCGCCATTGTCAGGGTTTACAGTTGCTTCAGGTACAGGGCGGTCTGTGCTTCCGCTTTCAGGTGCAGGGCTGCCGCCTCCGCAGGCTGTCAGAGCCATAACCATTGCCAGTGCAACCATTAAAGCTGCAAATTTTTTAAGTTTGTTTTTAAGCATTTATATCACCTCTTAAAATCAGAATCTTCCGCCTTTGCCGGAGAAGCCGCGGCTGTTTACCGTTGTGCCTCCGCGGGAAGATGAACCGTCATTATCATCATCACTTATTTCTGTTCTTGTCACTGTTGTATGCAGCAGACGGTTATATCTGTTTGTGATTTCCACAGCGCTTCTGTTAAAGTAGCTTTTTGCGTTTGTTGCTATATTGGCTGTTTTCATCTGAGATTTGAAGATACCGCATACTATAAATGCGATGATAATGCCTGCAACAAGAGCAATGCCGTAGCCTTCCACACCAACATCGGTTTCCTCGTAATAGATGTCAACCGGTTTTCCTTTTTCAGCTTCACCGAGGATGTAATCACAGTCTTCGATAAATACCTTGAAACCGCCATACCAGTCATCATTGCCAAATTTGTCAACAAAGTGTTTACTCATCCAGTCCTTGCCGTAATCGGTAAAGGCATAGTTGCCCTTGTCGCCATAGGCAAGCAGCCAGTAACAGCGGTCGTATGTGCCAAGCACCAGCATTACGCCGTCCTTTCCATCGCCGTAGCCAAGGGCAGGGGATTCAAGATACATATCTTCAGAATAAACCTGGATATTGTCATAATTCACGGACGGGTCATCTGTTATCACAAAATGAACGGCACATCCGTATTTTTCGCTGATTTCTGCAGCCTGTGTGTTGAGTTCGGCATATTCGCTGTCTGTCAGCAGATATACAGGGTCATAAACATACTGTTTTGTGCCTTCGGCAAAAACGCCGAAACTGAAAATAAGCGAGAGTATAAGGACAAGCGCGGAAATTTTAAAAAGTCTCTTTTTCATAATCTGCGCCTCCTTTACAAAAACAGCATAATTGCTGTACCGAGTACCGCAGTAACCGATGCAGCTATGCCAAGGAAATATGTCCAGTATTTGCTTTTGCTTACAGGCAGATTGCCCACGAATTTGCCTGTCTGGCCGTTCATGGCAAATATGTAGTTCTGGTTGTTGTATTTTGTTGTCAGCATATATACAGGCAGCAGGGCATAGTGTACCTTGCCGCGCTCAAGCTTAACATTTTTATTTCTTACCGAACAGCCGGAAAAGCTGATGCTTGCATCTTCATACATCTGTTCGACAGCAGTGTTGATTGCACGGGTTTCGGCGCGTTCAACGCTTTCTTCGGCACTCTGACCGTATCTTTCTGCAAGATATCCAGGCAGATATGACATGGAAAACGGTTTGAGCTGAGAATAATCAAAAGGTTCCACAGCATCCATATGGGCGTCCGGCATATTCTTTGATGCGTCCACAGGGATATTTTCAAAAGGTACTGTACCGCTTCGGCGCACATCATAATGGGCAGTAGTGGTCACATTGTAGTTGCCTTCTCTGTGAGTTGTCACGCTTGTTGCGTCAAATTCCACATCCACATCCGCCTTACAGCTGAACAGCCAGAACGGAACATAAACGCCTTTAAGTTCGCTGATTTTGTTTTTCGCGGTAAATTCCTTTGGCAGGAATTTTTTGCCTTTATAGTAGTCTTTAAGGGCTTTCTTTGCATCTTCGTGACTGAGTTTAAACGGAAGAACATAGTCAGGTTTAAGTACACCGCCAAACTGTCCGGGAACAATGGACGGGTTGCCGCAGTAAGGGCAGCTTGTTGCAGCGGTTGTATCATCACAGATGATTTCTGCTGCACAGGAAGGGCAGCTGTAGGCTTTCATTTTTGCGCCGTCTTCACCCCAATGACTGTTTAACCCTGACATATCCCACCAGGACTGTTCCTTATCTTTCTTCTGCTGTTCCTTTTCAAAGTTTTCTTCTGCTTTTTTGTTTTTAGCGGCATACTCTTTGTCAATTTCTTCCACTGCATAGCGGCTCTGGCAGTAATCACATTCCAGCAGACCGCTTTCACCTACAAAATGCAGAGGGCCTGTACATGCAGGGCACTGATAGTTGGTTACCTGTGTTGCCATTCAATCAGCCTCCTTTGTATATGAATTTTAATGTTTTCAAATCACAAAAAGGGAGCCGAAGCCCCCTTTTTTCTTTATAACCACGGGTCTTCTTCTGCAGGGAGACGGATGCTGAGAAATACTCCGTTATATTCCCAGAGATAGTGGTCATCACCTTTTATGCGCAGACAAACCCTTCTCGGACTGTCAGCACCGCCGCTGGATACTGTTGTGTAGCTGTATCCTTCAGGTGCGCTTACAGCTTCATCAGAAACAACGATTGTCCAAGGAGTATCAGGTTCATAGTTGTTTTCCGGTTTTGCGCCTTCAAAATATGATTTCGGCAGATATTTTTTGTCTGAAAGCCGTTCTCGGATAAATGCTTTGTCACTGTCGCTCAAAGGCTGAGGTCCTTTAAGAACATCTATCATAGCCAGACCGTCATCTTCATTTTCTGCATATCTCACATAAGCAGCCATAAAGAAAGCTGTGGTGTTGTGTCTGTCCGAAAGGCCGAATTCGTCGATAAGCGCCTGAATATCCTGTGCGTTTACAGGCATTGTATGGAAGGTGTATTTTACACCATTGGAAACTTCTTCCATTGTAACTGCGTCAGCAGCACTGAAACTGTTTTCGCTGATGTTTTCTTCAGGTTTTTCAGGCTCAGCGGTAACTTCTGGCACAGTTTCTGAGGATTCATCAGGTTTGCTTTCAGGCTGAGTTGGTGTTTCATTTTTTTCAATGCTCTGAGCAGGGGACTGCTGTGGTGCTGCAGGTGCAGGCGGCTCGTTGCCGCCGCACGCAGTAAAGCTGAACATAAGTGCTGCAGCAAGCAGGATACCTATTAATCTGTTGTGTTTTTTCATCAGGAGTCACACCTTTCTGTGATTAACCCATAGCACCGCCACAAAATTCGCAGCAGCCGTTTGCATCAGGAATTGTTGTAGCACCACAGTATGGGCAGGTTGCAGCAGTTTTTGGTGCATTTGCTGCAGCAATTTCATCTCTTGCATCCTGGCGGGCCTGGGTAAGGATAGCTTTGATATCGTTGCCCATCTGTTCGTATTCTCTGTATTCATAATTGTTTCTCGGGTCAGGTATACGCATTGCCGGTACACCGCCTTCAGGTGTTGTCTGAACAGAGGAAGAGTTGAGGCGGAAGTTGATTTCGCTGAAATATGGATGATTTACAAAAATTGTAAAATTAAAGTCATAACTGCAGGTGTAACGCGGAGGCATATAGCTTACCATATTGCCTTCGGCATCCTTGCGTTTTTCTTCTTCACGGTCTTCGTTAATATCAATTTCACAGCCTGTTACCAGTGCAAAATCGATGACATCAGGGTTTGCATCTGCAAGATTTCTTGCTGATGTAACCATAAATCTGCGTGCATTTTCATCAATGTAAATTTTTGTGCTGTCGCCGCCGATAACGCGTGTTGTGTTGAATTTTGCAACTTCATCTTTGTTTGCTTCACGGTAGCTGAGCTGCTGCTTGATTTCTTCTACTGTACTGGAGCGTCTGTCACTGAAAAATGGAGAAAGTTTGCCTGCACAGGTTTTGCAGCAGTTGCCGTCTTCCAGTTTTCTGTTGCCAAGCAGACCTATCTCTCCGCCGCAGATAGAACATATTTTCTTTTCAAAAATTTTATCAAAAAGTCCCATAGTGTTTCTCCTTTTCTGACCTTCTGATTTCTGCCGTATGTTTACTGACAGTCATACGGCGTATCAGAAGGCTGTATATTTTATTAGGTAAAAGAGGTTTTAAATTGTCAGATTATATCGCCGTCATCAAATCTGTCGCCGCATTCAGGACAGAATTTTGGTGGTGTTACGCCTTTTTCAGGTTCCCAGCCGCATTTATCGCATTTGTAAACAGGAACGCCAGCAGGTTTTTTTGCACCGCATTCAGGGCAGAACTTACCTTTGTTTACAGCGCCGCAGGCACATGTCCAGCCGCCTTCTTCTGCAGGTTTCGGACTGCCGCATTCAGCACAGAATTTGCCTGTGTTTGTTGCACCGCAGGCACATGTCCATCCGTTTGCTGCAGGCTGTACAGGAGGTGTCATGCCAACGCCGTTCTGAACAGCTGCCTGATGTGCAGGATTTATTACAGCCTGCTGATTCTGCTGCATCTGGTAAAGTGTCTGCATTGTACCGTCATTACCCATACCGTTC
>JAFSCM010000035.1 GCA_017436765.1 Oscillospiraceae bacterium
GTCACATTGCCGAAGGCTTCGATAAGCCATGGCATTTCTATTCCGAAGATTTCGCGGCAGCCGTTGGTGCGCTTGTTGCCCACAAAGAAGTTTTTGTAGCTTTCCCAGGGATGCCAGTCAGGCAGGTACTGACCGATGTGGTAGATATAACTTACAGGTTTATCGTACTTTTTAACTTCATCGAGAATAAAATTGATTTCGCCGCGGTAGAGCATTGTGGAGGAGAGGAACAGCACTGTGTCGTTTGCCTTTGCAAGTGCCATAAGCTCTTCGTAGCCGTCCTTTACAAGGTTCAGTTCTGTAAAGGAGTTGATTTTGTATGTAAGCAGTTCCTTGAGAATTGCATAGTGACTGAGCGGTGCTGTGCATACAAATGCAACATCGGGTTTTTCCTGTGCCGCTTCTGCGATGGAAGTAAAGGTTTTATGGCCCATTTCCTCCACCTGATTTCTTCTTTCGTCCCAGGTGTCAACACCGATGATTTCGATGGACGGGTCGATACCCTTTAAGAGTCTTATTCTTCTTTTACCCATTGAGCCGAGGCCCACAATCAATGCTTTCATAATTATTCTCCGTCATAAAAAATTTTAACTGTATTATGATTGGAATTTACATATTCCACTATCTTCCTTGTTATCTCTTCACTTGGCACACAGTCCTTGTGGTAGGGGCTTTCTGCCGTGGCGGCAACCTGAGCAAACTCTGCGGAAAGTGCCTTTTCAATGCCGTGCAGAATGCTGTCTTTATCATCCTTTGTGCAGATAACATTTTCTGCAATATAGCGGCCCTTCTGTCTGTCGCCGATATTCACCGCCGGCACTTTGAATGTAGGTGTTTCCACCACACCGCTGGAGGAGTTGCCCACCACTGCGGCACAGTATTTCATAGCGGACAGATATCGTTTAAGGCCAAGCGAGAAGAAGGCTTTTGCCCTGTCGCTGTGTTTTTCGCAGTAATCGTCCACCATTTTATTGATAATTTCGCCGCCTGCATCTGCGTTGGACTTGGTGAAAATCATATTGTAACCGTCCACTTCATCAAGGGCATCAAGCAGGTTCTGCATATCGGCTTCAGGTGTGCCCTTCTGCGTTTCAGGGTGGTAGGTGATAAGCAGGAAAGGTGTGAGATTACCGAACCCGAGGCTGTTTTCCAGTTCTTCCAATGGCATAAGCTCAAGATTTCTGATATTTTCATCCCCCAGGCCGCCCACATTGTGAACGGTTGACGGGTGCTGACCGAGCCTTAACAGTCGGTTGTAGCTGTCGTCACAGGACGGGAAGTGGAGATTTGCCATAGCCGTCATACAGTGGCGGTAGAAATCGTCCTTTGCTCCCACCGTTACATCGCCGCCCGAAATGTGTGCAACAGGCACGCCGAGGGCAGATGCGGCTGTGCAGACAGCGAACATCTCGTATCTGTCCCCAAGCACAAGCAGCAGGTCAGGCCTGTCAAAGCTGAACAGCACCGTAAATTCTTCGATGGTGTGGGCAATTGTTTTTGCCACCGCCCTGTCATCGTTGCCGAACTTGAGGATATCCACCATATACTTGGGCTCAAAGCCGTGACGGCGGATTTCTTCTATTGTGTTGCCGTATTCAGCCTTTAAATGTGTGCCTGTGGCAACTATGACAAGCTGAATATTTTCTTCCTTTTCCAGCCGTGCGCAGACGGGTTTCAGAAGGCCCCAGTCGGCACGGGTGGAGGTTACAACAAAAACTTTTTTCATAAAAAACCTTTTTAATCAAAAAACCGTTTTATTATGTACTTTTGACATCAAAAGTACCAAAAAATTTGTCCTTTGGACGTTACTTTTGTGACCAAAAGTAACCAAAAGTCCCGCTGATTACGATGCAGCGGACCCACGTGGAAATATGAACCATACTGCCGCCCAAGCCGTATAGCGCTACTGCGAACAAATGTCCGTACGCAACGCGCCCGTGTCTGAGCAAGTTCTGCGGCGATACATATCTGTTATAAGGAGGGCTCTGCCCTCCATTACACCACCCTGCAAGTACCCTTAAACCAAATTACATTTCAATAAGTTCATCAATTTCAAAATCGCGTTTTGCAGTTTTGCCGATAACATCATACCATTTCATAGGGCTGATGCCGTTGCCGGGGCGTTTTACGGTGAGATTTTCGGCAGTAAAGGTTTCCCCTGCTTTTATCTCCACCTTTGCAACGATGCTCTTTCTTGCGATGTCCTTGTTCTTGGCTTCACTTTCGGTAACTGTCTTTACACCGCTGCCCAGCACAAGTTCTGTGTTGCGGATTGCTTTTACAAGTGCCACAAGTTCATCAGGATTCATGCTTGCAGCATGGTCAGGGCCTTCCATGTTTTTATCAAGGGTAAAGTGCTTTTCGATAACCTCTGCACCAAGGGCAACTGCGGCAAGGGGTGCTTCCAGACCGAGAGTGTGGTCGGAATAGCCGATTTTCGTGCCGAAGTTCTTCTGCAAGTCCAGCATAGCCTTTACATTTGCATCTTTAAGCGGTGTCGGATATTCGGTGTTGCAGTGGAGAATTGTAACATCTGTTGCGCCGTTTTTATACAGCACATCAAGGCTTGCCTTTACCTCTTCTATCTCGCACATACCTGTGGACATAATAATCGGTTTTTTAAGCTGTGCCACCTTTTCAAGATACGGCAGGTTTGTGATTTCGCCCGATGGGATTTTCCACACAGGCATATCCATATCTGCCAGAAAATCGATGGAGTCCATATCAAAAGGTGTAGACAGGTACATAATGCCGATGGAATCGCAGTATTCCTTCAATTCTCTGTGTGCTTCAAAGCCGAAGTGGATTTTCTTTATCATCTCCAGCTGGCTTTCGTCCGCACCTGTTTTTTCTTTCTGATATTCTGCCTTCTGTGCAAAACGGCTTACAACAAGTTCCGGCTTTGCTGTCTGATATTTTACGATATCAGCACCTGCCGCTTTTGCCACATCCGCCATTTTTTTTGCAAGTTCAAGGGAGCCGTTATGGTTTACGCCTGCTTCGGCAATAATCAAAACTGACATATATATTCTCCTTTACAGGTTATTTTATCTCATACTTGTTTTTATTTTATCACACTTTTAATGCAATAAAAAGCCTTTGTATAAAATTCGTCTGAATTTTGACAAAACAAAAATGGCGGTCGTTTAGCGGCCGCCATTTATCTTTTTATCTGTTACCAGCGCACCGCTATTTTGAAACCGTATTTATACGATGTCTTTCCGCGGAACCCAGGGGAATTGTTGCTTACTACAGAAACTGCATAGGATGAAAAAGCCATACGGGAAATTTCTGCTTCCAGCAGTGCCTTTACCTCCTGTGCATACTCATAGGCATAGGCTTTTTCGCCCCAGCCCATATAACCCACATTGTAGGTATAGCTGTCGCCGTAGTTTGTCTCCATGCAGGAGGCCCATTCCGCTTTTCTTTTTCCGTTTCTGGCTTCTGTCTCGCATCTGCGTTTGAAGGCAGAAATAATATTGTCACAGTAACGCTGTGGTGTTCTGCTCTGTTTTTTTCTGAACTCTGTTCTCTTGTCAGACTTCTGGGGCGGTGGTGTCGGCTGTGTATTTCTCAGCTGGTCTGCAAAACTGTTTGACATAACAATCTCCTTTTACTGTATCTGCTCTGTTCAAGGTATCTTCTCTCTGTACGGAAGGTTTTTTCTATCTGTTTTCCAGTCTTCTGCGCATATCCTCCAGCTCTTCCAGCTGACCCATATCCATCCAGCTGTTCTCGCTTACAGGATAAACGCCCACCTTTTCTCCCAGATTTCTGTACTTTTCGATAATATCAGGGAAACCGCATTTGTGGTTTTCCTCAAGCTCGTCCACCACACGCTTGTCCACTATGTACATACCTGTGTTGGTAAGGAAGTTCATTGTAGGTTTTTCGGTGATGTCCTTGATTTCGCCGTTTTCGTTAAGGGTAAACACCCCGTAAGGAATTGTGACATGCTTGAAGGCACACACAACGGTGATAAGGTTGCCCTGCTGTCTGTGGAATTTCCAGATGTCGTTGTAGTCCGCATCTATAAGCACATCGCAGTTGGTGAGAAAGAACGGTGTGTCGATTTTTCCTTTCAGAAGGCTTAAACCGCCGCCTGTGCCAAGGAAGGTTTCTTCCTCCACAAAGTCCACATTATAATCCTTGTTCAGCTCGTTGAAATATGCCTTTATCATATGCTTTTTGTGGTTTACCACAAGGTTGAAATCGTTGCAGCCGAAGGAGTGGAAACGGTCGATAATATGCTCGATAATCGGTTTTTCCCCAACCGGGATGAGAGGTTTTGGCAGAATCTTTGTGTAAGGGTAAAGACGGGTGCCAAGGCCGCCTGCCATAATCACAACAGGCAGGTCAAGTTTTTTCTCTGTCTTCAGATTGTTCTCATCGTAGAAAACCACCTCTACAATTCTGCCCTCGTTGTCGAGGAGAGGCAGGGCGGAGATTGATTTTTTAACCATATAGTCCACAGCTTCGCTTTTGTGTGCGATGCCCAGATATTTCGGGCTGTAGTTTGCCACAAGACTGATTCTGTCCTCCAGACTGCCGCCGTGGATGATGTGGCGGCGGATATCCGCATCGGTAACAACGCCCTTGAGCTTAAGTTCAGGGGCGATGATGAGAATCTGTCTGCCCGTCTGTTCCAGCTGTGTCATAGCTTCCAGCACGGTGATTTCTTCGCTGATAAGGATTTTATCAATAAGCATATTAGTTCCTTTTGTTTTCACAAACTGTTTATTTGCCAAACCCAATATTAATATATCGCTGCTGTCCTCCGGATGTGACTTCTGACAGCAAAAGTCACCAGAACTGCCGCTGTTGGCATGCAGCGGACCCAGCCCGTGTGCAACCGGTTTACTCTGTGATTTCCAGGAGTCTGTCTGCCACAACCTTTGCGTCCTCAAGGGTAAGGTTTGTGGTGCACGGTATGTTCACAACCCTTTCAAAGTAATAATGTGCCTTTGAAAGGTCTGTGCGCTGTGCATTTTTGTAAGGTTCAAGGTCACTGATAAGCTTCCAGATTGGTCTTGTCTGGATTTTAGCTTCGCTCATACCCTGCAGAATATCGTCTGTGGATTTGTCTGTATCCCTGAGAAGCACCGAGTAGAACCACTTGTTTGAACGGATATCGCTGCGGAACGGCAGAATTTCAAGGCCGTTTTTTCCGTGGAGATTTTCCACATAGAAATTATAGTTGCGTTCCTTAACCCCGATAAACTTTTCAAGGCATTCCATCTGTGCAACGCCAAGAGCAGCCTGCAGGTTTGTCATGCGGTAGTTATAGCCGATTTCGTCGTGGAAGAAGCGCACCTCGTCGCTTTTAGCCTGGGTGGAAAGGTGTTTTGCCCTTTTTGCCCATTCAGGTCTGTTGGAAACCAGCATACCGCCGCCGCCAGTGGTGATTATTTTGTTGCCGTTGAAGCTGTAACAGCCCACATCGCCGATTGTGCCTGCAAATTTGCCTGCATATCTGCCTGTCTTTATGTAGCTGCCCAGTGCCTCGGTGGAGTCTTCGATAACTGTAAGGTTATATTCTGCGGCAATATCCATAAGCTTTTCCATATCGCAGATGTTGCCGAAAACATGAACAGGCATCATTGCCTTTACATGTGCGCCTGTGTTTTTATTGTATGTTCTGCCGTCACGGATTTCGCAGTTTTCTCTGAGAAAAGCCAGCACGCTGTCAGGGTTCATACACAGATAATCGTCGCAGTCCACAAAAACAGGCTCTGCGTTTGAATATTTAACAGGGTTTACCGCAGCGATAAATGTAAGGGCAGGCACGATAACCTCGTCACCAGGGCCGACACCTGCAACGATAAGCGCAAGGTGCAGTGCCGCTGTGCCGCTGGCTGTTGCCACCGCCTGAGGCATTTTAACATACGCTGCAAGGCTTTCTTCAAATTTTGTAACATAACCGCCGCCTGTGGAAACCCAGGTGGATTTTACTGCATCATTTACATATTTTTCTTCGTTGCCTTCAAAATTCGGCACCGATAACGGAATAAATTTTGTATTCATTGTAAACCTCCGTTTTCTGATATATGTTTTATATCGTTATAAGGATACTTCCAAGGGTTTGGGAGTGGAACTCCCAAATAACAATCTGCGGCCGCGTCAAAGGTCGGCTGCGACAGCAGACGGTCGTGACTGCCGACGTGCGCAGGCGGGCCAGCACAATGAGGCAGTCAGCGAGCCGCGTACATCTTGGCGTGGGTGCGCTGCATCGCAATCAGCGCCACTTTTGGTACTTTTGGTGTCAAAAGTACATATGCAGGCGAACATTGTTCGCCTGATATACTGCAGACTTATGTCTGCAAATCAAACTGTCTGTCAAGACACAAATACTATTGCTTTCATTGTAAAATAGTATGCTGCAAAGAGCAGTGCCGCTGTGATGAGAGCAAATACAAAGTATGCCCACATAACGCATTTTTCGCTCTTTTCTGCGTAGCCTTCGCAAGGTGCTTTCATATAGCCGCGCAGCCAGTATGCCACCACCATCATTATGCCGAAGATGCCCGGCAGAACATAGCGCATCTGTATGCCGATAACCTGCGGCAGGGTTACAGGTGTCCAGGTAAGGTACATGCCTGTAAGCACAACTGCGTAGGTTAAAAGTGTTGTGATAAAGAACACCGCTGTTTTTGAAAGGTCCTTTTTATCAAGGAGCGGTGCATTTTTTGCCCCTGCCCAGAGAAGCATTACAGGTGTTGCAAAGCTTACAAGCTTTATGTCCACATCAATCCAGCCCAGCAGTCCCCCTGTTGAAAGGAAAAAGGAGTTGTTGCGCAATGTGTCAAGGAACACCACAAGGTAGCGCAGAGGGTTGGAAAGGATAAACATAAGCTGTGCGGACGGGTTGGAGTCCTCCATTGTTCTTGGAATTTCGCCGTAGTTGGACAAAAGGCCAACCAGCATACCCATACCCTGATACACCACAAGGAAAGCCGCCAGCACAATGGCCATATACTGCCATTTTTTAAGCTTTAAGTTCCATCCGTCCCTGCCAAGCATAAGCAGCACAAGAAGGATGAACACTATATAGCTTGCCTTGCTGGTACACAGCACCGCAAAGGCCGCCGCAAAGGCGATTGCCTGTTTTTTACTGAATTTATCGCACAGCACCGTGCTGAACACGATGAACATAAGGCCGAAAAGCATACTGTCGTTGTTGCAGCTTGCGGCGATGAAGAGTGTCAGCGGCAGTGCCATAATTGCAAAGAGCATCATTCTGAAACGCTTTGCCCAGCTCAGTGCCACATAGCAGCAGAAACAGTAGAAGGCAAGGTTTGCAAGCCTTGCAAGATAGTAGCAGACAAGGGCATCGGCACCGA
>JAFSCM010000036.1 GCA_017436765.1 Oscillospiraceae bacterium
ATTTCTCCGTATATATCAATTGATTTATCAACATCTGTTATTTGCATATTGCTAAAATATTATTTTACCAAACAATTGTGTTAATTTCCAGTAAAAACATTGCAAAAATGATAAAAACCCATAATTATTATGGGTTTTTATGATATTTCTATCTGCTTATCATTTCCTTGTGAATTGCGCGGATTGCCTTATCCGCATTGCATCTGTCCACAACTATAGAAATTTTTACTTCACTGGTAAAAATTGTTGTTATATTTATATCGTTTTCATACAGTATCTGCAAAAGACGTGCAATTATGCCTTTTTGGGTGTGGAAACCTGCCCCCATAACAGAAATTTTTGCAACGTCATCATTGATTACCAGTTCGCTGAAACCCAGTTCTTTCTGCTTTGACATAAGCAGCTGTTCCACCGCATCCCTGTCACCGCCTTTTATACAGAAACTGATATCCTGTATCATTTTGCTTGCAGCAGGAAGCAGAACCGAATCCACATAGATATCCCCATCGCTGAGAACCTTGAATATACGATAAACAAGCCCCTTTACATCAGGCACTTTGGTAAGTGTCACAACATTTATGTCGGTATCCTTTGACATACTTTTGATAATCTTTTCTCCCACTCCCGAAACCTCCTTTATAACCGTCGGTTCGCTGTCATTAAGACTGAGCACCTCCATGCGGACACTGTTGCGCTTTGCAAGGTCGAAAACCTCGTACATTATTCCGTTGAAGCCGTTTACCGAAAGCTCCTGGGCCTCCTGATAATCAAGTTCCCTTATCTTTTCGGCAAAATCATATTCCCTGGGGTCCACAGAATATATAGCGCGCTTTAGATATATCTGACACTTTTCCGCATACAGTTCCTTTGCCGCTTTTACAGCGTGTTCCATAGGCTTGTCCACATATTCAAAGGTTACATTGTCCATACAGATGTCACACTGCTTTTTAGGTGAAGCAAAGACCTTTACCTTATATCCCAGAGCAACATCCTTGGCGCAGACTGCTTTTATCTTTTCGTGGTCTGTAAATTCTTTTATATATTTAACTATGTAAGCCATTATTTGATAACTTCCTTTGCAGAGATAACAAAGCTCTGGGAATTGATATCTTTAAGCAGAGTTTCCATACTTTCTGTCATCTCGCTTACACGCAGGTCAAGAGACACAGATGCCGCACCGTCACTTGGGGCAGACTGTGTGATTGTAACAACATTGATGTGATAGCTTGCAATAAGCTTGAGCAGGCTCTGAAGTGCACCGAGAACATCCTTGAGCACCACGGAAATTGTTATAACTGCTTTTTTGGTTTCTATTGCTTCAAATACTTTATCCTTGTATTTATAAAGGGCACTTCTGGATATCCCCACAGCCTGGGCAGCAGCAGAAAGGCTTTTTACCTCTCCAGATGCCAGAAGCTGCTTTGCCTCTATTGTTTTGATAAAAACTTCCGGCAGAACTTCGCTGTCCACGAGTAAAAATTTACCTGACATATATTTTCTCCTTTAACAGTATACTTTCACAATCTGTACAGTTTATATAAAAAGTTTCAACTTGAATATATGATTATTTAATATATTATACATAACTTTTGCTTGTGTTTCAACTGTTATTTTCACACTTATATCTACTTATACATAAAATATCCATACGCAGCCGCACAAAAAAAGACAGACCGCTAAAGTCTGTCTTTCTGATTATTATTCTGTTAATGCATATAGCACACTGTTGCAGGCTTGTTGTCCTCTGTATAATAGCCTGTACCCTGATTCGGGCAGGATTCTGTTGCCAGGTCACCTGTGTCCTTGCAGTAGTTCAGTGTGATAACACCGTCTGATGTAGGGAAGTTTTTGTATTCCAGATCTGCCTGTGCAATATTCATAACATTTTTCCATGCCAGTGTTGGCGGATGTTTTGCATAGTTTACAGAAAGCGGAATCTGTTCATCATAACCCCACCAGCCTGCAGAACAGTAGTAAGGTGTAAGACCGATAAACCAGTGGTCCATATCATCGGAGGTTGTACCTGTTTTGCCAACAGATTCCATGCGGCTTGGACCGCCAACGTTTGCTGCTGTACCTCGGGAACCAACGATAACCTGACGGAGAGCACGGTTCATAATATATGCTGTATCTTCGCTGATAGCCTGAACTGTTGTAACCTGTTTTTCAAGTATTACATCGCCCTGTGCTGTTTCAACTGTTGTGTAGCAATATGGTGTTGTGTATACGCCGCCGTTGCCGAACATTGCATATGCTGCTGCCATTTCCAGCGGAGAGATACCGTAGGACAAGGAACCGAGAGCCATAGGGCCGTGGTCAATATCCGCAGGAACAAGTGTGGAAATGTTGAGTGTATTTGTAAGGAAGTCGTATGCATTTTCAGGGCCAAGCATATCAACTGTCCATACAGCAATTGTATTGAGAGAACGTTCGATTGCGTGTACTACAGGGATGTTGATTTCTTCGTAGATACCTTCACCAACATAGTTTCTTGGCCAGTCGCGTTCTTCCCCTGTTTCAGGATCTTTGATCTTCTTGAAAGGCATATCAGGAAGACCTGAAGAATAGTTGATGTAACCCATATCAATAGCAGGTGCATATGCACCGATAGGTTTCATTGTGGAACCTACAGGACGCACAGAGTCAACTGCACGGTTAAGGGAACGGTCAGCAGTTTTTTCGCCAAGACCGCCTACAACGCCGACCACCTTGCCGTCATAGTCGATAACCGCCATAGCTGCCTGAGGATAGATGATAACATCTTCCCCTGTTGCGTCGTCTTTTACAACTGCTTCTTTATAATTTTTACCGCCGAAAGTGTCGCCATCAGTTGTAAATTCCTCTTCCATAGCTGTCTGGATTATAGGATTTACGGTTGTGTAAATTCTTAAGCCGCCGCTGTAAAGATAGCTTGTTGCCTCACCTGCTGTCATATCAAGTTCTGTCTGAAGGTCTTCAATAACCTGATTGATAACCATATCTGTAAAGTAACTTGTTACATCGGATGATGCCACTGTTTCGTGATCTGTTACAACAACAAGTTCTTCTGCGATTGCTTCATCATATTCTGCCTGTGTGATCATCTCATTTTCCAGCATGAGATAAAGAATATAGTCGCGTCTTTCAACGTTGTTGTCAGGATTTGCAATAGGGCTGTAATATGTCGGTGCATTTGTGATTGCAGCGATGGACGCAGCCTGTGCCAGGGTTACATCGCTTATATCTTTATCGAAATAAACGTTTGCACCTGCCTGTACACCACCCAGCTGACCGGAAAGGCGCAGGGTGTTGAGATAAGCTTCCAGAATCATATCCTTGGAGTAGTTCTTTTCCAGTGTCCATGCACGGAAAATTTCGCGCAGTTTACGGAAAAGACCGCCAAGACCTTCCACATCCATATCTTCAGTAAGGTTTTTAACAAGCTGCTGTGTGATTGTGGAAGCACCCTGTCTGCTGGAGAAAAGCTTGATAGGTGTGTATTCGTTGATAGCTGCTGCTATTGTACGCTTGATATTGATACCGTTGTGTTTGTAGAAGTCCTTGTCTTCGATTGCGATAAATGCATCGATAACATCCTGCGGGATTTTGTCAAGGTCTACCCATACACGGTTTTCTGTGTCGTTTCTGAGACGGTGATATTCAATGTACTGCCCCGGATTTTCAGGATCTTCTGCATAAAGGATTGTTGTGTATGCCAGCTTAACATCATTGAGATTAAGGAATCTGTCATCTTCCTTTGTTGCGTCAACAAGATAAGATGCAAGCCATACAGCTGCAACAGAACCAACCATTACACCTAAACATACAAGAACACCGCACCAGTAAAGCAGTTTCTTTACAAGGCCTTTTCTTGATTTTCTGGTTGTTTTTGCTGATTTTTTTGCTGTATCGGACTTTTTATCCTGAGCCGGTTTTTTACTATACTTTTTAATAGTCATTACCTCCCATTTGATACATAACGGATTATGTATGAGATTATTGTATTTTTTCTGCAAAACCGCCAATTCTAAAATATAAAGTGAGGTTATATTTTATGAAAAAACTGATTGTTGCACTTTCTACAATATTTTTCACCATTCTTATAATGGTAAGCATATATACTCTTATACCAAAAAATAACAGTATTTCTGCTGAAAGCGAAGTACAGACAGGCTATATAATAGCCGATTTTGGCGGAAAAGTTGCTGTTTTTGAAGAAGGCTGCAAAGAGCCTGCCGCGGTTTATGACATATACACCCATCTGCTGCCCGAAAACGACATTGAACTGCTGCGCAAAGGCATCCATGTTGACAATCTTAACCAGCTGCAGAGCCGCCTTGAAGACCTTGGGTTATAGCATTTTCCGCATCAAAAAACACTTTTCGATATTAAAGTATAAATGTTCCATACAATTATACTTTTTTTACAGATAAAATTCAACACTAAAAATATGACAAATTGGTGATATGGTATATATCCGCTCCGCGGGCAGGACAACATTATAAACACAGGTTAATATTTCTGTATATTTTGTACAAAAAATCAGTTTTAAACAATTGGTTATTTTTTTAACACATTTGTGCTGTTTATTGATTATTTATATTTATTGTGATATACTTTAAAAGGTGTATTATGCACATTTATCAGTTGAATTCATATATCAATATATTTTAATAATCTGACAAGGAGTGTTGTATTTTGTCAATTCTGGATTATCCTTTTGACTCTGCACTTATACTGCAGAAAAAGAAAAAACTTAAAAAAGAACTTTTGCTCAAAGAAGGGCTGATTGAAAAGAAAATCGCTATCCTCAGCGGTTCCACAATCGGTGAAGTGCAGAACATTCTTGAGCTGTTTCTGCTGAACTACGGCATCAAGCCTGTTTTCTATCAGGGACAGTATGCAAGATATTACGAAGACCTGATGTTTGATGACGGCGCACTGAAAGAATTCGGCCCTGATTTCATCTACATACACACAACAAGCAAGAACCTTGAAAACCTGCCTGTTCCTGCAGACAGTGCCGATGATGTAAATACAAAACTGAACAACGAATTTGCAAAGTTCAAGGCCTGCTACGAAAAGGCACTCAGCTTCGGCAGCATTGTTATTGTAAACAACTTTGAAAAGCCTTTCTACCGTATGTACGGCAACAAGGATGCAGTTGTGCCACAGGGTGTTGTAAACTATACAACACGCCTTAACCTTATGATTGCTGATTTTGCCGCAAACACAGACAACTTCTATGTAAACGATATCGACTACCTCTCCACCCTTGCAGGTCTGGACAACTGGTTTAACCTTGAAAGCTGGTATCTTTACAAATATGCAGTTTCTGTGGACAGAATACCTGAACTTACATTCAGTATTGCAAACATCATCAAATCCGTTCTCGGCAAAAACAAAAAGAGCGTTATCTGCGACCTTGACAACACTCTCTGGGGCGGCGTTATCGGTGATGACGGTGTTGAGGGCATCACAATCGGCAACGAACAGCCTGCAGGCATGAGCTATACAGAATTCCAGGCATATCTTAAAAAGCTGACAGGCCTTGGCATTATGCTGAATGTATGCTCCAAAAATGAAGAAGCAATTGCAAAGAAAGGCTTTACAGACCGCAGGGAAGCTCCTCTTAATGTTGACGACTTTATCTGCTTCAAGGCAAACTGGGAACCAAAACACCAGAATATTGCAAATATTGCAAAGGAAATCAACATCGGCGAAGACAGCTTTGTGTTTATCGACGACAACCCTGTGGAAAGAGATATTGTAAGAAATTCCCTTTCCGTTACAGTGCCTGAAGTTTCCTGCCCTGAAGATTACATCAAAGCTATCGACCGCGCAGGTTTCTTTGAAATTACAACCTTTACAAAGGACGATGCAAAGCGCAACGAAATGTACAAGCAGAACGCCCAGCGCGCACAGGCACAGGCAAGCTTCGGCGACTACAAGGATTATCTGTTAAGCCTTGATATGTCCAGCGAAATAGGTGCATTCTCCGCTGCTCACAGCGAAAGAATAACACAGCTTATCAACAAGACAAACCAGTTCAACTTTACAACAAGAAGATATACACAGGGCGAAGTTGACGGTATTATTGCAGACAGCGAACACTACATTTCCGCCTATGCCAAACTTGTGGACAAGTTTGGTGACAACGGCATTACACAGCTGTTTATTGCATCTGTAGAAGACAAAACAGCAACAATCGACCTCTGGGTTATGAGCTGCCGAGTGTTCAAACGCCATTTTGAATTTGCAATGTTTGACTACTTTGTAAAACAGTGTGCAGCACGCGGTATTACAACAGTAAATGCAAGCTATCTGCCAACTGCAAAGAATGTTATAATCAAGGACTTCTATGAAGAACTTGGTCTTACACTTGTAAGAGAAGAAGACGGCGCAAAATACTACACATACACAATCCCTGCAGATTACAAAAACAAAAACGAAGTTATTAAAATGGAAGAGGTATAAATTATGACAAGAGAAGCTATTTTTGAAGAACTTACAGAAATTTTCAGAGACATTTTTGACGATGAAGAAATTGAACTTACAGACGAAACAACAGCAGAAGATATTGAAGACTGGGACAGCCTTGAACAGATCAACCTGCTTGTTGCTATCGAAAAGAAATTCTCCGTTAAATTCCAGCTCAGCGATGTAAACGGCCTTGCAAACGTTGGCGATATGGTTAGCCTTGTACAGAGACTTGTTGGCTAATCAACATTGTACAGGATTACATAGCTTTATGTATCTGTAAAAAAACACACAACCGCAGCCTGAGAGAAATCTCAGGCTGTTTTTTGTTGCAACGCCTTTTTGGAAAGATATCCCACATATTCCTCTGCCACACCTGCGCTGATCAGCTCCGCTGCACGTACTCCTTCGCGTTCAATTGTCGGTGTCTTGGACGGATAAACATATTTATCCTCTTTTCTGTCAAAAAATTCTTTCAATACTTTAAGTTTCATGTTTGTTCTCCTTTTCTTGTAAATGGGTATAAAAATACCACCTGCCATTGCTGACGGGTGGTATTGATTGATTATTTTGTTTGTATACGTGCATGTTTTTGAAAAAGATGCACGTATCGATGTAAATATAAAAGCACTCTGTCAGGGACATTTATGTCCTTCGCAAAGTGCTTTCTATAATTCACTGTATGGACATTCTGCACAGATTTCTCTGGCTTTTTCAATATCCTCTACTTCCTGTAATTCCTCAGTTGACGAAATTTTAAAACATCTATTTAAACACATCAAGGAATCGTAACACAAGTCCGGATGAATTACTCTTTTATATACCGGGCAATAGTGCTCGCTATCATAGTCTAATGTTGTCTTAGGCATATTTATTGATTACCTCCATTATCAGTTCTGTAGATTCATCAAAATCTCTTTCGGTCCACGCAGTTTTAAAAATCCAATCATCATCAGATTTCGTTATAACGCAAACTCCTTTATCTGAATAATATACTCGCCGTTTCCCCTGCCACTGAACAAACATACATTTGGCATTTGTCATATATTCTCGGATGTCATCATCTCTGATACCGCGCTCAAACATACGATGCATAATATGATACGGTTCTTTTTTGCCTTCGGGAAGAATAAACGCCTG
>JAFSCM010000037.1 GCA_017436765.1 Oscillospiraceae bacterium
CAAAGAAGAACTCCGTGACGGCAACGGTATCGATGAAGCTCTCACAAACGGTTTTGAAAGAGGTCTTGCACCAATCATCGACGGTAACGTAACAGTTGTTATCGTTGCAGCTGTTCTTATGGGCGCATTTGGTCCTACAGACGGCCTGTTTGCAAAAATCTTCTCACCAATCTTCTTTATGTTCGGTCCTGCTACAGCAGGTGCAATCTACTCCTTCGGTTACACACTTCTCATCGGTGTTATCATGAACTTTGTTTATGGTATCGCAGCATCAAGACTTATGCTCAGAAGCGTGTCAAAAATGAATATGTTCCGCAACCCTGCACTGTACGGTGCTAAAAAGTCCTACAAAGCAAAGAAAATGTTCAACTTTATTGCAAACAGCAAAAAGTTCTACATTGTTTCTGCTGCACTTATTGCAATCATTTTTGTATACAGTGCTGTTGCAGGTGTTTCCATGGACATTCAGTTCAAGGGCGGCGCACTGCTCACATACGGCTACGAAAACGAAATTTCCGCTTCCGATATCGAAGCAGACTTCAAGGAAATCCTTGGTAATGAACTTTCTGTTCAGCAGGGTAACAATGTGGCAACAGGCAAGGATACAATTACAGTAACACTTCCTGGCGAACAGACAGTTACAACAGACAAACTTGCTGAAATTGATGCTATGCTCGGTGAAAAATATGCTGAAAATAATGTAGAACAGCTGGAAGTAAACAATGTTAACCCGACAATCGGTAAAGAATTCTTTGCCAAGAGTATTGTAGGTCTTGTTGCAGCTTGTGCACTTATCCTTGTTTACATCACAATCAGATTCAGAAGAATCGGTGGCCTTGCAGCAGGTTCCACAGCTATCATTGCTCTTATTCACGACCTTATTATTATCTTCGGCGTGTTTGCACTCTGCCGTTTTGCAATCAACGGTAACTTTATTGCAGCGCTGCTTACAATTCTCGGTTACTCTGTAAATGACACAGTTGTTATCTATGACCGTGTAAGAGAAAACAAAAAGCTTTACCCATCCATGAAGCACGACCAGCTTGTAAACCTCAGTATCAACCAGTCTCTGGTTCGTTCCGTCAATACAACTGTTTCCACAATTATTGCTCTTGGTACAGTATGTGTAGTTGCAATTGTTGCAGGTCTTGACAGCATTACAACATTTGCATTCCCGCTTACATTGGGTATGATTTCCGGTGTTTACTCCACAATCTGTATTGCAGGTCCTACATGGGTAGACTACGAAAAGAAAAAAGAAGCTAAAAAAGCAAAATAATTAATACAAAAAATGGAAACCTTGAAATACAGGTTTCCATTTTTTAAAATGTGCGGTATACTTTTTAAAGAGGTGATTAACTGTGAATTTTGGTATCTCAACAGGATGTTTTTTTCCGCAGGAAACAACCGAGGCGGTAAAAAGAGCAGGAGAACTTGGTGTAAAGTACATAGAAATTTTCTTCAATACCCACAGTGAATTAAAGAAAGAATTTCTTATAAATCTCAGACAGATTATTGACGATTATGGGATGAAGGTGGTTTCTGTTCATCCGTATACATCAGCAATTGAAAGTTTTATGTTCTTTTCAAAGCACGACTACAAACTGGATGACAGTATAGAACTGTATGAAGAATATTTCAAAGCCTGCAACATACTGGGATGCAGATATGTGGTTATTCACGGATGTCTTGCATCGTATGATTTTATGGATATGCAAAGATACTGCAATAATCTGAACAAACTTTCCCGCCGTGCAAGAGAATACGGAGTGTACATTTCACAGGAAAATGTGTTCAGATTCAAATGCGGATATATTAAAAATATAGAAGAATTTGTTAAATATGCGGACAGGGATATTAAATTTACATTTGATATCAAACAGGCGGTAAAATC
Source organism: Oscillospiraceae bacterium (assembly GCA_017436765.1). Lineage (GTDB taxonomy): Bacteria > Bacillota > Clostridia > Oscillospirales > Ruminococcaceae > RGIG3102. The sequence goes on from JAFSCM010000037.1 coordinate 1,895, forward strand.
AAGGCAGAGTATATATAAAATACTTGAATTGACCAAAGACAGAATAAGTCATCTGCATATAAGTGATTTTACAGGCAGGAATCACAGTCTTGTTCCTTTTACAGGCAGCTTTAATTTTGACAGGTTTTTCAGATACATCAGAGAAAATACAGATGCAGAAGCAGCCCTTGTTGAACTATATTCACCGATGATAAAATCGGACAGTCAGCTTATGGAAGCAGTGAATAAACTGCAGAAATATGCATAATTCTCTTGCATATTACCTTTAAAAATTATATACTTAATATATATTTAACAAATGCGAGGTAAGCATTATGAAATGTCCTTTTTGCGGAAAGAATGACAGTAAGGTTATTGATTCAAGACCTACTGAAGACAATCAGAGAATAAGACGACGCAGAGAATGTATGTCCTGTCAGAAGAGATTCACCACCTTTGAAACTGTGGAAATCACACCGATTACAGTTGTAAAAAAAGATGGTTCAATGCAGGCGTTCAACAGAGATAAAATTCTTGCAGGTATGATTAAATCCTGTGAAAAACGCCCTGTATCCATGCAGGAGCTTGAAAAAGCTACAGACAATATAGAATATAAACTGGTAAACAGCCTTAAAACAGAGGTATCTTCCATAGAAATAGGCGAAATGGTTATGGAAGAACTCAAAAAGCTTGACGAAGTTGCATATGTGCGTTTCGCATCTGTTTACAGACAGTTCAGTGATATCAATACATTTTTTGAAGAACTCAGCGAGCTCCTCAAAAAGAAAACAGAAAATTAAAAGAATAATTTCAGGCCATACACAGCTAATAAAGTGTATGGCTTGATTTTTTTATTTCTTCAATACTGCTTTGTATTAATCTTTCACATACAGCAATATCCTGCAGATTGTTATAATGTGCGGCACATTCCATACGGATTATGTTTTCTTCTACAGAATTTATATATTCTTTGTTGACGATAACAAGCAGTATTTTCTTATTGTCTTCAAACAGAGTTCTTATTTCATTTATGCAGTTTTCGGAATAATCACTGTTGCATAAATTTATCAGTTCGTATGTCATATTATCGTAAAAACGACCTATAAAAATATATGAAAAGACAGTATAAAAAGCAATCAATACAATACATACGGCTGTTGCTGCAATATGTTTCAAATTATATATCCTCCTTTACTGTAATAGTGTAGTTTCCGTTGATGTCAAGAGTCATAAGAAGAATACGGTCAGCGGTAAGGTCTCTTTTTTTCAGTATGGATTCAAGTTTATCAATACTGCATTCAACAATATCAAGGTTTTTCTGTATTATTTTGCAGTCAGAAATAACAGGCATTGCAGGTATTTTAGCCTTTTGTATATTTGTGTTTGCGTTGGGGTCTTTGTATACATTTACAGTTCCGTTTGTTTCTACAACTGCAAGACAGGCCTCTTCAATATAAAATATGTCCTTTGATCTCAATGCTTCAAGAATATCATCCACCGAAAAGCGCAGTTCCTTCATTGCTTTCTGATTAATTATTCCGTCTCTGATCAGAATTACTGATTTTCCCTGGGAAATATGTGCAAATCTGTCGCTTTTCTTTACCCATACGGAAATGATCACTTCAAGGGACATAATTATCAGTATGGAAGATATGGAATAGGCTATAGGCAGATGAGGTTCTTCAATAACAATGGAGGTAAGATTTGAAATAAGAATGGTGGAAACCAGGTCACTTGGCTGGAATTCACCAAGATTTTTCTTTCCCATAACACGCATAGTGAAGATAACAACTATATACATAAAAACGGTTCTGAAGATTACAGAAAACACAAAATCACCCCGATATATTATGGCATAAACGGTTAAGATTAATCATACGGTGCATAATATTACGGGGTGAATATATATGGAAGAACATTTATACAGGAGTCTGGAAAAAAACAGGGAGATAATAAAAAACGGCTTTGGCCAGTCTGTGGATTATTTTGAAAAGGATATAAATATACTTGGCCACAGGGCTTTGATTATAATGTGTGAGGATTTAACCGATATAACAAATTTATGGCAGGTAAATCTGCGTCCACTCAATAATCTTAAATCGGATTTTACACCGCAGCAGGTATATGAATATATTACGCAGAATACGACAATTCCTTTTAACAGTCAGGCTGCAGATACATTTGAAAAGGTTCAGTTTTTTCTTACGGCAGGATTTACTCTTATTCTGATTGAAGGTGTCGACAAGGCTCTTGTAGCACCTACACAGGGATATCCGGCAAGGGGAATATCAAGTCCGGAAGCAGAGGGAAGTCTGCGTGGGACAAGGGAAAGCTTCTGCGATACGGGCCGTAAAAATATGGCGCTTATACGCCGCAGAATACGGAGCAAAGGCCTGATAATAGAGACAATGCAGGTTGGTACAGCAACAAAAACAGAAGTATCAATCTATTATCACCGCGATTATTATGATGAAAAAATGCTGAAGAGTATAAAGAAACATCTGAAAGATATAAATTTACCCATTATTACCGAAAGCGGATTTCTGGCGCCTTTTGTGGATACAACCAAAGGGTCAGTGTTCAGTGCGGTTTCCTATACGGAAAAACCTGATGTTTTCTCTGCAAAAATATGTGAGGGGAAAATAGGTATAATTGCAGACGGATGCCCCTTTGCCCTGATATATCCGTTTTTGTTCAATGAACATTTTTCGACAAATGATGATTATTCCCAGCGGCCGTACTTTGTTTCATTTACAAAGTTTCTGCGGTATACAGCATTTGTGATTGCCATTATGCTGCCGGGACTTTATATTGCGCTTGCGGATTTTTCACCGGAGAGTCTGCCTGAAAAGTTGATTTTTTATATTTTTTCTTCAAAGGAGTCCACACCGCTGCCTTTGTTTGCCGAAGCAATAATTATTGTTATTACCCTGGAAATAATCAAGGAAGCGGGACTCAGGCTTCCGCAGGCCATAGGACATACGGTATCCTTTGTTGCAGCACTGATAATAGGGGATTCGGCAATAAATGCAGGGCTTATAGGTTCGGCTGTTCTTATAGTGTGTGCGGTAAGCACCATAATGTCTTTTGTTGTGCCATCATTTTACGAAGCGGTAACTGTACTGCGCATTGTTTTCCTGATTGTTTCGGGAGTATTCGGCGGGCTGGGTTTTGCTTTCTGCTGTGTGTTTCTGATGCTGAATATTGTAAATGTTAACGCTGCAGGAATAAGTTATTTTCCCAAAATAACAGCAGAAAACAAAGGTGAGCTTACGGATATATTTTTAAAATCCAGCTGGCGTTCCCTGAACAGAAAAAAGAGGTAGGATTATGAATTCAAAATGTATAAACAGTATTATTGTCTTTTCACTGTGCAGCACATTGCTTGATTTTATGATTATCCCTCAGAACCGTATCATTTTTCCGAGAGACAGAACAGTTCATATTATTATATCTGCATTTATCGCATATTTTTTTACACTTATAATTGAAAAAATTGATTTCACCAAAGGAATACAGAGGATAGCACTGATGTCAGTGATTGGGGTGAAAACTGTTTTTACCATAAATAATTTTATAAATTATTTCAGTGTTTTTTACGGTTCATATACATTCGGTGTTATTTTTCTTACAATTGTCACTTCGCTATTTGGATACAGTTTAAAGGAAAAAAGCATAGAACAGCTCTATGCATTTTTTGTTCTGACAAATATTCTGATGCTGACAGTTATTTTGATTTTCAGTGCAGATAAACTTAATGTCGGCAATATATATTCAAATGATATATCAATTTTGTTTTCCGGTTACAAACTGCATATATTTTTTGACATCTTTACAATTGCAGCGGTAACTCCCACAGGCAAAATAAGAAAAACTGCCCAGAAAAAATATTTATTTACAGCGGCAATGATAGGTATTGCCGTAACACTTCTGCAGGGATTTGCTGTAAAAGGAAATATGATGTACAGTATTACACCTTTACAAGCGATAAGCCAGATTATATCTGGAACGACAGTAAGAAGGTTTGATTATATAATTACAATTTTTCAGTCGGTGAATTATTTTGCTGCAATAATCTTTTATGTATGGGCGATTAAAAATATTTTTAACAGGGGAGAAAAGGTTGAGCTTGAAGAGATTTAAAATTGTTTTACTGCTGTCGATGATATTTCTTTTAACTGGCTGCAGAGAATACGGTGAAAAAAGGATTGTAAAACTTATAACAATAGATGAAGAAAAAATATCACTGTATTATTATGATTACTCAGAAGAAGAACCATCATATATTGTAAAAGAAAAGGAAAATAACGGGATTGAAAATACCGTTACGGAGCTGTTAAGTGAAGCGGACTATGACCTGAAGCTTTGTAAATATGCAGTATGTAATGAATATATTGTAGAAAAGGAAGCGGAAAAAGTATTTTTTGCATTGACCAATGCAAAATTCAGTCCGGATATAGCTGTTCTGGAGGGAGATACAGGCGCTGGTGCAGAAAAATATATAACTATGGAGAATACAGGATATCCTGTTTATAATTTTCAGATAAAAGAAGATAAAATAACAGGTATAATAGAAAATGCAGATAATGGAAAAAAGAATATAATACTGGAATCGGAATTTTATAAGGAGCTTGATGAAAAACACAGCATACTGGCTGATATTCTTTCAGGCAGCATAAAAAGATGTATATATGTTTTTGAAAATGAAAATAAAATACTCTCAGCAAACCTTGAAAATATATCTTTGCACGGATATGTCGAGAATGAATGTCTGAACATAAATATTACAGCCGGGCTGAAAAGCTATAAAGGTATGTCTGCAGATAAAGAGGAAAAGAAAAAAATTGCAGAATTGCTCCGAAATGATATGAAAAATAATATACAGGAGATTCTTGAAGATAAACATATTGTAAAGGTATTAAATGTTTTATGGTATGAAAAGCTGTATTCCTTTGATGAAATAAAAACAGAAGTTGATATAAACTGAAATGCAGGCCGGATATGGTGAAAATATCCGGTCTATTCCTTTAAATGAATAATCCGCAGACATTATTCTACATAATTTTTACAGCATCTGAATTATTATATTAATGGCGGTGAATTTATGGTCATATATGTGGATGTACTTCTGATTACCAATTTTTTTGTTACTTATTTTCTGCTTCTGGCATCATCGGTTGTGTGCGGATATACATATAACAGAAAGAGAATTGTAATTTCAGCAGCTTTGGGTGCGGCATTCTGTATGTGCATTTTTATTCCGCAGCAAAGTAAGCTTATCGGTCTGTTTGTGAAACTATTGTCCCTGACAGTATGTTCTGTTGTGGCTTTCGGAACAGAGAACAGGAAAAAAACTGTTATACAGGCGGTATGCTTTGCTGTTTTGAATATGCTGCTTACAGGGGCAGCCGTATTGATTTCTTTAAAAAGCACAATGGTATATGAAAACAATATGTTCTGCTATTTCAGCATAAATCCTGTAATTCTTGTGCTTTCCTCTCTGCTGATATACATTGTATTGATTATTTTTGAGATGATAAAGGAAAAGATAACCCCGCAGCAGCAGTATACAATGGATATTATATTCGGGGATTTTTCAGTCAGAGGATTAAAAGCGTTTTATGACAGCGGATTTAAAGTTAAGGACCTGATCTCAAATAAAGATATTGTTATAACAGAATTTGATGGTGTAAAAGAGCATCTGCCGCAAAAACTTAAGGAAGATATACATAATTTTATATGTGAAAATTATACAGAGGTTACAGAAGCTTTTATTCCGGTTTTTTTTAACACTTTGTCAGGGAAAGGAATGATACCTTCTGTAAAAGCGGAATATATTTTAATAAACGGAAAAAGAGTTGAAAATATTCTTATAGGATTTACACAGAATCCATTAAGTGAAAATGTAAAGGCTATATTCGGTGCAGATATAAGAAAGCAGTTGTAAGGAGAGAATATGAAGTTGGACATAAGAAAGTTTTTTATGCAGCTGGAATTGAAAACAAAAATCCTGTGGTATATCAACGGCCCGCAGACACTGCCGCCTCCGCTGACAGAAGAGGAGGAACAGCAGGTTTTCACAGGACTTGAAAACGGAGAGAAATGGGCCAGGGATAAAATGATAGTACATAATCTCAGGCTTGTGATATATATTGCCAAAAAGTTTGAAAGCTCGGCGGTAAGTGTAGAGGATCTGACATCCATAGGAAGTCTTGGACTTATAAAAGCGGTAAATTCTTTTAAACCATCCAAAAACATAAAATTTGCTACCTATGCATCCCGGTGTGTGGAAAACGAAATATTAATGTTTTTAAGAAAACAAAGCAATAAAAATACAGATATAAGCATTGATGATGCACTGAGTGTGGACAGTGACGGAAATGAGCTTAATCTGATAGATGTATTATATACCGATGAATATGAAGTAAGTAAAAATATAGAGCAAGAAAGCGAGAAAAAAATACTGTGGCAGTCTGTTTGTTCTCTTCCGGAAAGGGAACGAAATATCATTCTGATGCGTTTCGGGCTTGACGGAATTAGCGAGAAAACGCAAAAGGAGGTTGCCGATGAGATAGGTATTTCACAGTCATATATTTCACGGCTTGAGAAAAGGATTTTCAAGAAGCTGAAAAAAGAACTGGAAAGAACATTTTAATTTGCGGTGAACCTTACAAAAATATCCACTTATAAATTACTGTAATCAGCAAATAATTACTTCTGTAACATTTAATGTTATGGAGGGATAATTTGTATTATAAAAAAGTGGAAATCTCCGGGGTGGATACTGCACATTTACCCGATTTTACAGAACAGGAGCGCAACGAACTTATAGAAAAAATGCGCAGGGGAGATACAAACGCAAAAGATATGCTTGTTATAGGAAATCTTAAACTTGTACTAAGTATAATACAGCGTTTCAGATATAAAAATGTTGACTTTGACGATCTTTTTCAGGTTGGCTGTATAGGGCTTATAAAGGCTCTGAACAATTTTGACACATCGCTTAATGTTCAGTTTTCAACCTATGGAGTTGTAATGATTCTTGGTGAGATAAAAAGATTTATAAGAGACGACCAGCCTGTAAAGGTAAGCCGTTCAATAAAAGATCTGGCATACAAAGCGGTTGCGGCAAAAGAGAGACTGACAGATACCGACGGAAACGAGCCTACATTGCAGGAAATTGCAGAAGAACTTGACTGTTCAAGTTATCAGGTTTCACGGGCTCTTGAAGCCTTGTCACCGTCAATTTCTCTTTATGAATCGGTATACAATGATGATTCAAGTGATGTTTATCTTCTTGATCAGATTTCCAGTGAGAACTTTGAAGAAGCGTTCCAGTCAAAGATTATAATGCAGGATGTCCTGCACAACCTGAAACAAAGGGAAAAGCATATAATGAATCTGCGGTTTATAAAGGGCAAGACCCAGACAGAGGTTGCCAGGGAAATAGGCATAAGTCAGGCACAGGTTTCAAGAATAGAAAAAAGTGTGATAGGATATATAAAATCACAGCTTGAAATATAAATAAAAAAAATATGTTACAAAATATATTATTCCTGAATATAATGTATATAAGTTAGGAGTGATATTTTGATTTCCTTGTCTTTACTTTGCAGGAAAGATGTTATAAGCATAATAACAGGGCAAAATATAGGACGGGTGGACGACATTGAATTCTGCAGGGAAGATGCAAAGGTGGAAAACCTTGTTATTTTCGGCAGGCCTAAATTATGGGGGCTTCTGGGCAGAGGAGAAGATGTGCGTATCCCATGGGAAAATGTTGTGACTATCGGAAAAGATACCATTCTTATAAACAAATGTGATTTTAATGAAAAAACAAAGAAAAACAGATTTTCGATAAGTTTTGAATAAAAAGGCTTTCAGTTGTTTCTGAAAGCTTTTTGTCATTTTAAAGGATAAAATTTTTAATTATATGCCATACAGGTATATTTTTGTAAAATTATTGTAATAAAAGTGCACAAAAAGTTGTTTTACATAACCAACAAAATATGGTATAATATTTAAAATTTTTATTTTATAAGGAGGAAGTACAAATGAAATTAGAAAAGGACAAAATTTTATTTGTCGGCTTTATGCTTTTTTCGATGTTCTTTGGAGCTGGTAACCTGATTTTTCCTCCGTTTTTGGGACAAAATGCAGGGAACCAGACCCTGCCGTCCGTCATTGGCTTTTTGATTACAGCGGTATTGCTGCCTGTTCTGGCTGTTATAGTTGTTGTGCAGACAGAAAGTCTTGACAATCTCACAAGCCGTGTAGGCAAAAAGTTTTCTGTAATATTTACAACATTACTTTATCTTGCAATCGGTCCTGGCCTCGCTATTCCGCGTGCAGCAAGTGTTCCTTTTGAAATGTCCATTGCACCTTATATGGCGCCGGGAACAAATACACTGATATGGATGATTGTATACTCTGTGGTATTCTTTTTACTGTCAGCGTGGCTTTCATTAAATCCAAATAAACTTGTTGACCGCCTTGGTACAATTCTTACACCATTACTTATAGTTCTTATTGTTTTCCTTTTCGGCGCATTTATCTTCAAAGGTGAAAAATCTGTTGCATTTGCGCAGGAAGCATATTACAGTGCGCCATTTATAAAGGGGTTCTGTGAAGGTTATCTTACAATGGATGCAATTGCAGGTCTTGTTTTTGCTTCAGTTGTAGCAAAATCATTTGCAAACCTTGGCATAGAGGACAAAAAAGAATCGCTCAGATATTCATCCACGGCAGGTGCTCTTGCAGGTATAATTCTTGCACTTATCTATATTATGCTTACATATATGGGCATGCAGTCCAGCGGTGTGTATGCACTTGGTGCAAACGGTGCAGTTGCGCTGAGAAATATTGTTTACCAGCTTTTTGGTGAGTTTGGTGCAATCATTCTGGCTGCTATCTTTGCTCTTGCATGTCTTACAACCTGTGTTGGCCTTATCACATCTGTTTCCGAATATTTTTCAAGACTTACAGGCGCAACATACAAAAGCATGGTATGGATAATCACAGCATTCTCTCTTGTTGTATGCAACTATGGTCTCACAACAATTCTCAATATTTCTGTACCTATTCTCAATGCAATCTATCCGTCTGTAAGTGTAATTATTGTTATGGGTCTCTTTGATGAAAAAATCAAAAATCCGTTTATCTACCCTGTAACTATCGGTGCAACTGCTGTTATAAGCGTTATCTATGCTCTTGAAGGTATTGTTCCTCTTGGTGTAATCAGCACAGTTTGCAGCAAGCTGCCACTTTATGACCTTGGCTTTGGCTGGCTTGGTGTAACAGTTGTGGCATTTGCTGTTAGCTTTATTCTCGGTAAAGTTAAAAAATCTTCTTAAATAAAGAGGTGTTTCTGTGAATCATAAAGGTACAAGGATTATAGAAACCGAAAGATTGATTCTGCGTCCTTTTGTAAACGAAGATGCACAGGCTATGTTTGACAACTGGTCAGGCGATGACGAAGTTACAAAGTATATGAACTGGCCAACCCATAAAGATGTTTCTGAAGCAGAAACTGTTATGCAGGGCTGGACGAAAAGATATTCTGATGAAAAGTTTTATCACTGGGCTATTGTCTGCAAAGATGAAAATCAGCTTACAGGTTCTGTGTCTGTAATATACTGTGATGAAACTGTCGGAAAGGTTGAAATGGGATATTGTATCGGTAAAAAATGGTGGTATAAAGGTATTATGGCAGAAGCGTTGGATGCGGCCATAAATTATCTTTTTAATGAAGTCGGGGTTAACCGTATTCAGGCCCGCCATGATACTGATAATCCTAACTCCGGAAGGGTTATGCAGAAATGCGGTATGATATACGAAGGCACAATGCGCAAGTCTGACAGAACAAACAATGGTATATGTGATATTGCATATTACGCAATACTTTCAGAAGAATATAAAAAATGAGTAAAAGACGGTCTTGCGGCCGTCTTTTTTATGTACAATTTTCCTGTTCGGTGGTATACTGTTTATAATAAGTTCACTGTAAAGCAAGAGGTAATACTATGCATAAAGTGTTTGGAGAAAAATTAAAGACAAACTATCGCGACAGAGCAGGGGCATATCTTATATGCATCAATGAAGGTATGGTTGCTGTAGTAAAAACACCAAAAGGTTTTTTCTTTCTCGGCGGTGGTTTTGAGGGGGACGAAAGTGCGGAATCCTGTATAAAGCGTGAGTGTCTTGAAGAAATCGGTTATACTGTAAAGGTTGGAGATAAAATATGCTCTTCTGAACATTATACATACCATAAACGCATAGGATATTTTCATCCTGTACAGACCTATTATATGGGTGAACTTGTAAAGATGGAGGAAAGCTTTACAGTAGAAAAAGACCACACACTTATGTGGCTTGATTACGAAGATATAAAGGGTAAAATGTTTTCTCCTATGCAGAACTGGGCCCTGGATATGGCCTGGAAAAAGGTGAATAATTTTGATATGCACCGTTTTGTTATAGAAAATAAAGCCCCAAAAGCAGAGAAATACAATCTGCTTCGTGTGGCATCCGGTATAGGTGGTGCAAAGGATGTTGAAAAAGCCCGTACAGCAATGGAAAACAGCCTGTTTGCAGTTTCCGTATATGACGGAGAAAAACTTATCGGCAGCGGCAGAATAATAGGCGACGGCGGTGTTTCCTATGCTGTAACCGATATAATGGTGGATAAAGCATATCAGAACAGGGGTATAGGTGAAGAAATTATGTCCCGCATAGATAAATGGTTTGAAGAAAATACCGACGAAAATGCGTTTATTATGCTTATTGCCAACAGGCCTGCGGATAATCTTTATTCCCGTCATGGCTTTGACTATCTCGGTGAAAACAGACTTGGTATGCTGAGAAAGCAGAATAAAAAGTAATGATATAATATAAAAATAAGCAGTTGCTAAAAACGGAATATCATCACTGAAAAAATAATATCCTCCGTATCGCATTTATGTGATATGGAGGATATCTTTTTACTGTTTATTATTGCTGCAGCTATTCTCTTGGCGGCATAACTCTTTCTTTTCCTGTAATTTCGGTTATATCAAAACGCCATACTGCTGTTGCGGCGAACATTTTTTCAATCTCTGCATCAAATTTTGCCATATTTCCCGGGTTATGGCGGAGACAGAGAAGTTTCAGGATACGAAGCATTTCAGCTGTATCGGTTATTTCTGATGCAACTGCTTTTACAATTGCAGACTTGAAGGTTGTTGTGAAGAAATAATCCGGTTTAAATGTGTCTGTAACACAGCTAATGCATACATTGGGGTTATACTTCAGACAATCGGTTTTCATACCCTGTTTTGCACAGTGGAAATAGATACTGTATTCTTCTCTTACTATGGATATGGGAACACAGTAAGGGAGGTTGTCTGTGTCGGTCAGTGCCAGAGTTGCATAATCACAGCGGTCAACCACATCAAGTGCAAAAATTTTGTCTCTTTCACGGTCTTTTTTTCTCATTTTACTCATATCAGGATACCTCTTTGATGCGTACAATAACTGTCAATATTATACTATAAAAAACTTTGTACAAAATGCAGATTTTTCAAGCAAATGTTTGTAAAAAATTGTGTATTGACACTTGACTTTATATATGTGTTGTGGTAATATATTTAGGCGCATTACGCACGCTGTGTTCCTTACAGTTGGTGTGTCTCACGACATAGGCTGTAAAACAAGCAAAACACAGCGGAGGATTTAACCAAATTGGAGGAAAAAATTATGTCATCAGTATCAATGAAACAGTTGCTTGAAGCAGGTGTACACTTCGGTCACCAGACAAGAAGATGGAACCCTAAAATGGCTCGTTACATCTTCACCGAAAGAAACGGTATCTACATCATCGACCTTCAGAAAACAGTAAAAAAACTTGACGAAGCATACGACTTCATCAAAGAAATTGCTGCAGAAGGCGGCGAAGTTCTCTTCGTAGGTACAAAGAAACAGGCTCAGGACGCTATCAAAGAAGAAGCACAGAGATGTGGTATGCACTTTGTTAACGCAAGATGGCTTGGTGGTATGCTCACAAACTACCGTACAATCAAAACAAGAATTGCTCGTCTTGAACAGCTCAACAAAATGAAAGAAGACGGCACATTTGACCTTCTTCCTAAAAAAGAAGTTTTCAAACTTGAACTCGAAATCGAAAAACTCGAAAAATTCCTCGGCGGTATCAAAAACATGGAAACATTGCCAAAAGCTATGTTCGTTGTAGATACACGCAAAGAAAAAATCGCAGTTGCAGAAGCTAAAAACCTCGGTATCCCAGTTGTTGCTATCGTTGACACAAACTGTGACCCAGACGAAATCGACTATGTAATCCCAGGTAACGACGACGCTATCAGAGCAGTTAAACTCATCTCCGGTGCTATGGCAGACGCTATCATCGAAGGTCGTCAGGGCGAACAGACAGCTGCAGTTGTTGAAGAAACAACAGAAGAAGTTGCTGAATAATTTATAAATTATAAAAACTATATAAGATTTTTTCTAAATATTATTGGAGGATATTAAAATGGCATTTACAGCTAAAGATGTTAAAGACCTTCGTGAACGTACCGGCTGCGGCATGATGGACTGCAAAAAAGCTTTGACAGAATCCAACGGCGACTTTGAAAAAGCAATCGAATACCTCAGAGAAAAAGGCCTTGCTGCTGCAACTAAAAAAGCTGGCAGAATTGCTGCTGAAGGTATGGTTCTTGCTACAGTTGACAAAGAAGCTAAAGTTGGTGTAGTTATCGAAGTTAACTCTGAAACAGACTTCGTTGCTAAAAATGAACAGTTCAGAACATTTGTTGCTGACCTTGCTAAAATTGTTGCTGAAACAAACCCAGCTACAGTTGAAGAGCTCATGACAAAAACAATGGAAGACGGCAACACAGTTGAAGCAGGTCTTCAGGAAAAAATTCTTGTTATCGGCGAAAACATCAAAATCCGTCGTTTCGTAAGATACGAAGGTCCATGTGTAGCTTACATCCACGCTGGTGGTACACACGGTGTTCTCGTTAAATTCGAAACATCCGATGAAATGTTTGCAAAACCAGAATTTGAAGCATACGGTAAAGACGTTGCAATGCAGGTTGCTGCAGCAAACCCAACTTACCTCTGCAAAGCTGATGTAGAACCAGAAGTTCTTGAAAAAGAAAAAGAAATTCTCATGCAGCAGGCTATCAACGAAGGCAAACCTGCAAACATCGCAGAAAAAATGGTTATGGGCAGAATCGCAAAATTCTACAAAGAAAACTGCTTGCTCGACCAGGCATTCGTTAAAGACGACAAACAGTCTATCACAGACTACACAAAAGCAACAGCTAAAGCACTTGGCGGCGATATCGAAGTAGTTGCATTCACACGTTTCGAAAAAGGTGAAGGCCTTGAAAAGAAAGAAGACAACTTCGCAGAAGAAATCGCAAGCATGACAAAATAATAATCATCTGATTGCATAAGGTGTTATCCGCAAGGGTAGCACCTTTTTGTTTTACAGTATACCTGGTGCGGATATTGTTAATACAAAAGTATATGAAATACTATAAAAGCGAACCTGTTCAAATTATAAATAATATTCTTTACTTTATGAATGAAATATAGTAAAATGTTTAAAGAATAAAGTATATGTGAGGTGCTTGAAGTGTCTATGAAATATAAGAGAGTATTGATTAAACTCAGCGGTGAAGCTTTGGCCGGCGACAAGACATTTGGTCTTGATTATCCTACAATTCTTGAAATCTGTAAAAATATCAAACAGGCTGCAGACCTGGGTGCAGAAATCGGTATTGTAGTTGGCGGCGGCAACTTCTGGAGAGGCCGTTCCAGCGGTGATATGGAAAGAACAAGAGCAGACCAGATAGGTATGCTGGCAACAGTTATGAATGCACTTTCTGTTGCAGATGCTCTTGAACATCTTGGTCTTGAAGTAAGAGTTCAGACAGCTTTGCAGATGAATCAGGTTGCAGAAATGTATATCAGAAACAAAGCTACAAGACATCTTGAAAAGGGCAGAATCGTTATCTTTGCCTGTGGTACAGGTAACCCGTACTTCTCCACAGATACAGCAGCAGCACTCAGAGCGCTTGAAATTAATGCTGATGTAATTTTCAAGGCAACAATGGTTGACGGCGTTTATGATAAAGACCCTAAAAAATATCCTGATGCTGTTAAATATGACACACTTACATTTACAAAAGTTTTGAACGATCAGCTTAATGTTATGGATATGACAGCTGCAACAATGTGCAGAGACAACAAACTTCCTATCCTTGTGTTTGATATGGCTGAGGGCAACTTTGTAAAAGCTATCAAAGGCGAAAAAATCGGTACATTAGTGACAGAATAAGGAGATAAATTATTATGACAAAGTCTTACGAAGAAAGAATGGTTAAAGCTGTTTCTCACCTTGAAAGCGAATATGCATCTGTTCGTGCAGGCCGCGCAAATCCTGGCGTTCTTGATAAAGTTACAGTTGATTACTATGGTGTTCCTACACCAATAAACCAGGTTGCTTCCGTTGCAGTTACAGAAGCAAGAACTCTTTCCATCCAGCCATGGGACAGAAGCCTTCTCAAACCTATCACAAAGGCAATTCAGATGTCCGATATCGGCATCAATCCGATTGATGACGGTGTAAGCATCCGTCTCAATTTCCCTGCACCAACAGAAGAACGCAGAAAAGCTTTGGCAAAAGATGTTTCTAAAATGGCAGAAGAAGCAAAAGTTGCAGTAAGAAATGTTCGCCGTGATGCGCTGGATAAATTCAAGGCTGCTAAAAAAGCTTCTGAACTTACAGAAGACGATCTTAAAAATCTGGAAGAAAAAATTCAGAAAATCACAGACAAATACATCAAGGAAGTTGATGCAGTTTGTGAAAAGAAAACAAAAGAGGTTATGGAACTGTAATAGTTTACGCCAAATATAGAAAAACAAATCAGAAGGGCGTTGAAAAATGCCCTTCATTTTTTTAGAGGTGTTATATGGAAAATATCACAATTCCTAAACATATAGGCATTATAATGGACGGCAATGGAAGATGGGCAAAAAAGCGTATGCTTCCAAGAAATATGGGCCATAAAAAAGGTGCGGAAGTTTTTAAGGATATTACCCGTTACTGCAATGAACTTGGCCTTGAATCTGTTACTTTCTATGCTTTTTCCACCGAAAACTGGAAACGCCCTCAGGAAGAAATTGATGGCCTGATGAAACTGTTCAAACAGTATCTCATTGATGCTTTTGACTATGAAAAAGAGAACAATAAAGTTATTTTTCTGGGTGACAAGTCTGCATTCAATCAGGAACTCAGAGAGCTTATGACAGAAATTGAAAGCAAAACAGCTGACAGAACAGGAATGAAGCTTAATCTGGCACTCAATTACGGTTCCAGGGATGAAATTGTTCATGCCTGCAAAGAAATAGCACAGAAAGTATCGGAAGGAAGTATGTCGGTTGACGATATAGATGAAAACAGCTTTGCTGATCATCTTTATACAAAAGGTCAGCCGGACCCTGATTTTATTCTTCGTCCAAGCGGAGAAAAAAGAATTTCCAACTTTTTGCTGTGGCAGTGTGCATATTCAGAATTTATATATATGGATGTGCTCTGGCCGGATTTTACAAGAAAAGATCTGGATTCTGCCATTGCGGAATTCAACAGCCGTAACCGAAGATTCGGCGGTGTATAAAAGAGATATGATATCTCTGAACAATTAAGAGGTTTTTATGAAAACAAGGGTGATATCGGGGATAATAGGTGTTATTATCGGTATTGTTGTGATAACACAGTATTACACGATTTTATTTGATGTTGCAGCTTTTGCAGTTTTTGCTGTTGCTTTATCTGAAATTTACAGAACATTTAAAGAGGGTAATTCAAAAATATCCGTATTGCTGCTTGCTGCAGCAGGAGCAATGGTGCTGGCAGACAGATATTTCAATGTCAATCTGATGTCTCTGGCTGTGGTGTTTACCGTTGCAACAGTCTTTGTGGTTGTATTTGATTTTGAAAAAATCAGATTTACCTCAATTGCATCCAGCATTGCCTTTGCAGCTTATGTACTGTTCTGTATCTACAGTATTTTAAGACTGAAATATATTATGCCTGTGGAAAGTTATGGATATGATGCAGCTTTCCTTGTTGTTCTCTGTGCTGGTATTGCATGGGGCGGCGACAGTATGGCATATTTTTCGGGCTATCTGTTCGGAAAACACAAAATGGCACCTAAACTCAGCCCTAAAAAAACAATTGAAGGCGCTGTAGGCGGCATTTTAGGCAGTGTTGTGATTGCGTTGATTATGACATATGTTTATGGCCTGACACCGTATTCCACCAACAGTGTTGTGGCAGATATAGGCAAAAACTGGATATTTATTGCAGTTTTCGCTGCTGCAGGTTCATTTGTAGGCATTATAGGAGACCTGTTTGCTTCTGCGGTAAAAAGACAGCAGGGAATAAAGGATTACGGCAATATTATGCCGGGGCACGGCGGTGTGCTTGACCGTTTTGACAGCTTTTTCCTGGTGGCCACTATAATTGCACTGATGGCAGATTTCATTGTTTTATCAAACGGAGTGATATAAATGTATAAAAATTTGATTTTGCTTGGTTCCACAGGTTCTATCGGTACACAGAGCCTTGATGTTGTGCGCAAATACGGTATAAATGTTGTTGCCTTGTCTGCCCATAAAAATGTTAAGCTTCTGGAAGAACAAATAAAAGAGTTCCGTCCTGAATATATTTGTATTACAGATGATGTAAGTGCCAATAATTTTGAAGAAAAAGCAAAAGAACTGGGAGTAATACTTTTCAAAGGCAGTGAAGGTGTGCAGAAACTTGCACAGCTGGAAGATTATAATGATATTGTAGTTCTTAACTCAATTGTAGGTATTGCCGGTTTAAGAGCAACTCTTGCTGCCATTGAAAGCGGCAAGGATGTAGCATTGGCAAATAAAGAAAGCCTTGTTACAGGCGGCAAGCTTGTTATGGATGCTGTAAAAAAACATAATGTTAAACTTCTGCCGGTTGACAGTGAGCACTCGGCAATTTTCCAGTGTATGCAGGATAAAAATTCTGTTCCTTCACTCAAGAAAATTCTTCTTACAGCATCAGGTGGCCCATTCTTCGGGTATACAACCGAACAGCTGGCACAGGTTACAAAGGAACAGGCACTTAAGCATCCAAACTGGTCTATGGGCAGCAAAATTACAATTGATTCTGCCACACTTATGAACAAAGGCCTTGAACTTATCGAGGCAGTGTGGCTGTTCAGTGTCAAACCTGAAGATATCCAGATTGTTGTGCACAGACAGAGTATAATTCATTCTATGGTGGAATATGCCGACAACAGTGTTATAGCACAGCTTGGAACACCTGACATGAGAATACCTATCCAGTATTCACTTACATATCCGCAGAGAATGGAAAGCAATGCTGCCGGACTGGATTTCTTTACTGTAAAGGATTTTACCTTTGCACCGGCTGATGAAGACACTTTCCTTTGCCTTAAAGCCGCAAAAGAGGCTATTGCAAAAGGCGGATTGTATCCTTGTGCAGTAAACGGCGCAAATGAAAGGGCAGTAGAACTGTTTTTGAATGATAAAATTTCATTTCTTGATATCGGCAAGGCTGTTTACGGCGTGCTGAATCAGTTTGAATTTGGCGAAGAGTACACATTGGAAGATGTATTCGATGCCGATAAAAAAGCAAGAGAATATGTTGACAGCATATTCAATATATAAATCTGAGGTATTTAATGAGTTTTCTTATTAATGCTTTGGCTTCAATCTTTGTTTTCAGTATCGTAATTTTTATTCACGAACTGGGACATTTTGTTGTTGCCAAAAAAAGTGGTATAAAAGTAAATGAATTCAGCATCGGTATGGGACCAAAGCTGTTTTCGAAAACAAAAGGGGAAACCGATTATTCAATCCGTGCACTTCCTATCGGCGGATTTGTTGCCATGGAAGGTGAGGATGAAGAAAGTGAAGCTGAAGGTTCTTTCAGCAGAGCACCTGTTGCCAACAGAATAGCAGTTGTAGTTGCCGGTGCGGTGATGAATCTTATTCTCGGTTTTGTAATTCTTGTATTTCTCACTTCTCAGCAGAATGCAATTACCAGCAGAACTGTAAGCCAGTTTCACGAAGGTGCAATGACACAGCAGACGGGGCTTAGAGTTGATGATGAGATAATCGCAGTAAACGGCAGAAGATGCTATATAGCAAACGATATCATCTATGAATTTGCACGCACACAGAATGGTACAGCAGACTTTACTGTACGCAGAGACGGCGAAATAACACAGCTTGAAGATGTTACATTTGAAACATATACTGATGAAAACGGATATAAACAGATGGTTATAGACTTTTATGTTTATCCTACAGAAAAAACAGTTGTTTCGGTTGTGCGTGAAGCGGTCCACTGGACAATGAGTCTGGCAAGAACCATATTCTTAAGCCTTGTTGATATGGTTACAGGCAGAGTTGCGATGAATCAGATTTCCGGTCCTGTGGGCATAGTTTCTGTAATAAGCGAAGCGGCGTCGGTAGGGTTGAAACCTGTGTTGAATATTCTTGCGCTTATAACTATAAATCTCGGTGTTTTCAACCTTATTCCATTTCCTGCACTGGACGGAGGAAGACTTGTTTTCCTTCTTATTGAACTGTTCAGAGGCAAACCTATAAACCCAAAATATGAAATTTGGGTTAACGCAGCAGGTATGGTTATTCTGCTGGGATTTATGGCTCTGGTAACATTCAGTGATGTAACAAGACTTATTTTTTAAAACGGGGATGTTTATATGAGACATATAAAAAGAGAACTTAAAATAGGCAATACAGCTATAGGCGGCAGCAATCCTGTGCTTGTACAGAGTATGCTGAATGTCAAATCAAGCGATGTGGAAGGCAATGTCAGACAGGCTGTAGAACTGGAAAAAGCAGGCTGTCAGATTGTCAGGGTAAGTGTACCCACACTGGAAGATGTGCGTCTTGTTGAAGCTATTAAAAATGAAATAACCATTCCATTGGTTGCAGATATTCATTTTGATTATAAAATAGCACTTGCCTGTGCGGATGCAGGTATTGATAAAATCCGTATCAATCCAGGCAATATCGGCGACGATGAAAAGGTAAAAGCTGTTGTTAAAGCCTGCAGTGCTAAAAATATACCAATCAGAATCGGTGTAAATGCAGGTTCTCTTGAAAAAAATATTCTTGCCAGATACGGCAAACCTTCTCCTGAAGCATTGTGCGAAAGTGCAATGTATCATATAGGCTTGCTTGAAAGATTCGATTTCAACGATATTGCAGTTTCAATCAAATCTTCCAATGTAAAGAATATGATTGAAGCATATACACTTCTTGATTCGAAATGCAATTATCCTCTTCACCTTGGTGTTACAGAGGCTGGTACATACCGTATGGGCATTATCAAATCTGCAATGGGTATAGGAAGCCTGCTTATGAACGGCATCGGTGATACAATCCGTGTAAGCCTTACAGATGCACCTGTAAGAGAAATTGACGCAGGTTTTGATATTCTCCGTGCGGCGGGTCATAAAGTGAACGGTCCTGAAATTATTTCCTGTCCTACCTGCGGCAGAACACGCCTTGATGTTGCAGCAATCGCAAATGAAGTTGAAGCAGGTCTTAAAGGTCTCAATAAAAATATAAAAGTTGCTGTTATGGGCTGTGTTGTAAACGGGCCGGGAGAAGCAAGAGAAGCGGATATCGGTATCGCCTGCGGTGTAAACAATGCTGCAATGTTTAAAAAAGGTGTTAAAGTAAAAACATACACAGGCAATTTTGTGGAAGAATTTATAAAAGATATTAAAATTTGTGCAGAGGAGTTATAAGTGGGAAATCTGCTTCTGACAGTTTATAAAGAACTTCAAAAAAATAACCCTTTTGCTCATGAATATATGGAAGTTGTTCTTGAGCAGATTCAGGTTGAAAAAAAATCATCAAAACTTACAGCCGTGATACATTCATCACGGCTGCTTAGCTATGCCGCAATAGAGTATTTTGCAATGTATATGCATCAGAAATATCCGCGGTTTTCAATTGATGTTACCAATACATTTGATAAGGAAAGCTTATCTGAAAAGGATTTCCCGACATTATTCAGACTGTTTTCAGAAAGCGTAAAAACTGTTCCGTCCCTTTTCTTTGAAGAAGCAGAAGTTGACCTTCAGGATAAGGAAATAACAGTAAATGTTGCACAGGGCAAAAGTTTTCTTGAGGCGATTGATTTTGTCACTCTGTTTTCAGATTACATTTTATACCTGACGGGAAAAGAGTATAAAATCAAGCTTATCCAGGCAAAAGAACCTTCAAAAACCAAGGTTCCGGTATATGAACTTGAAAACAAAGTTGTAAAAATTGTGGAAAAATCCAAATATGATGATTTTGAAATACCGGGTCTTAACATCAAAAAAGATTCTGTAAAGGTTATTCACGGCAAATATCAGTCAATTAAGCCTAAGGAGATTATCAGTATCGACCAGGCACTTAATGATACCGGCAAGGTTACTGTATGGGGCAAAGTTTTTGCAGTGGCAGAGCAGGGCAACTTCCGTAAAATATTTATTTATTCAATTACGGACGGTTCAAACTCCATCAACTTGAAAATACTGCTTGACCCTAATGATAAAAATATTGAAAAATGGGAAGGCATAAAACCCGGTATGCATTTTGCAGTCAGAGGCGACTGTCAGATGGATAAGTACGAACGCGATTTTGTAATTATGCCTTATGACATCATCTCTTTTTCTCTGCAGGAAAAAAAGGATACTGCGGAAGAAAAAAGGGTGGAACTGCATCTTCATACCAAACTTTCTGCTATGGATGCCCTTGTAGAGCCGGGAGATGCCGTACGAAAAGCATATAAATACGGCCACAGAGCAGTTGCAATTACAGATCACGGCGTAGTTCAGGGGTTTCCGCAGGCTATGCTGGAATGTGATGCA
The DNA here is from genome assembly GCA_017436765.1 of Oscillospiraceae bacterium. Lineage (GTDB taxonomy): Bacteria > Bacillota > Clostridia > Oscillospirales > Ruminococcaceae > RGIG3102. Next base: position 22,837 of record JAFSCM010000037.1, read on the forward strand.
ATCAGAAAAGAAAATCCTGATGCGGATTTCAAGGTTATATATGGCTGTGAAGGATACCTTGTAGATAACACTGTTGATATCTATACAGGCAATCGTGCAGATGCTATAGCCGATACAGAATTTGTTGTTTTTGATATTGAAACAACGGGACTTACGCCTAATACAGAAAATATTACCGAAATAGGGGCGGTACTGGTTAAAGGCGAAGAGGTGCTGGATGAATTCCACACCTTTGTTGACCCTGAAAAACATATACCTGAAAGAATAACCGAGCTTACCGGCATTACAGATGAAATGGTAAAAGGTGCTCCAAGTCAGGCGGATGCCATCACGGCATTTAAAGAATTTATCGGTGACAGAATTATAATTGCCCATAATGCCGCAAGTTTTGATGTTAACTTTATTCAGGTTGTAGGTGAAAGACTGGGTATTTCCTTTGAATACGAAGTGATAGATACATTGCCTTTGGCACAGAATCTACTCACAGAACTAAAAAAACATAAGCTGGATATTGTTGCAGAACATTATAATCTTGGCAATTTCAACCACCATAGAGCCACAGACGATGCAAAAATGCTGTTTGAAATACTTAAATGTATGGAAAAAGACCTTGCAGAAAAAGGTATAACACAGCTTAATCAGATAAATGCAGGGCTCAGCAGCACACAGAAACTGCCAAGAAAGAGCAATCACATCATACTTCTCTGTAAAAATAAGGCAGGCCTTAAAAATTTATACAAGCTTATTTCTTTCGGTCATCTGAAATATTTTTTCAAACAGCCAAGAATGCCAAAAAGCGAGATTATTGCTCACCGTGATGGGTTGATTATCGGTTCAGCCTGTGAAGCTGGTGAACTTTACAGAGCGGTTGTGGAGGGCAAACCTCATAAAGAACTGCTTAAAATAGCATCTTTTTATGATTTTCTTGAAGTACAACCCCTTGGCAACAACGAATATATGCTCCGTGAAGGTATTGTGGAATCCATTGAGCAGATAAAGGATTTCAACCGAAAGATTATTCAGCTGGGCGAAGAACTGAATATTCCGGTTGTAGCAACAGGGGATGTTCACTTTATGACAATGGAAGATTCAAAATACCGCGCTATTCTTATGGCAGGTATGGGATTTTCCGATGCAGACAATCAGGCTCCGCTGTATTTCAGAACAACAGATGAAATGCTGGAAGAATTCAGCTATCTGTCGCCTGAAAAAGCTTTTGAGATTGTCGTGACAAATCCAAATCTTATTGCGGATATGTGTGATAAGGATTTAAGAGCTATTCCTAAAGGTACATATCCTCCGAGCATAGACGGTGCGGAAGAGGAACTGCGTACCGCAACATACAAAAAACTTCACGACATATACGGTGAAAATCCGCCTGCAATTATCACGGAAAGGGTAGATAAGGAACTTAACAGTATTATCAAGCACGGATATGCTGTTCTGTATGTAATTGCAAAAAAATTGGTACAGAACAGTGAGGAAAATGGATACCTTGTAGGTTCCCGTGGTTCTGTTGGTTCTTCATCTATTGCGTTTTTCTCAAGTATATCTGAGGTTAATCCGCTTCCGCCGCACTATGTGTGCCCAAGCTGTAAATACAGCGAGTTTGATGTGCCGGAACAGTATCTCACAGGCTTCGACCTTCCTGATAAAACCTGCCCTGTATGCGGTGCAAAGCTTCACGGTGATGGCAGCGATATTCCGTTTGAAACCTTCCTGGGATTTGACGGAGACAAAGAGCCTGATATAGACCTTAACTTTTCAGGTGAATATCAGTCCTTTGCCCATAAATATACCGAGGATTTGTTTGGTCATGAATATGTGTTCAAGGCAGGTACAATTTCTGCTTTACAGGATAAAACAGCTTATGGCTATGTAAAAAAATATCTTGATGAAAGAGGTATTGTCTGCAATAAAGCGGAAGAAAACCGCCTTACTTTAGGCTGTGCAGGGGTTAAGAAAACCACAGGTCAGCACCCTGGCGGCATGGTTGTTGTTCCAAATACCTATGAAGTATACGACTTCTGTCCTGTTCAGCATCCTGCGGATGACAAGGAGAAAGGGGTTGTTACAACCCACTTCGAATTCAAATATCTTCACGATACACTTCTGAAACTGGATATTCTCGGGCACGATGTACCTACAATGTACAAGCATCTTGAAGATCTTACAGGCATTAAAATGGCCGATGTGCCTATGAATGACCCGCAGGTTTATAAAATGCTCACAAGCACAGAGCCTATCGGTGTTACTCCGGAGGATATTCAGAGCCAGACGGCCACATTCGGTATACCTGAACTTGGAACAGATTTTGTTCGTCAGATGCTTATTGATGCACAGCCGCAGAGTTTTTCTGACCTGATACAGATATCAGGCCTCAGCCACGGCACCGATGTATGGATAGGAAATGCACAGGACCTCATTAAAAGCGGTACCTGTACAATCCGTGATGTTATCGGTACCCGTGATGATATTATGCTTACACTTATCAAAAAAGGTGTAGACAAAGCGAAAGCCTTTAAGATTATGGAGATTACCCGTAAAGGAAAAGCAGCAAAAACCTTTGATGATGAGCTGGAAAATATGCTTCGCAGTCACGGAGTAGAGGACTGGTATATAGACAGCTGCAAGAAGATAAAATATATGTTCCCTAAGGCTCACGCTGTTGCGTATCTTATGGCTGCAATCCGTCTGATGTGGTTCAAGCTGCACAGACCGCTTGAGTTTTATGCAACCATATTCACAGTACGCGGTGACGCAATTGACTACGAATCTGCAGTTGGCGGAAGAGCTGTTGCGACCAAAAATCTCAAGGAAATCACACAGCGACTCAAGATTGAAAAGAATGCAAAAGACCTTGAAAGCCAGACAGCACTGCAGCTTGTATGTGAAATGCTTGCCCGCGGATATGAATTTTTACCTATTGCTTTGGGAAAAAGCAAGGCGAAAAAATATGTTATTGAAGACGGTAAAATCCGTCTGCCGTATTCATCACTTAAAGGTGTGGGTGAAGCAGCTGCTGAACAGCTGGAAGAAGCCTGCAAAAACGGTGTGGACTTTATATCAGTAGAGGATTTCCAGAAATCCAGCGGTGTTTCCAGTGCTGTTATTGATGGTCTGTACAATGCAGGTGCTCTTGGTGATATGCCAAAAGAAAATCAGATTTCTTTGCTGGGTATGATGTAAATCTTATCATTGACAATAACCTGCAGTTGTGATATGATATAAACCATAAAAACAACCGTTGGTTGTAAATGCTGCTGATTGCAAGTTAAAAGTATTTATTTTACCGGTTTATGTGAGGTTATGGTATGAAACTTGATGGTTTTGGATTGTTTGTCAACGATATGCCGACAATGGTGCGTTTTTACAGAGATGTTCTCGGATTTGAAATTAAAGAGGACGAAAATGCAAAGAATGTGTATCTCGTAAAGGATGGAACACTGTTCCTGCTATACAGGCGCAGTGACTTTGAAAAGATGACCGGTAGAAAATATGAATATATTAAAGGATTTAATGGTCATTTTGAAATAGCCTTGGATGTTGAAACATTTGATGATGTTGATACAGAATATGAAAAGGCAATAGCAAAAGGCGCACAATCTGTATTGGAGCCTACAACAGAACCATGGGGACAGAGAACATGCTATATAGCAGACCCCGAAGGAAATCTGATAGAAATAGGTTCATTTGGCAATTCTGCAGAATAGATAGATACAATAAAACGCATAGAAAGAGTATTTACTCAATCTATGCGTTTTGTTTTTATTGCTTTTCAAACCAGCTTTTTACAAAGCTTTCTTTAAGTTCAAATTCCTTGTCAGAAAGATAAGACAAACTGTTTTTATCCGGAATATCTTTAAAAATAACCTTATATGCACAGAGCAGTTGACTTTTAAGGCCTTTATACGCAATTCCATATTTTTTATCGCCGATAATACCTGCACCAAGATAAGCAAGATGGGCCCTTATCTGATGTGTTCTACCCGTAACAAGGGTACATTCAATAAGATTAATATTGTTTTTGGTATTCAAGGTTTTGAATACGGTAATTATGTCTTTGCTTTCACTGCTTATTGATTTTGGAGTAACAGTAACTTTTTTTGTCTGCTTGTCACGGGTCAGGAAAGCGGTATAATTACCGTTGACAGGTTTATTTGTTACAGCAAGATATTTCTTTTCAAGCAGATCTTCTCTGATAATTTCATTCATATCAGCCAGAGATCTGTAATTTTTGGCAGCGATTACTATACCTTCGGTGCCCTGGTCAATCCTGTTGCACAAGGCTGGTGTAAAGCTGTTTTCCTTTGCAGATAAATATTCACCTTTAAATTCAAGGTAAGATATTACAATATCAATCAGATTGTCCTCGTTTTTATTGTCAGAATGGCATAAAAGCCCCTGAGGTTTATATACAAGAAGAACATTTTCGTCTTCGAATACTATTTTTAGCTGATGATTATATTTTTTTTGTACAGTTTCGTTTTTAACAGATGTTTCTGCAAAAAACTCATCATTGATATACAGTTCAATAAGGTCACCGCAGTTTATACGGTAATCAGCATCCTGTTTTTTGCCGTTTACCTTTATTCTTTTGTTGCGGAAACTTTTGTAAAGCATGCTTTTGGGCATTGCGGGACACAGCTTTTCACAGAAACGGCTCAGTCTTACGCCATCATCATTTGGGGTAGCAGTAAAGCTTTTCATCAATATACCTACTTTTCATTTTGTCAAATATATTATATACTGTTATAAGTATACAATATTTTAAAGTATGAGTAAACAGGATTCAAAGGAATAAACATTAATGAATTTACACGAAGGCCATAGACAGAGACTTAAAGACAGATTTATCAGAAATGGTCTGTCCGGTTTTGAAGATCATAACATTCTGGAACTTCTGCTTTTCTTTTCAGTTCCACGCAACGACACAAACGAAATAGGTCACAGGCTTTTACAGCGTTTTGGCAGTATATCAAATGTATTTGATGCCCCGGTTGAAGAATTGTGTAAGGTTGAGGGTATTGGTATGCACAGTGCTGTGCTTATAAAGCTTATTCCTGAACTTTGCAGCATATACAATATTGATAAAACGGAAAATATAGAAATCGTCAACACCACAAATGCGGCAGGCAGATTTTTTGTTCCGAGATTTATGGGAAAGAATGATGAAGAAGTTCATGTTCTGCTGCTTGATGACAAGAAGAAAATAATCAAAAGTGAAATGATTTCAAAAGGAACCGTAAATGCAAGTGCGGTTTCCGTCAGAAAAATTGTTTCCCTTGCGGTGAACAGCAACGCAACAGGTGTTATTCTGGCTCATAATCACCCGGGTGGGGTGGCTCTTCCTTCCTCCAATGATATTGTAGTTACAAAACGTATTTATACAGCTCTTAAACTTATGGAAATCAATCTCTGTGACCATATTATTGTTGCAGGTGATGATTTTGTATCTATGCAGGATAGCGGTATTTTTGCAGATTTTGATTATTGAAACAATGTATTATGATAAAGAAGTTCGTTAAATTTGTTTTTTCAATAGTGTTTGTTACAGTTGCTGCAACAGGCATCTATTTTGCCGATTTATATAATATTATACCCGAAATAGTCTGCTATGCAGATGATTTTGGTATAGAAACGGTGAAAAGCACAACAGATTTTAATAATAACGGTATTGATGATTATACAGATTTTCTCACAGGGGCACGCGCCGATGCAGAAAATCATCCGAAATATGACAGCAGATACTGGGCAGAGGGGTATCCTCCGGAAGATATAGGTGTATGTACCGATGTTGTGTGGAGAGCTTTCAGAAATGCCGGTTATTCCCTGAGGGATATGGTTGACAGGGATATACAGCTGAGGCCTGAATGTTACCCCCATATAACCAAACGAGACAGCAATATTGATTTTCGCAGGGTTGTCAACCTACGGGTGTTTTTTGAAGAACACGCACAAAAGCTTACATTGGATACAGACGATATTTCCCAATGGCAGCCTGGAGATATTGTTATATTTGAAAATAATAAGCATATAGGCATAGTATCGGATAAACGCAACAGAGAAGGGCATACTTACATAATCCATAATGGCGGACAGCCCAAAAGGGAAGAAGATTATTTTGAAAGAGGAAGTGTAACAGGCCATTACAGGTTTAATGCATCTGCCGCTGATAAAGATATTTTGATAAAATGGAATTGATACAGGAAAAAAGCGGACTTTTTAGTAAGTCCGCTTTTTTCATTAAGGAAGTTTATTATCTGTGTCCTGTTTTTTCAGAATAATCATCAAGGCATTTTATTGCCTGTCCGCTCATAGGTATAATTGCAAGCATATTGAAAACCGTCATAAGAGCAATACCTATATCACCCAGGTCCCATACAAAAGTATATGTTGCAAGCCCGCCGATAAACAGCATAACAAGTGCTACAATTTTAAATATGGTCTGGGATTTCCAGCTGTCACCAAACAGATATGCTACATTGGAACGGGCGTAGAAAAGAATACCGATAAATGTTGAAAAACAGAAAAGCCAGAGTGTTATTGCTGTAAATACTGCACCTGCATATCCGAAATGATATCTCATAGCTTCCTGCAGAAGGTCCATACCTGTAAAACCTGCAGTTATTTCCTGTGGAGCAAGCAGCATAATGAATGCTGTACAGCTGCATATGACAATTGTATCTATGATTACACCAAAAGCCTGGAACAGACCGGCCTTTGCAGGATGATCAACATCGGCAGCAGCTGCCGCACATGGAGCAGAACCGGAGCCTGCTTCGTTGGAAAAAAGTCCGCGTTTTACACCGTTCATCAGGGCTGCACCAAAACCGCCTGCAGCAACCTGACGGATACCGAATGCTTCTTCAAAGATACGGACAAATACTTCAGGCAAAAGAGAGAAATTTCTGATTATGACAAATACAGAAATACCGAAATAAAATATCGCCATAACCGGCACAACAATATCAAGAACCTTCACTGTTGTATTTTTGCGTAAAACTATAAATGCGGAAATAACAACAAGGATAACAGTGGAAACAATGGGGGGGATATTGAAAGCGTTTTTAAAGGAAGATGAAACAGAATTACTGATAACCTGACTTACGCCACACCAGCATAAAAGGCCTGAAAGAGCGAACAGAACAGCAATTATATTATGTCGTTTTCCTTTTTTATCAAAGAAATTATGGATATAATATGCAGGTCCGCCACGATAACCGCCGTAAAGAGGATCTTTCTGCTTGTGAATCTGGGCAAGAGATGCTTCGGCAAAAGCTGTGGAAGAACCGATAAGTGCTGTTATCCACATCCAGAAAACTGCACCTGCACCGCCGGCAGATACTGCAGCTACTACACCAACCATATTGCCCATACCAACCCTTGTGGCGGTGGCAACTATAAGAGACTGAACACCTGAAACCGAACTTTTTTCTTTGCCGGTATTTTTTTCAAGAGAAATGCGTATCATTTCAGGGAACATGCGAACAGGAAGAAATTTTGTTCTCACAGTAAAGAAAATACCTGCAGGAATAAGAATAAGAACAAGCAGGGATATTCCCAGCTGTGACCCGTTTGGCAGTGGAAGATAAAACAAATCTCCCCAGAACAAGTTGTAAACAAAAGAAATAAATTGCATTACAGTATACCTCTTGACTTAATATGGGTTAAGTATATAATACAAATGTGCATTTGTAAAATTTATTGTTTTTATCAAAACTATTAAAAAATTAAATCGAAGGTGTAGTATGGATTTACAGAGTTTAAATATATTTGTGCAGGCTGCAGAGCTGAACAGTTTCACAAAAGCAGGGGAATTGCTGGGTTACTCACAGCCGACTGTTTCTTTTCAGATAAAACAGCTTGAAAAAGAGCTTGGTGTTCAGCTGTTTGACCGTATCGGACATACAATAAACCTGACAGATGCAGGCAGGAAAACCCTTATGTATGCACAGCAGATGATACATATTTCCAGAGAAATGCTTACAGTGGAAGATAAAGACATCAGTGGCAAAGTAAGGATTGCTATGGCAGATTCATTGTGTTCACCGCTGATTGCGGACAGCTTTTCTTACTTCAGAAGCAAATACCCCAACATCAGTTTTGAAATCAAAACGGCAGGAACAGGCGACCTTTTTAAACTGCTGGACCATAATGAAGCGGATATTGTATGTACACTTGATACACCTATCTACAATACACTGTATAAGATTGTCAGTGAAGAAAAGATAGGTGTACACTTTATCGTTTCAAAAAACAGTGAACTTGCCGGTAAAGAAATTCTGACAATCAGCGAACTTACATCCCAGCCGTTTATGCTTACAGAAAAGGGAATGAGTTATCGCCGCCTTCTGGATGAATATATGGCAAGACATTCCGCAGAAATATTTCCTGTACTGGAAATAAGCAGCCCTGAGATTATCTGCAGGCTTGTTGAAGATAATCAGGGTATATCATTTCTGCCCGATTATGTTACGGAAAATGCTGTAAAAGAGGGTAAAATTGTCCGCCTTGAGGCAGAAGGTTACAGCGGAGAAGTATGGAAGCAGATTATATATCACAGAGATAAATGGGTTTCGGAAGCTATGAAGGTAACGATGGAACATTTATCATCGGTTATGCTTGTTTGATAAAACAAGGAACACATAAAGTTTTCCTGCGCGGAAAGCCTTATGTGTTCCTTTTGATTTTGCGGCATATAATGCAGTTAAAAAATGGATTTCAATGTATGAAAAATATATGGTAAGATGTTTCAATTTTAATATATTTATGATATAATAAATATTTAGAAAATTTGATGATATACTGTTTATACATACATTTTCAAAGGAGGGCAGCAGTTGGCAGAACGATTTAAACTTGTAAGTGAATACAGCCCTATGGGAGACCAGCCAAAAGCCATAGAAGCTATTGCCGAAGGGATAGAAAAAGGTCTGAAATCGCAGACTATTCTGGGGGCAACAGGTACAGGCAAAACCTATGTAATGGCAAATATTATAGAAAAAATCAACAGGCCTACACTTGTTCTTGCGCATAACAAAACGCTTGCCGCACAGCTGTGTACAGAGTTCAAGGAGCTTTTTCCGGAAAATGCAGTGGAATATTTTGTATCCTATTATGATTACTACCAGCCTGAAGCATATATTCCGTCCACAGATGTATATATCGAAAAGGACAGTGCTATAAATGAAGAAATTGACCGTTTGCGCCACAGCGCAACTGCAAGCCTTTCAGAAAGACGGGATGTTATCATCGTAGCCAGTGTTTCCTGCATTTATTCTCTCGGTGACCCGATAGATTATCGTGAAATGGTAATTTCTCTGCGTCAGGGTATGGAAAAAAGCCGTGATGAACTGATGAAGGAACTTGTAAAGCTGCAGTATGAGCGTAATGATATGAATTTTATCCGCAATAAATTCCGTGTGCGCGGAGATGTGCTGGAAGTATATCCTGCTTACAGTCACGAAACTGCTTACCGCATAGAGTTTTTCGGAGATGAAATTGACAGGATAAGAGAAATCAACCATCTTACAGGTGAAGTAAAAAATACTATAAGCCATCTGGCAATTTTTCCTGCAAGCCACTATATTATATCTGATGAAAAGCTGAAAAGATCACTTGAGCGTATTCAGGACGAAATGGACAGTCAGATTAAAATGTTTACTGCTGAAGGAAAACTGATTGAAGCACAGCGAATAGCACAGCGTACCATGTATGATATGGAGATGCTGCAGGAGGTGGGAACCTGCAAAGGGGTGGAAAACTATTCTTCTGTGTTTGCAGGCAGAAAACCGGGTGAAACAGGCACAACACTGCTGGATTATTTCCCAGAAGATTTTGTGCTGTTTATAGACGAATCCCATGTTACCATACCGCAGGTGGGTGCAATGTACGGCGGTGACTATGCAAGAAAGAAAAATCTTGTGGAATACGGATTCCGCCTGCCGAGTGCATTTGATAACCGTCCTCTTAAATTTGAAGAATTTGAAAGCAAAATCAACCAGACGGTTTTTGTAAGTGCCACACCTGGCAAATATGAAAAAGAACACAGTGAAAATGTAACGGAGCTTATAATACGCCCTACAGGTCTTGTAGACCCTGAAATAATAGTTAAACCTGTGGAAGGGCAGATTGAAGACCTGCTGGAAGAAATAAAGCTTCGCATAGACAAAAATGAAAGGGTGCTTGTTACAACCCTTACAAAAAAGATGGCAGAAGACCTTACAGAGTATCTGTCACATCAGAAAATCAAAGTGAAATATATGCATCACGAGGTGGATACCTTTGAGCGTATGGAACTTATCCGTGATATCAGAACTGGTACAATCGATGTGCTTGTTGGTATCAACCTTCTGCGAGAAGGTCTGGATATGCCGGAAGTAAGCCTTATTGCCATTCTTGATGCAGACAAGGAAGGTTTTCTGCGCAGTGAAACCAGCCTTATACAGACAATAGGCCGTGCAGCACGAAATGCCAACGGACAGGTTATTATGTATGCGGACAGCGTTACAAACTCTATGGAACGCGCCATAACAGAAACATACCGCCGCCGTGAAATTCAGATGAAATACAACGAAGAACACGGCATTGTGCCGCAGACTGTCAAAAAGGATATCCGCGGTATTATTGAAATTTCCTCCAAAGATGATGAGGCAAACCAGAAGAAGAATAAACGCATGTCCAAAGCTGAAAAAGAAAAACTTATCGAAAAGCTTACAAAAGAAATGAAGGAAGCTGCCAAAATACTTGACTTTGAGCACGCAGCGTTTGTTCGAGACAGAATTGAAAAGCTAAAAAATTCTAAATAGGTGATTTTAATGGCAAATGACAAAATTATTATAAAGGGTGCAAGGGAAAACAACCTTAAAAATATAGATGTTACACTGCCAAGAGACAAGATGATTGTAATGACAGGACTTTCGGGTTCGGGTAAATCCAGTCTTGCCTTTGATACAATCTACGCAGACGGACAGAGAAGATATATGGAAAGTCTGTCTTCCTATGCACGCCAGTTTCTTGGTCAGATGGAAAAACCGAATGTGGAAAGTATAGAAGGCCTTTCGCCGGCAATATCCATTGATCAGAAAACAACAAGCAAAAACCCTCGCTCTACTGTGGGTACAGTAACTGAAATATATGACTATCTGCGTCTTCTGTACGCAAGAATAGGTATTCCGCACTGTCCTGTATGCGGCAAGGAGATTAAGCAGCAGTCGGTGGACCAGATGGTTGACAAG
>JAFSCM010000038.1 GCA_017436765.1 Oscillospiraceae bacterium
GTATTCGCTGTACCGATTTTTCTCATATTGTTCTGTTTAGGGTCCTGTGTTGCCATTTCACGGTGGTATTTAACACCTGTTTTGTTGATGATGGAGATATCGTGAACGTTGTTAAGGTCGTTTTTGATACCCTGGTATTTACATACAACAGCTTTGATTTTCTTGTGACGGAATACACGGCCGATACCACCACGGCCAGCCTGTTTGAGACGAACTACGCCACGGTTTGGATCGTAGAATGTAAAGTTGAGCATGGAGATGTTGCAGTGTTCTGCTGCAGAACCTGCACAAACAACAGCAACGTGTTTGCGGTCGTTTTCGTTGTCAGCATACATAGCTGTAAGTTCTTCGCCCATAAGGTGAGCGTCCATATGTTCAAGAGGTGCTTTTTCTACAGAAATAGTACCTTTGTTACCGTCGATAACAATGATTACATCTTCTTCTGCCTGACCTTTAAGTTCGATAGCATCGAAGCCGGAGAATTTGAGGTAAGGACCAAAGAAGCCACCAACGTTGGAGTCGATTGGAATATCTGTCATTGGTGAGATTGTACATACAAGCATTTTACCGGTACCAGCATACTGTGTGATACCTGCGATAGGACCTGCGGACATAACGATTTCGTTTTCAGGAGAGTCCCATCTTGTGTTTTCATTTGTTGCATCCCAGAGATATCTCAAGCAGTAACCTTTACCGCCTGTGAATTTTTCTTTAACTTCTGCAGGGATGTCTGCAATTTTTACAGATGCATCTGTAACGTCAATTGTAAGGATTTTGTCTGTGTAGCCTTTAACAATTGGCTGTGGTTTGTAATCCACATGGTTGAGCACAACGTGAGCGTCTTTCATCTTCTGGATTTCAGAAGGGTCAACGTCGTGATATCTTGCGAGATCGCACATTTTAATCATCTTAGAATTACCTCCTTAAACATCCTGAATGCTGAGTGCACCAACAGGGCAAGCTTTTACGCAGATGCCGCAGGCTGTGCATTTGCCTGGTTCGTTGCGGCCGTCAACATAGTACATAACCTGTTCAGGACAGAAGCCTACGCACATGTAGCAGCCAACACATTCTTTTTTGTTGATCATGTAAACACCGAATTTATTCTGCTGAATAACACCTGTGTTACATACAGAAGCACAGATACCGCACTGTGTACATACACGCATCTGTACATCATTTGTTTTAGCCATACCGTCAATGCGAAGACATGCTTTGGAACGGTCTGCTGTTTTTGTGAAAGCCATCGCACATGCTTCTTCGCAGTTATGACAGCCAACACACAAAGATTCGTCTTTAACTAAGCGTTTCAATATAATTTCCCCCTTATTTATATTGACTCAATTTATAAGATATTTACGCGCGGAAACACTTTCCGAACATAATATTTCATTATCGTAAAAAGTATAACATAGTACATTTTTTATTGCAAGAGGGGTATTTTTAATGATATTTTGTCCAATCCCGCAAAAAGCAAAAAAGGAGTAGACCCCGGTCTACTCCTTTGTTGTTATTTTATCGTTTTCGCATATCTTTCCGCTTTTTGAAACCTTCAGATATTTTGCGTGATTGCGCAGCTTGCAGTCCATTTTGTTGTGCACTCTCACACATTCTGCAAAACACTCCTTATTTTCCTGTGAAAATTCCAGTTCTGCATCCCTCAAAATCAACTTTTGTCCCGGTTTAAAGGCAGATAAGTCCATATTTTCCACAGTTATGTTGGCTTTGAAGCGTTTAAAGCACAATCCTTCAGTCTCCTGCTGTGAAAGCCAGTTTTCGCAGATTTCATCAATTGCAGTCAGCTGTTTTTCTCCGCCTTTTGCAAAACGGTCGCCCACTAGACCCGAGTCTACCAGACACTCCGCCTGCGACACAATTTCTGCAGGTTCACCTTTTTTGTGAAAAATTTTTATTTTTTTTATTTTTCCGCTTTCCATAGGTCTAAACCTCGTCAATGTACACGATTTTGCCTATATTTTCTGCGGAATAGCCACCGAGAGCTTCCAGCTTTTCTCTGAAAGCATCACTTTTGAGAACCTCGATAAATTTCTGAACATGTGGCAAATCAAGATATTTTACAGGGATTGCAAAGTCATATTCCTCATTGCCCACAGGGATAAAATCAAGGTTCAGTGCTTTTGCTGCAGAGAGAATACCCATACCAGCATCTGCACTTCCGCCCTGGATTGCCGCTGCAACCGCCATATGTGTTGCACCCTCGCGGTCGTAACCTTTAATATCTTCCGCTGCGATGCCTTCTTTCTTAAGCAGATAGTCAAATAGCACGCGTGTGCCTGCACCGCGCTGACGGTTGATATAACTTTTACCAACAAGGTCATTTACTGTGCGGATATTTTTAGGGTTGCCCTTTTCCACGATAATGCCCTGAATTCTGTTTACACCCTTGATAAGTGCCATTGGCTGGCTGAACATCTTTTTGAGATAAGCCACATTGTAAACGCCGTCAGCTTCGTTGAGAAGATGTGTAGGTGCAATATGTGCTTCACCGCGCCTGAGTGCCATAAGCCCGCCCATACTGCCAAGGTGTGTGCTTGTAAGGAAGTTGCCCGGATATTCTGCCGGCATAAGGTCGGCGATAACATCAAGGATAAGGTCGTGGGAACCGATTGCCACAACCGTGCTGTCGATTTCGCTGAGGTCGCGGTAGAGTTCAACATTTACTGTTTCCCCTGCTTCCACACCCTCGCTGTTCTGTTCGATAACGCAGAAACCGTCTGCACGCACAAGGCTCATTGCTGCACCTGCACCGCGTGCCAATGGTGATGCAACAAGTTTATCCTCTACTTTACCAACTTTAACACGCACATATTCCTTGTGCTTGAGGGAGGAAACAAGGCGTTTGGAAACAACAGCTTCCACCATATTGTTCTTTGCCTGCATTTCTCCGTTCATAAGGCTGAGAACAGGGATTACAAAGTTTTCAAAGTTTATATATGCAGAAACAGGATAGCCCGGCAGACCGATGACAGGCTTGCCCTTTACGATTGCAAGGATAACGGGTTTGCCAGGTTTGATGGCAACACCGTGTACCAGAACTTCGCCAAGTTCACGGAGAATATGAACGGTAAAGTCCTCTGTGCCTGCAGAGGAACCTGCATTTACGATAACCATATCGTATTCGTCAATTGCCTTGTCTATTGCATTTTTCAGTCTGTTGTAATCATCTGCAATCGGTGCAAAACGGGTTGGATTTGCGCCGTTCTGCTTTGCCATAGCCTCAAACATACGGCTGTTGGACTCGATTATATCCCCTTCCTTTGGTTCCTGGTCAGGTTCTATAATCTCCGTGCCTGTAGGGAAAATTGCCACTGTGGGCTGTTTGATTACGGAAATTTTTGTGATGCCCCCTGCAAGGAGAACGCCTATATCGATAGGACGGATTTTGTGACGGGACGGAATAATCATCTCCCCTGCTACAATGTCTTCACCGATTGGGCGCACATGCTGCCATGGTGCTGCAGGTTCAATAATCTTAAGGTTGCCGTCCTCCATTTCTATAAGGTCTTCTGCCATGATAACCGCATCACAAGGTGTTCTGATAGGGTCGCCTGTGTCCACAATTACATAATCTTCCCCCTGTCTGAGTACAACAGGATTTGCTTCGCTTGCACCTTTTGTGATATCGCTGTTTACCGCAACACCGTCCATTGCCGCTGCATTGAACAATGGTGAACAGTATTTTGCAAAGATTGCTGTTTCTGTGATTCTGCCAAGAGAGTCTGTAACCGCAATTGTTTCTGTCTGCGGTTTCACAATCGGTTTAAGGGCAGTTATATATTTGTCCAGTGCTTCGTGCACAGGTGTATTGCTTAAATAAAGATTTCTTTTTGCCATAATTTATAACCCAAAACGGTGTACGAAAACCGTTTCTCCTTTTCTGAGTCCTTCCTTGTTCATATCGATTTCGATATATCCGTCGGTGTCCACCATACTGTTGATAAGACCTGATTTTGCAGGTACCGGCTGTACCATAAACTCTCCGCTGTCGCTGATATATGTTTTTGCCAGCATAAAGGTAGTTTTACCGGGAGCGCCTGCCACATTGGTTTCCATTTTTCCTACAAGCGGTTTCTGTGGCGGCTGGCGGGTAACTGTCTTCCACAGATTAACCGCAAGTGCCTGAAAAACCGTGAGGGATGCAACAGGATGTCCCGGCAGACCTATCATAAATGTTGCGCTGGCTTTATCAAAAGCAAGGATTGTAGGCTTGCCGGGTTTAATGCTTAAGCCATGTGTAAATGTGCCTTCATCGCAGACGGAATCCATAACATCATTGGTCATATCCTTTTTACCCTGACTTGAACCGCCGCTGGTGAGAACAATATCGCTGTCTTTCTTTGCATTTTCCAGCTCGGCACGGAAGAGTGATTCATCATCCTTTACCTTGATGCATCTCACCACATTGAAACCGCACTGTGTTGCCAGTGCATTGAGGCTCCAGGTGTTTACATCGCGCACCTGACCAAGAGAAAGTGCATCGTACGGCGCGATAAGTTCGTCACCTGTGGAGATGATGGATACTTTCCACGGAACAAAAACCTCAATTTCCCATACACCTGCAGATGCAAGTGCACCGATGTGTTCTGCCCTGAGCACAGTACCTTTTTTTACCACTGTTGCGCCCTGCTTTACATCTTCGCCCGGGATTACAACGCTTTTGCCAACCGCTGTGCTTTCATAAACTGCAATTTCATCATCACTGAACATTTCGGTATATTCAATCATAACCATTGCATCAGCACCTGCGGGCAGCATACCGCCCGTCGGTACATAGGCACATTCCCCGCTTTTTATCGTACTTTTTGCAGGATGTCCGATTGCAACATCTTCAACCACGCGCAGGAATGTTGGTATGCTTTCGCTTGCCCCCTGGGTATCGGTAGCTTTCACTGCATAGCCGTCCACTGTGGAACGGTAAAAGTTCGGCACATTTTCCTGTGCCACGGCATCGTACGCAAGAACCCTGCCCACCGCATTTTCTATTGTAATTTTCTCTGTTTTTGGCAGGATGTGCTGTGCATATCCCAGCAGTTTGTCCTGCGCCTGAGAGATTGTGTCTACTGTAAGTAATTTCATAAATTTTTATCCTTTGAATGATACCTCTGTGTTTGCCAGATATCTGATAACCGACGGATGTGCAGGGTTTTCAAACATCTCACGAGGCGTTGCTTTTGCTATAATATTGCCTTTTTCCATAAAGTGCACCATATCGCATATCTTTCTGATATGCACAAGCTGATGACTGATGGTTATCCATGTGATAGGGTCTTTTGCCTGCTGTTCCAGAATAAGGCGTTCAAACAGGTCTGCGCTGTCGGGGTCAAGGTTTGACAGGGTTTCGTCCACTATAACCAGCTTTGGTCTGAATATAAGCGCCCTGATAAAGGACAGTTTCTGCTGTTCACCGCTGGAAAGAGAAAGTGCATACTGTTTTTTCTTGTCCTGCAGACCCGCTTTTTCAAGCCAGTAGTCAACATAGCTTTCATCTATGGTTTCTCCTCGGACTTTAAGCGGATATACAAGATTGTTATACACATTTGTGTGCATAAGATAAGGCCTCTGCCCCGTCATTGTGATATCTCTCGGTGTAAGCCCCTCATAATCTATATTTCCGCTGTCGTAAGGCAGCGTACCCATTATGATTTTTGAAAGTGTGGTCTTGCCGCTGCCGTTTGAGCCTATTATACCGTGAACTTTGCCTTTTTCGAAAGTTGCTCCGGTTACATTGAGCAGAAAAGAACCCTGCTGTTTTTTAAGATCAGTAATTTTCATCTTCACGGGCCTCTTTTCTTATAAAATCTGCAAGAGTCTGCACCACAAATGCCATAAGCATAAGGATTATGCCAAGCACAATGCCCTCTTCAAACTCCCCTGCACTTTTGAGTGTTGAAATGGCTGTAGTCATTGTTCGTGTGCGGTTTTTGATGTTGCCGCCCACCAGCATAACGGCACCGACCTCGCTTATACTTCTGCCGTAGCCTGAAACAATGGAAAAATAAATTTCATTTTTGATTTCACGGAGGATAAGCATATCCGTCTGCCATTTATCAGCCCCCATAGTCTTTGCGAAGGCACGGATTTTCGGCGCTGTGCGCACAAGGTAGGAATATACCATACCGCAGATGATTGGTGTGATGATAAGTGTCTGTGCCACAACCATGCCCTTGATGGTAAACACCCATCTCAAATCTCCCAACGGGCCCTTTTTGCGCAGAAGTATGTAGGTTAAAAGACCGATTACAACTGGCGGTGCGCCCATAAGCGTACGGTTGATGCGCACCACAAGACCTTTGCCTTTAAACTCGTGCTTTTCCAGCATTATTGCAAGAAAAACACCCAGAACAGAAGATATGGCAGTTGAGCATACCGACATTATAAGGGTAACCCTTATGGAATCCCACATCCCTACGGACACGGAAAAGTCGGAAAACAGATTTTCAAACATTGTATATCTCCTTTTCTCGGTGTTTTTACATTAACTTTTATTTTACCACATTTTTTGCCGTAAAAACAGCTTTTAAAGTAAAATAAGGCTACCTGCTGCCCAAAACAGCAGGTAAGCCTTGATTTTAATTATCAATTATTTGTTAGCATTTGGGAAGAAGAGTGGTTCGCCGTATTCAGCAACGCCGAAATCTGCGATGAGAGCCTGTACTTCTTCGCTGCAGATCCATTCGATGTATGCGTTAGCACCGTCGATGTTTGTATCCGGATAAACTTCCGGGTTAACAGCGATTACGCCGTACTGGTTGAGGAGGCCTGCGGAGCCTTCAACAACGATTTCCATTTCAGGGAAGTTTGCTTTTTTAGCAAGCCATGTACCACGGTCTGTAAGGCAGTATGCGTCCATTTCGTCAGCCATAACAAGTGTGTCGCCCATGCCAGCGCCTGCGGAAACGTATGCATCACCAAGTGTTGCTACGTCAACGTCGAGAGCTTTCCAGAGTTTGAGTTCAGCTTTGTGTGTACCGGAGTCATCACCGCGGGAAACAAATGTAAGACCTTCGTCTTTAATCTGTGTGAGAGCTGCATCGATGTCGTTTGTGTATGCAACTGCGCCGCCTGTTGGGCCAACGATTACATAGTCGTTGTACATAACCTGGAAGCGTTCCACACCGTTGCCGTCTGCAACAAACTGTTCTTCACTTGCTTTGGAGTGAACGAGGATAACGTCAACTTCGCCGTCAACACCCATCTGGATTGCTGCGCCTGTACCAACTGCTGTCCAGGAAAGCTGATAGCCTGTTGCTTCTTCAAAGTAAGGTTTGAGGTAGTCAAGAAGGCCTGTGTTGTCTGTGGATGTTGTTGTTGCCATAAGAAGTTCAGGATCAGCAGGTGTAACTGCTTCAGGAACTTCAGGTGTTGCTTCAGGTGCCGGAGCTGGCTGGGAAGAGCATGCAACCATAGAAAGAGCCATAGCAGAAGCAAGAATAAGTGCTAAAAGTTTTTTCATAATTGTTTCTTTCTCCTTTAATTTTTTAAATTTCAGGAAAAGAAATAACACCAGTTCATCAGATGATAGGTATATTGGGGGTCATATATCTATAAAAATAATATAACCAATGCAATTTCTTTCCAAAACGGGAGGCAAAGGCATTTCTGCCGATACCCTTAGGGCACTGTGCCCAGCGGTTGAAAGCCCATACTCTGTGTCTGTTCCGTCTGCCCTTCCAAAGTGGCGGAACATAAGCGCTGCAGAGCGATCAACTCGAAATTACAGTTCCAGACCGCAGTCCAAAAACCATATTGAGTATATCATATATATTTATATACTGTCAATATTTACATTTATTGCAAAGAGGTTTGTGCAATTTGCTGTTTTTACAAAAAAAAGTTGCATATAAAAAAAAAGTATTGTACAATATAGTCAAAAGTAGAACGCAGTCTAATCTTTAGTCTAATTTCTGAAACGCAGTCTAAACTGCGGTACGTTTTACTGAGGGATTATTATATTTAAGAAATGGGGTTATACAATGGCAACACCATATGTATTTAACGTACAAAAGTACTCCATTCATGATGGCGACGGTATCAGAACAACCATATTTTTCAAAGGTTGCCCTATAAACTGTGCATGGTGTCA
>JAFSCM010000039.1 GCA_017436765.1 Oscillospiraceae bacterium
AACAGCCTTTTATAAACCATCTGTATGGTATCACATTTTATTTTGCCTTTGCAACGGTTTCGACAAAAACAGACACAAGGTTACAGGATGTTACAGATTGTGCTGTGCGGTCTGCTGTGTAAAAACATGGCCACCTCTGTGCAATACACAGAGATGACCACTGCTTAAAAAGCTTAAAGGCTGACAAGACATACTGCGTGTACCGCTATGCCTTCCCCGCTGCCTGTAAAACCCAGGCCTTCCTCGGTTGTGGCTTTTACCGATACGCAGTCCACACAAAGACCAAGTGTGCGGGCAATATTTTCCCGCATTGTGAGGATATGCGGCGCAAGCTTTGGCCTCTGGCAGAGGATTGTTGCGTCCACATTTTCGATTTTTGCACCCTTTTCATCCAGCAGTTTCTTTACGCAGGACATAAGGTAAAGGCTGTCTGCGCCCTTGTACTGCGGGTCTGTATCTGGGAAGTGCTTGCCGATATCCCCCAGCGCCATTGCACCCAGCAAGGCATCGCTGACTGCGTGTGCAAGGACATCTGCATCGGAGTGGCCCAGCAGACCTTTTTCATAAGGGATTTCCACACCACCCAGTATAAGTTTGCGGTTTTCCACAAGCTTGTGAACATCATAGCCGTGACCGATTCTCATTGTCTTCTCCTTTTTTATATCATCAATGGTTGTGATTTTAAAGTTTTCGTAGCTGCCCCTGCAGACGGCAACCTCATAGCCTGATTTTTCAAAGAGCTGGGCGTCGTCGGTTATGGAAAAATCGGTATTTTCCGCCAGCAGCTTTTTGTAGTCTGCAATACTGAACACCTGCGGTGTCTGGGTGATGTACAGCTTTTCCCTTGGCAGAGACTGTGCCACCACAGCACCGTCCGCCATTTTGATGGTGTCCTTTACAGGCACACAGGGGATTGCCGCCTTTGTCCTTGCCGCTGCGGCGACAGTTTCGTTTATTATCTCATCGCTTACAAAAGGCCGTGCGCCGTCGTGAACCGCCACAAGGCCGTCGCCTGCTATGGCTGCAAGACCGTTTGCAACGCTTTCCGCACGCTGGCTGCCGCCCTTTACAACTGCCACAACCTTGCTGTAACCCTTTGCAATTCCGCCTATTTCATTTATATTGTCCCCTGCCACAACCACAATGCCGTCGATGAGGGAATTGTTCTGGAATGCCATAACCGAGCGTTCCACAACGGGAACACCTTCCAGTCTGTAGAGCATTTTGTCAAAGCCGATGCGTGTGCCCTTGCCTGCGGCAACGATTACGGCAAAAACTTTTTTATCAAGATACATATATGCCTCCCGTGTTTTCAGAGGTGTGATTTTGTGAGATTATTCTACTATATTATTACAGAAAATACAAATTGTGTGTTTCTGTTTTCAGGATTTTTCAGGGGTTGTTTAGGCGTTGATTTATCAACGCGAGAGGGTTACAGCGTTAAGAAAACAGTGTGGCACACTGTTTTTAGCTGTAAGAGCGTAGCGCCAGCGAAGCCGGGAAGGATGCGAGGCAACGCCGAAGCAGCCGTGTCCCCTTATATCAATCTGCGGCCGCGTCAAAGGTCGGCTGCGACAGCAGACGGTCGTATCCGCAGCGCAACCCAACGGGTCGTCAGGGACGCCGACCCCTACAAAAATGTACGAAGCATCAGTATGCTTTTGGTCACAAAAGTACACAGCATTACAAACCGTACATCTTATCGGTTAAAAACCTTTTGTAATACTTTATCTTTGCATAGGTGTTTATCTGGTTCATATACACATAGTCGTATGCGCCGCCAACTGCACCCACAATGGGAACACCCTGCAGGAATTTCATATACAGCAGCTCTGTGGAAAGACATTTTGAGGCTTCGGCTATAAGCTGCTGCACCGTTTTTTCTTCCCTGAACTCGTTATGCTCTATATAATAGTCAATTTCCTCGTCCACCGCACGCTGTTCCTGTCCAAAGGTTACAGCACCTTTTATAATAAGCAATATAAACTTGCGCTCCTCTTCAAAACGGTAGTTTTTGCCGTAGCTTGCGGCAATCTGGTAAAGGCTTTTGAGCACAAGGGTTACAAACAGCACAATGTCGGGTATGCCGATGCCCAGCACCCCGAGACCTACCCCTGCCGCTGTGGATACCGCAAGGTTTACGCCCGAAGACTTGCCCGCAGTTTTATTGAAGCTTTTAAGGGCTTTGCGGCTTGGCTTTTTCCTTGCCGCAAGGGTGCTGTTGATGAAATATTTTTCGTCCGCCTTGTCCTTGCTGTAGGTTTTTTCGATTATTCCCGTGCCCTTTTCAAAAACTGTTCCGAAGGCTTTTGCAAAGGCTGTGTCCAGTGTGGACGGGAGATTTGAAGGCACCTTGTCTGCCAGCAGACTGTTGAGTTTTGACTGCTGCTTCTCTGCCTTTTTTGAGAGAAATACTTCTTCCTGCTTTATCAGCCTGTCCCATTCCTTCTGCAGCGGTGTGCGGAATTTTGGAAACTGCATATAACCCCTCCTTTTAACCTTTTCTGTGATTATCTATATATTAACACATAAATATCTGCAAATGTTGAAAAATATGGGACTTTTGCAAAAAATATTTCCTCTGCCGTATGGAAAAAACAATTTCATTGTGCTAAACTTTAGGATAGTGATTAATTGTTTACACCACAAAGGAGAAATGCAGTATGAAAATGTTCCAGAACACAACCCAGGTGCATCAGTATGCTGACTGCGCAGAGTTTGTAAAAGAATTCAACATCGGCGAAAAGGACTTTATCCTTGCAACAAAAACAATCTACAACAAATACTTTGCGGATATGGATTTAAAGGCAAAGGTTTTCTTTAAAAGCGACTACGGCAAGGGTGAACCTACCGACGGTATGGTAAACGCAATGCTGGCAGACTTCCGCAAAACAGACTGCAACCGCGTTATTGCTATCGGCGGCGGCGCTGTTATAGATATGGCAAAAATTCTTGTTCTGGGCGGCGGCGGTGACGCAGCAGACTACTATCAGAGAAAAATCCCTCTTGAAAAGGCGCTGCCTATTATTGCTGTGCCTACAACCTGCGGCGCAGGCAGCGAGGTAAGCAGTGTTTCCATCGCTGAATTTGTGGATATGGGCACAAAGGTTGGCCTTGCTGACCCTTCCATCTTCCCTGACTATGCAATTATCATCCCGCAGCTTCTCACAGAACTGCCATACGATTTCTTTGCAACAAGTGCAATCGACGCACTTATCCACGCAATTGAAAGCTATGTTTCACCGCGCGCAAACCTTTACACAAGAATGTTTGCCATGAAGGCTATGGAAATTCTCCTTAAAGGCTTTAAGAAAATTGTGGCAGAAGGCCCTGAAAGCCGCTTTACAATGCTGGAAGACTTTCTTGTTGCATCCGACCTTGCAGGCATCAGCTTTGCAAACGCAGGCACAGGCGCCGTACACGCAATGAGCTATCCTCTGAGCGGTGCTTACCATGTGACACACGGCGAAGCAAACTATCAGTTCCTGACAGAAGTGTTCAAACACTATCAGGCTGCAAACCCTACAGGCTTTATCACAGAGCTTAACGAATTTTTGGGCGGCATCCTTGGCTGCAACGCCGACGATGTATACCCTGAAATTGAAAAGCTGCTGGCAGGTGTTATTGCAAAGAAACCTCTGCGTGAATACGGTATGAAGGAAGAAGAAATAGAAAGCTTTGCCGTAAGCGTTGAAAAAACACAGCAGAGACTTTTAAACCAGAGCTATGTGAAATTCAGCATTGAAGAGATGATGGAAATTTACAGAGCACTGTACTAAAATACAGCATAATCAAAACCACCAGCTAAGCTGGTGGTATGCACAAGCCCTAGAAGGGCATATCACTGGCGGAACCTCTCAAGAGGTGCTGAACATTCTTTCAGCCGCATCTTATGCACCGCCACTACTCAAGTAGTAAATAACAATTAATCAGTTCTTACACTAATTAATAATTGTCATTTCGCTACGCTCAATGCTTGAAGCTAAAGCATTTTTCCACCAGCATAGCTGGTGGTTGTCTCTATACAAAACAAAATGTCATTCTGAGTTTTCAGAATGACATTTTTTATTGGTTATTTATTTCTGTTTTCTTATCAGGATGCCGCTTTTGCGGCAGCGATATTTTCTTTCAACGCTTACCAGCCTTTGATTTTTTCAATCTTTTCCATCATAATCAGACCGTCATAGAAGCCGTGTTCGTATGCCTGCTGATACATCTCGTGTGCCTTTGCCATATCCGCCTTGCAGCCGCGCCCCCAGAACAGCAGGTTGCCCAGCACAAACATACCTTCGTTAAGGCCGTGTGCCGCGGCAATTTCCGCACACTGATATGCCCGCTGATAGTTGAGACATTCCGGCTGCTGATAGAGATATGCCAGTTCTATTGCGGAGAAGGAGTGGCCCTTTTCCTTTGCCTTTTCAAAGTATTCCACCGCTTTTTCGTAGTCCTTTGTCACATGGCCGCCCTTGTACATAAAGCCGAGGATATACTGTGCATTTGTGTGGCCGCTGTCCGCCGCCATTTTGAGATATTTTTCTGCGTTGCGGAAGTTTTTGCGGAAGCGTCCCCGCGGACGGAAGCAGAGCAGGCCGTATTCGTATGCTGCATCTGTATGTCCGTTGTCTGCCGCATCGCGGAAATAGTATGCCGCCTGCATAAAGTCAGGCTGCGGAGGGTCGCACATACGGCCGTCACGGTATATGCAGCCGATGTCGTACTGTATCTGCGGCGACTGTACCTCCATAATATCGTAGACATCCAGTGCCTCGGCGTATTTGCCGCTGCTTGTCAGAAATTCCGCATACTGACGGAGCATAAGGTTGTCGTTTTCGTTCATATTGTTTTTGTAGAACTCAACAATATCCTCGAAATCGTACATACAGCCGATGCTGTTTTTCATCATTGAGCCCTGATTGGAAGCAGAGTACGGGCATTTAGGTGCCGCTTTCACATGGTATTCAAAGGATTTTTCGTAGGACTGTGGTTCCCCCGGAACTGCACCCAGATAATAAAGGCGCGCAAGGATATTGTCTGCGTGGTAGCGCATTTCGTCATCGGAAGCAGAAACCTTTTTAAGCCAGTATACCGCCTGTTCATAGTCCCAGCCCGACGCTGCGCCGTCTTTTCCTTTTGCGGCATAGTAGTAGAGCATTGCGGCTTCGTACATTGAGCGCACATCACCGCCCTCTGCCTTTTCCAGCAGATTTGCCAGTTCTGCGTCCAGCTGATATTCCTCGTTGTTGTTGCAGGAATCCTTGTACAGATCCTTGCCGTCCTGCCTTGACTGCAGCGTTGCAGTAAACTGGGTAAACGGGGAGCGCAGATACTGTTCAGAAAAACGGATTGCGTCTATGTACGGCAGAAAGCTGAGTTCTTCGGGAAGCTGACTTTCGTCTGAAGGCATATTGACCCCGTCCATAAGGATAGGGATAATGTGTTTTTTTCCGTTCCAGGCGGCAAGGAGTTCTTCCTTTACCCAGTCCACCTTTCTGTCATTTGCCATAAGGCCTGCAAGACAGCCCTTTGACAGTATCAGCACAAAGTCCTTGCAGCCCGAAACTGCAGCTTTTAGACGGTCAGGGAAGCTGTGCCCTCTGTCTTCGTTGGGGTTGAAGTATACGCTGTAGCCCATTTCGTCAAGGTCCCTGCACAGGCGGCTGGCAAAATGGTTGCCGCTGTCGTCGTTGCGGTAGGATATAAAGATATCTTTCTGGTTGGGTGTATGTCCGCTCATATATTTTCCTCTTTTTATATGTCTTTACCCCATTATATCACAAAAAACAAATCCGCAACATACATAAGTATACAACCGTCAGAAATACACGGCAAAAACCTTGCATCTGAATTGATGTACCTCGAAAACAGCGGATACCTATATGTTTTTGCACACAACAAAGCAAAGGTATCTGTCATATTCCGTAAAAAGGATATGACAGATACCTTTTATCCTGCCGCGCTGTGCACCTTGCGGGCATTGTCCATGCTGAAGACCATATTCTGCGCAAAAACCCCATAGCCGCGGCTGACCTGATTTACAAAAACATGGGTTACTGCCCCTGCCAGCTTTCCGTTCTGTATTATGGGACTGCCGCTCATCCCCTGCACTATGCCCCCTGTCTCTTCCAGCAGTTCGGGGTCGGTTATGCGTATGACCATATTCTTGCTGTGGTTTGAGCCTGTAAGGGACACCTTTTCAATGACGATGTCATATTCCTTTGGCTTTGTGCCGTCTATGGTGGTCAGTATGGTTGCCGCACCTGCAGCAATTTCGCCCGGGGAAGCCACCTGCATCATATTGTCCGCAGGGGGTGCAAAGATGCTGCCGTATACCCCGTTGGTGCTGTTTGCCCACACCCTGCCTGCAGGAAAATCCGATATAAACACACCTTTAAGTTCCCCTGCTTCCCCGTTGGCGGAAGGGGTGTACCCCGTTATCCTTACAGGGACAATCTCCCCTGACAGCAGGGGAATATCCTTCTGGGTATCGGTGTCCTTTATGCCGTGGCCAAGGCCTGCAAACATACCCTGCTGCACATCGTAAAAGGTCATTGTGCCAACCCCTGCGGAGGAATCCCGCACCCACATACCCGTGCGGTACACCCCTGTGTCCGCATCTGTCACAGGGATAAGGTCCGCCGTCATCTGTACACCGTCACGGAGAAAGGTTATGCTGACGGCGCTGCCGCCGTTTTCCACAATATATTTTTCCAGCTCTCTGTTGCCTGTCACCTTCCGTCCGTTCAGCATTATTATCACATCCCCCAGCTTAAGACCTGCCGCCCTTGCGGGACAGCGTGGGCCCAGCTTTGTGATGATGTCGGAAAATCCCACCACCATAACGCCGTCGCTGAACATTTTTATACCAAAAGGCGTGCCTGCCACCGAAACTATCCGTGCAGGCTGTGACGAAACATTTACAGTTTTAAGGGGAATAACCCCCAGCAGCTTTGCGGTGTAGGCAAGCTGTCCCTCTGCGGTGTTTGCCGCACGGCTGATGCCGCCCTGCTGCTTTTCCAGCGTGACCATAGGCAGACTTCTTATCTTCGGGCCTGCCCCGTCTGTCATATACATACTGTCGGGCACAAGGCTGCGGATATATACCGAAAAAACAACCCCCAGAAGCAGAAGGGCTGCTGTGATTTTTAACTTCTTTACGGGCATAAGATACCTCCCTGCAGATAAAACTATTATGTGCAGGGAAACACAATATATGTGAGGAGAAGATATTTTATGCTTGTGGCCAGAGATATAACAAAAATTTACAAAGGCATTGACGGCGAAAACAGGGTGCTGGACGGCCTTGATTTCCATGGAAAAAAGGGGGAATTCTGCATTATTACAGGGCGCAGCGGCTGCGGCAAAAGCACCCTGCTGAATGTGCTGAGCGGCCTGGACAGCGCCGACAGCGGACAGCTGGAAATATGCGGAAAAGCCCTTGACGGCAGCCAGACGCAGCTTTGTCGCATACGCAGAAACGACACCGCCTTTATCTTTCAGGGTTACAACCTTATCTCCAATATGACCGCAGCGGAAAATGTGGAGCTGGGGCTTAAGTACAGAAAGGTACCCAGAGCAAAACGGCGTGTTATGGCACACAACGCCCTTGCGGGTGTGGGTCTTGGCGACCGTGTGAACTATCTTCCCCATCAGCTGTCGGGCGGACAGCAGCAGAGGGTGGCTATTGCCCGTGCCACAGTG
>JAFSCM010000040.1 GCA_017436765.1 Oscillospiraceae bacterium
AACCTTAAGCGGCGACAAAAAGAGCATACAGTGGATACGCCGTGCCAAAAAACGCAATCCCGATGCTGTGGTGGTGCTGTGCGGCTGTATGCCACAGGCTTTTCCCGACAAGGCATGTGCTGTAAGCGAAGCCGACATAATTATCGGCAGCAAGGGCAAAGGACAGGTTTATGACCTTGTGCAGAAATTTATGGCAGAAAAACAGCGCATTGTGGATATAAAGCCCCACGGTGAAAACGATGCCTTTGAGGAGATGTCAGAGGGTGAAGATACGATGCATACCCGTGCATTCCTCAAAATTCAGGACGGCTGCAACCGCAGCTGTGCCTACTGCATTATCCCCAAAGCAAGGGGCCGTGTGCGCAGCAGAAGTGTTGAAAGCATTGTGGCTCAGGCGCAGAAACTGGCAGACCTCGGACACAGGGAAATTGTGCTGACAGGTGTGAATATAAGCTGTTACGGCCAGGATATCGGCATAAATGTGTGCGATGTTATAGAGGCTGTGGCAGAGATTGAAAACATTGACAGAATCCGTTTCGGCTCACTGGAACTTGACCTTTTCACCGACGAAATGCTGGTGAGAATGAGCAAAGTGAAAAAATTCTGTGCTCACTTTCATCTTTCCCTGCAGAGCGGCTGTGACAGAACGCTGAAAGCTATGAACCGTCTGTACGACACAAAGCTTTACACCGATATGATGAACCGCCTGCGTGAGCTGTTCGACAGACCTGTTTTTACCACCGATATCATTGTTGGTTTTCCCGGAGAAACAGAAGAAGATTTTATCGAAAGCGTAAACTATGTGCAGAAATGTGAGTTTTTAAAGGTGCACACCTTTACATTTTCACCGCGAAAAGGTACTGTGGCATACGAAATGGCAGACCAGATACCGAATGATGTAAAGAGCGAAAGAAACCGCACAATGACCTTTAAAAGCGAACAGACAAAGAACAAGGTTATGGAAAGCTTTATCGGCTTTGAAGATACAGCCCTGCTGGAACAGCAGCTGCCTGACGGCGACTGGACTGCCTACACAAGCAGATATATTCCTGTTACAGTAAAAAACTCCGCCCATCTTAAAGGCGGAGATATTGTGAATGTAAGGCTCACTGAAATTAACGGCCAGCGAATGACCGCAGAGATTATATAAGGAGAAAACAATGGAACCGAAAAAGGATATTTTTGACAGAATCATGGAACTGCCACTGATAAATATCTTCAATCCTTTCTACAAAAAATACAAGGAGGGATTGCTGTATCTGTTCTTTGGCGGATGTACATTCTTTATTGCACTTATCACATTTTCCATAGGCGTTTTCACCTTTGGCCTTGAGGAAATCACCTCCAACAACATAAGCTGGGTTATCGCCGTTGCCTTTGCCTACATAACCAACAGAACCTGGGTATTCACCGAAAAAAGCCACACCTTCAAGGGCATTGTAAGGGAAATAATCAGCTTTGCAGCAGGCAGACTGCTGACACTGTTTATGGAAAACGGTATTATCTGGCTGTTCATTGATGTGCTGGGTATAGGTGTAATCCTGACAAAAGTGGTGGGTCAGATTGTGGTTATCGTTACAAACTATTTCCTGAGCAAATTCATTATCTTTAAAAAGGACAAATAAAAATGAACGGCAGATAAACTGCAATTCAATATATCAGAAACAAAAGGGTTCGGAACAAAATTCCGAACCCTTTGTCTTTACTGTTTTCTGCAGGCTTCCACAAAAGCCTTGCCTATTTTTATGCTGTTTTCCTCGTGGCTGAATATCATTTCGGGATGCCACTGAACCCCCAGCAGAAAGGCTTTTTCAGGGGCATATACAGCTTCCGCAAGTCCGTCATCAGCTGTGGCACAAACCCTTAAAGACGGGGCAATTTCCGCCGCTGCCTGATGGTGCAGGGTGTTTACCATAAGAGTCTCCGTACCTACAATACTGTATAAAAGCGTGTCTTTTTCCACCTTTACACTGTGGGTAAGGGCATCAAAAGGAGCAGGCTGTTTATGGCATACATCACCCGGCTTCTGTGTTGGCAGATCCTGATAAAGTGTGCCGCCAAGGGCAACATTGAGAAACTGCATACCGCGGCAGATACCGAGAACAGGTTTACCGGTTTTTATAACTTCGCTGAACAGTGCAAACTCAAGACTGTCCCTCTGAGCACAGGGCTGTCCGCACTGTTCGACAGGCTGCTGACCATAGCGGTCTGTGGCAATATCGTCGCCGCCTGTAAACACAAAGCCGTCAAAACGGTCTGCAACTTCTGCTATGGATTCTGCATCATCTGCAAAGGACAGCATAACGGGTACGCCGCCGCTTTTTATAATCAAATCCATATATCCGGGCAGCATCCAGTAGCTGTCCAGTTTTTTATCCCAGAGAGGCATAAGGGCAATAAGTGGTTTTTTCATGTTTTTCTCCGTTGTAAAGTTGTATTAAATCAGCTGACCGCAGCCTGCAACCCGTCAGTAATCACCGACGACAACTCCCTTTATTGAAGGGAATTTTTTAACCGTGTATATTATTTAAGTGTTTCCTTTATAAGTCTTTCTGCATTTTTGTATGCGATTTTTTCCACATCAGCAGCGTTCATACCGTTTTTAAGCAGCGCATCAAAAAGTTTGTCCATATCCTGCGGGCCTGCAATGTCCAGTTTTCCGCCGATGCCGTCAAAGTCTGTGCCGATGGCAACAAAATCACTGCCGCCCACATTGTAAAGGTGCATAACATGGCGGACAATATCCTCCAGTTTGCCGTCCTCAATCCAGCCGCCATTTGCAGACAAATCGGGAGCAATAAACACCGGGCAGAAGTTGATACCGCACACGCCGCCTTTAGTTGCCATTGCTTTTATCATACCATCTGTAAGGTTGCGCTGATGAGGTGTAAGGGCACGGGCGCAGGAGTGGGAAGCCACAATCGGTTTTTTGGACAGTTCCATTACATCCCAGAAGCCGCCGTCAGAAAGGTGGGAAACATCAATGACAATGCCTTTATCGTTCATATATTCCACAGCTTCTTTGCCGAATGGCTTGAGTCCTGCGTTCATAATATCTTTGTCTGTGCTGTTTGGATAGCCGAAGCAGTTTTCAAAGTTGTGAGTAAGGGACACAAGACGCACGCCCATATCGTAGTATTTATCGAACTTTTCAAAGCTGCCGTTTACACTGCGGCCGTCTTCTATTGTAAGAAATGCAGAAACCTTGCCAGCTTTCCAGTTGTTTTCCATATCCACCGCATTTTTTGCCCAGGCTATATCGTCTGGATGTGCGTTGATTGCATTATTAAGATTTGTGTAAAGGTCATTTATAAACTCATCATCTGTGCAGTTCGGCTTTATATTGTGAATCCAGTCCTGCGGAGGCATATAGATTGCAAAAAACTGTGCCTTCACGCCTGATTCTTTAAGCCTTCTGATATCCACCATAAACTGCGGACGGTCATAGATGTTCTCATCCTTTGTTTCAAATGCCATACAGAGTGTATCGCAGTGCAAATCGATATACTTCATAATAAAATCTCCTTTTACAAATCTTTATAAAAGTATAATACTATTTTAAAAAGATATCTGCAAGTGCAAAGTTTGCCGTATACAGCAAACAGATATATTAAACAAATTCAATGCAGCAGGTTATAATATCGTTCCCCTTAAGCTGCTGTTTTACAGCATAATATCCGCACAAAAACAAAAAGCCGACTGATAACCAGTCGGCTTTAGCTACTAATTCAATTATTTGAATTTACGTTTGCGAGCAGCTTCTGCTTTTTTCTTGCGTTTTACAGAAGGTTTTTCGTAGTGTTCACGTTTACGAACTTCTGCGAGAACGCCAGATTTTGCACATGAACGCTTAAAGCGACGAAGTGCTGAATCCAAGGATTCATTTTCTTTAACTCTGATTTCGGACATCTATTTTCACTCCCTTACGCTTTTTTGCTGAGATTTGTTTAACCAATTTAAACATCACAGATAAATTATACAGATTTAGTATGCCGTTGTCAACAATTATTTTTTATTTTACAACGATATTTACCAATTTGTTTGGAACGCAGATTGTCTTAACAACTGTTTTGCCCTCTGTTGCAGCTTTGATAGCATCGTTTTCCATTGCAGCAGCAAGCATATCATCTTTGGAAAGGTCAAGAGCTATGTTGATTCTTGCACGGATTTTGCCGTTTATCTGCACAGGAACCTCAACTGTTGCCTCAACGCATTTTGCTTCGTCAAATGCAGGCCACTGTGTGTGTGCAATCTGACCGCCGAAGCCCATATTTTCCCAGATTTCTTCTGTGATATGCGGTGCAAACGGGTTGAGGAGTGTGAGAAGTGTTCTGTATTCAGCTTTGTTTATAGCTTTTTTAGCGCCGATTTCGTTGATGAGAGCCATCATTGCAGCAATAGCTGTATTGAAGCCGAGATTGTTGATATCTTCTGTAACCTTTTTGATTGTCTTGTTGAAGGAAACTTCAAGGTCAGCGGAGTATTCTTCGCCGTCAACAACCATTTCCTGCAGATTCCAGATTTTGTCAAGGAAGCGTTTGCAGCCTTTGATGGAAGACTGGC
>JAFSCM010000041.1 GCA_017436765.1 Oscillospiraceae bacterium
AAAAGAAGAAAGAAGAGTTAACGCAAAATCCCTTCTCGGTGTTTTGTCTCTTGGTATCGTAGGCGGTACAACAATCCGTGTTATTGCTGATGGTCAGGACGAAGAAGCTGCTGTAGAAGCATTGGTAAAACTTGTAAATTCCGGTTTTGCTGACTAATTTATGACGCATACACCGCCTTATATATAAGGCGGTGTTTTTTTAATTCAGGAGAAATATGACAAAACAAGAGCTTTTCCGCAAGGCAAAAAGTCTGCCTAAACTTCCGGGCGTATACATTATACGCAACAATAAGGATGAAATTATTTATATAGGCAAGGCAAAAAGGCTGACAAACCGTGTAAGCCAGTATTTCAAGCCCGGGGCTGTTCACGATGCAAAGGTTACAAAGATGGTGGAAAACGCCTTTTCATTTGATGTTATCGTAACCAACAGCGAGTTTGAAGCACTTACCCTTGAATGCAGCCTTATAAAACAGCATTCTCCAAAATACAATATCCTTTTAAAAGATGACAAAGGATATAATTTTATCAGAATTTCAAAGGAAGAATATCCCCGCATTACCGCTGCTTTTCAGCAGGATGACGGCGGAAAATTTCTCGGGCCGTATATGTCAAGCTTTGCTGTAAGGGAGATGGTTAACACCACACAGCAGATTTTCCGTCTGCCCACCTGTTCCCGTCAGTTTCCAAGAGATTTCGGCAGGGAACGCCCCTGTTTAAACTATCACATCAAAAAATGTATGGGCGTATGTACAGGTAAAATCAGCAAAGGGGACTATGCCGAGATTATTGCCAATGCCACAAAGTTCATCAGTCAGGATACAGATAAAATTGTTGAAAGCCTTACTGCAAGCATGGAAGAATGCAGTGAAAATCTGGATTTTGAAAAAGCGGCAGTTATCCGAGACCAGATTATCGCAATAAACAAACTGGCACAGGGACAGAATGTTGTAAACAAAAGCCTGAACAGTCACGATTTTATTGCGGTTGCCTGCGGCGGCAGCAACAGTGTAGTCAGTGTTCTGCGCTACCGCAGAGGACGCCTCGTGGATAAAAAGGAGCATGTTTTCTTCGGAGAAACCGACGCAAATGAAGTCCGCAGCGAATTTCTTGTACAGTTCTATTCAAGGGAAAATCCGCCCAAAAATATTTATCTTGATGAATATCCCGAAGACGATGTTGTTCTGGAATATATTGAAAAGCAGTCTGAAGGAAAAATAAACATCACCGTTCCGCAGAAGGGTGAAAACACAAAAATAATCAAAATGGCATATACCAATGCGGTGGAACGCCTGGCCCGTGAAAGCGGCAGGCTTAACAAATCCGAGCGCTTTATAGACGAACTGGGGGCACTGCTTGGCCTCGGCACACCACCTAAAATCATCGAAAGCTACGATATCTCCAACTGGGGCGATGGCACCAGCGTGGCAGGTATGGTGGTGTTCAGCGATGGCAAACCTTACAAGGCAGGCTACAGGCGCTTTAAAATCAATTCTGTGGCAGGTACAGATGACTATGCATCCATGCAGGAGGTTATCACACGCCGCATAAACCGCTTTGATATGGGCGAAAAAGGACAGTTCGGGATAAAACCTGACCTTATCCTTCTTGACGGCGGCAAAGGCCATTTATCCTCTGTTATGGAGGTTGTACAGGGTACAAGCTTTGAAGATGTGCCAATATTCGGTATGGTAAAGGATTCAAAACACCGCACCCGTGCACTTGTTGGAACCGAAGGGGAAATTGCCATTGCAATGCATAAGGGAATATTTAAGTTTGTTACCGAAATTCAGGACGAGGTTCACCGCTTTGCCATTGAATATATGCGCAAAAACCAGAAGACAAAGTCCTATGCAGTGACACTTACAAAGATAAAAGGAATAGGGGAGAAAAAGGCGGAAAATCTTATGAAAGCCTTTAAAACCCTTTCAAATATAAAAACTCTGCCTGTTGAAGAACTTATGACAGCAGAGGGCATCAGCGAAAAGGATGCCATAAATATATACGAATTTTTTCACACATAGAGGATAAGATATATGAGAGTAATCAGCGGTACAGCACGCAACAAGCCACTTCTTTCGGTGGAAGGCATGGACACACGCCCTACCATCGACAGGGTAAAGGAAGGGGTATATTCCTCAATACAGTTTATAGTTCCCGGTGCAAGGGTGCTTGACCTTTTCAGCGGCACAGGCCAGATGGGCATCGAGGCGTTAAGCCGCGGTGCAACCTTTGGAGTATTTGTGGACCAGGCTCCAAAAGCAATTGATGTAACCACAAAAAATCTCAAAAACTGCGGATTGTTTGACAAGGCAAGGGTTGTGAATATGGTTTCGCAGGATTTTCTGCGCACTACAAAGGATAAATTTGACATTGTATTTCTTGACCCACCATACAATCTGGGAATTTTGGATGAAATTCTGCCAAAAGTTTGCGAAATACTGTCGGATGATGGTATAATAATCGCAGAAAGCGAGCTGGGCTGGAAACCGCAGGAAGTTGAAGGCATTAAGCTCAAAAAACAGTATAAATACGGCAAGGTGCTCGTAAGCAAATTTCAAAAGGAGTCCCAGCAATGAAAATAGCAATATGTCCGGGCAGTTTTGACCCTGTAACAAAAGGTCATGTGGACATTCTTGAACGCTCCAGCAAACTTTTTGACAAGGTTATTGCTGTTGTTCTTGTTAATCCGACCAAAACACCAACCTTTACCACAGAGGAAAGGGTGGACCTTATAAAGCGCGTGACAAAGCATATTCCCAATCTGGAGGTGGACAGCTACACGGGTCTGGTGGCAGATTACGCCCAGATGAAAAACGCCCACACCCTTATCAAAGGTCTGCGCGCTGTAACAGACTTTGAATATGAATTCCAGCAGGCGCTTATCAATAAAAAACTCAATCCTGAACTGGAAACACTGTTTATGGTTACAAACCAGGATTATATGTATCTTTCTTCCACTCTGGTGCGTCAGATTGCAGAGTTTGGCGGAGATATAGATATGTTCGTTCCGGAAGAAATAAAGGATATACTTAAAGAGAAAATGATAAAGGAGAAAAAATAGATGGCAGTTTCCATAGAAGCAATGCTTGAAGCATTGGAAGAATTGCTTGAAGAAGGTATGAGTGTACCGCTTTCAGGCGGCAAAAGAGTTGTGGATATAGAAGAAGCAAGAGATATAATCGACGATATCCGCATCAATATGCCGCAGGAAATTCTGCAGGCAAAAGCTATTGTGCAGGACAAGGCACAGATTATGGCAAAAGCGGCAAGAGAAGCTGAAGAGGTTGTGCGCCGTGCAGAAGAAAGGGCAGCACATCTTGTGGACAATGAGGAAATTGTGCTCAAGGCAACTGCAAAGGCAAAGGAGATAGAACAGACAGCACAGAATCAGGCAGCCCAGCTTAAAAGCACAGTTGCGCAGTACTGTGACAACCTGCTTACACAGACACAGGAACAGCTTAAAAAGAGTTTTGACGAAGTAAAGCTGGTAAAAGAAAATCTCAAAAAATAAAACCGACAAAACATATCCGCCGCTTCACAGAACTGTGATATGGCGGATAATGTGTTTTCAGTGCATAACAGCCTTTGCGTATTATTTTTCAGTCCTGTACTGTGTCATTGTGCGGCACAGTTTCATACAATAAAACAAGGAGTTGAATGAGATGAAGGTTGTTGTGGTTAAAAGTCCTAAGTTTTTAGCAGGCATATTAAAGGTGTTTTTTAAAATATAGAGCAAAAAAATCAGGGTATCAGGCCAAAAAGGCTTGATACCTTTTTGTTTTAAGAGTATAATATCAAAATAGGGTTATTGTGTGACTCTTTATTATGTACTGAAATCATACAGCATCAGAAAGTATGATTTTTAATATGTAAACAAATTTACTTATATATAAAGCGAGGTTTATTTATGGAAACAATGGGTAATTTGAGAAGAACCCACTACTCCGTTGCTTTAAGCGAAGCCAATGTAGGCGAAGAAGTAACAGTAGCAGGTTATGTTGCAAAGGTAAGAGACCTTGGCGCTGTTGTGTTCTGCGATGTGCGTGACACAAAAGGCGTTGTACAGCTCAACTTCGGTGATGACTGTGCTGCAGAAACTCTGGAAAAAGCTAAAATGCTCCGTACAGAATTTGTAGTTATGGCAAAAGGCGAAGTTGTACTGCGTGAAAAAGCAAACCCTAACATCCCTACAGGCAAAATTGAAATCAAGGTTAATGAGCTTAAAATCCTTTCCAAGGCAGAGACAACACCTTTTGAAATCAAAGACGATATCAATGTTAAGGATGAACTCAAACTCAAATACCGTTATCTTGACCTGAGAAGAAGCAAAATGCACGACGGTCTTATCGTTCGCCATAAAGTTGTAAGAGCAGTCCGCGACTACTTTGACAGAAATGACTTTATCGAAATTGAAACACCTGTGCTTATGAAATCCACACCGGAAGGCGCACGCGACTATGTTGTTCCTTCCCGTGTACAGCCGGGTAAATTCTTTGCTCTGCCACAGTCTCCGCAGATTTACAAACAGCTTCTTATGCTCTCCGGCTATGACAGATATGTTCAGATTGCACGCTGCTTCCGTGACGAAGACCTCCGTGCTGACCGTCAGCCTGAATTTACACAGATTGACGTTGAAATGGCATATGTTGATGAAATTGATGTTCAGACAATGAACGAAGGCATGGTAAAACATGTATTCAAGGAAATCCTTGGCGTAGATGTACAGACACCATTCCCAAGAATGCCATATGAAGAAGCTATGAACCGCTACGGCGTTGACAAACCTGATACACGCTTTGGTCTTGAACTTGTTGAC
>JAFSCM010000042.1 GCA_017436765.1 Oscillospiraceae bacterium
GGTCCCTATCTGTCGTGGGCGCAGGATATTTGATGGGCGCTGTTCCTAGTACGAGGGGACCGGGATGGACGAACCTCTGGTGCACCAGTTGTCACGCCAGTGGCACAGCTGGGCAGCTATGTTCGGAGCGGATAAACGCTGAAAGCATCTAAGCGTGAAACCGACCCAAAGATAAGATATCCCATGCGAAAGCAGTAAGACCCCTTGAAGACTACAAGGTTGATAGGCACCAAGTGTAAGTGTTGTGAGGCATTAAGCTAGGGTGTACTAATAGGTCGAGGGCTTGACCACATCTTAAATCGATTCTACATTGCAGCAGAAGCTAGAGTGTGTTATTTAGTTTTGAGGGTGTAACCTCAGTAAAAAGAATGGCTAACGAGCCAGAAATAGTTAGCCAGTGCCGATAGCGCTCAGGTCCCACCTGTTCCCATGCCGAACACAGAAGTTAAACTGAGTAGTGCCGAAAATACTTGGATGGAGACGTCCTGGGAAGATAGGGAGGTGCTGGCTTTTGTATATTCCCCAATAGCTCAGTCGGTAGAGCGCGTGACTGTTAATCACGATGTCGTTGGTTCGAGTCCAACTTGGGGAGCCAGTAAAAGAAAGAAGATACGCAAAGGCGTATCTTCTTTCTTTTACCTTGTTTTAGGTTGGACGAGAACAGGACGGCGACAGATAGACTTTTGTTAACACAGAATTGGAAGTCGCAACCAACAACCTGAATGGTTGTTGGTTAGTCCGCGGCCGCCTGCTGCGGCGAGTCCAACTTGGGGAGCCAAAAAGAAGAGCAGGTCGAATGACCTGCTTTTTCTTTTTGTTTCTGAATTGAGCTCGCAGTCAATCACAAATGTTTCTATCACGATGGGGTTGGTGAAGGAGGCACCCGCTGTGGTGCCGACTGAAAGACCGTTAAGAAAACAGTCCGGTGGACTGTTTTTAGGTCGTGGCCCGTAAAGGCGAGTCCAACATCTGAAATGACATTTGTCTATTTTGTTTTAACAGTTGGTCTCGAACGTTCGAGACGCTTCGCCGCCGTGACGAGGGCGGCGTACTGATGTTCCATCAGTACTGGCTGGCAGCTACGCTGCCTCCTTGGGGTGCCACATAGAACTAATCCGAAACTTTTACCAATAGGTAACAGTTTCGGGTTTG
Source organism: Oscillospiraceae bacterium (assembly GCA_017436765.1). Lineage (GTDB taxonomy): Bacteria > Bacillota > Clostridia > Oscillospirales > Ruminococcaceae > RGIG3102. The sequence continues at coordinate 1,153 of JAFSCM010000042.1, forward strand.
TTTTTTATATAATAAATATATAATTTGAAAGCTACTAATTGACTTACTAAATTTTTTAATGTCAACAAAAGTTTCTTGACAAACAATTTTGATAATTATATAATGTACACTAAAGGCAAGGGAGTCTTTGAGTTTATAGCTCAGGGACTCTCTTTTTTATTTTACTGCGAAGGAGGCAGAATATGAAATATTGTAAAAAATGCGTTATGCCTGATACAAGACCAGGTATTGTTTTTGACGAAAATGGTATATGCAGTGCCTGTAATCACTACGAAAACAGAAAAAACGTCGATTGGGATAAACGTTTTAATGAATTGAAAGCATTATGTGATAAATACAGAGGCATTAACGGTCCAGGTGGCTATGATTGTGCTATTGCTGTTTCAGGGGGTAAGGACAGTCATTTTCAGGTTTATGTTATGAAAGAACTTCTGGGAATGAATCCTATTCTTTTTACAGTAGAAGATAATTTTCCCATGACAGAGGCCGGTAAGCATAATATCAAAAACCTTTCTGAAGAATTTGGCTGTACTGTCATAAGTTGTAAACCTGACATTAAAACTCAAAAAATACTTATGAGAAAAATGTTTGAAAAATATGGTAAACCAACATGGTATGTTGACAGATTGATATATACTTTCCCATTACATATGGCGCTTAAATTCAACACACCGCTTTTGGTTTATGGTGAAAATGTAAGCTACGAGTATGGCGGATGCGAAGACGAGGAAACTTATTCAGCAAAGGGACAGATTGAAAACGGCGTTGCAATAGGTATGCCTTTGGAGGAATTGATTGGGGATGGTATTACTGAAAAGGAACTCTATCTTACTTATGCTCCTTCTCCGGAAGAAATGGCAAGACTTGAGCCTATATATTTATCCTATTTTGTAAAATGGGACAGCTTTGCTAACTACGAATTTGCCAAGAGTCGTGGTTTTCACGATCTCAGTCATGAATGGAGCCGAACTCATCATATTGAAAATTTTGATCAGATTGATTCACGTGCGTATCTGGTGCACAGTTGGATGAAATACCCTAAATTTGGTCATGCAGCAGCCACAGACTATGGTGCAAGGGCTGTACGTTATGGCCTTATGGACAGAGATAAAGCCATAGAACTGGTAAAAGAGCATGATGGCGAACTGGACCCACTGTGTGTACGTGATTTCTGTGATTTTACAGGTTATACAGAAGCAGAGTTTTGGAAAATCGTGGATAAATTTTATAACAAAGAATTGTTCCGCAAAAACCGGCAAGGGAAATGGGTTCTCAAAGATCCACTATACAAAAAGCTTTAATCGGCGTTATGAGCCGTTTATAGAATATATCTCCACACTAAAAAGCAACGGCAGAGAGAATACTCTGCCGTTGCTTTTTAAAGATTCATTTGAAATTATGTATAGGTTTTGATTATACTTTCTGCGATTTCTTTCTTGCTTTTACACATATCCATAGCCTGTTTTTCAATATGTCTGTGGGCCTGTTCTTCGGTCATATTCATTTCACCAATCAGAATCCATTTGGCACGGTTTATAACACGTATTTCTTCAAGTTTGTTTGCTGCTGACTGTTCGCTTTGTTCTTTTTTACGGTCACGCTCTTTGGCACTGGCCATCCAGCTTAATGCTGTGGACATAGTCCCTTTTGAAACAGGACGGGACAGTGTAAAAACACCAAATTCTGTTACTCTGCCTGTTATATCTGCATAAACGTCATTGTTGACAATAAGCAAAACAACAGCATTCCAATTTACACTTATATCTATAGCAAACCTCACACCAAAATCATCATTGGTTTTATTTATGATTACTATATCATATTTTTTTTCATCTATAGCTTTTCTTGCGTTGCCAATAGAATGTACACTGTCAATGGGGTTGAATACGCCATCCGGTAAAAGAGGTATAATAGCATTACTGAAATTAGCCACGGTAGACACTATCAACATACTGTACATGCGTTTTTTTTCAATCATAACTATGCCTCCTTTAATCTGAATATTGCGATATTACAATGTTATAATTTTTTTGACAATTTATTATAATCAGTTGACAAATAATTGACAATCAACTTTTATTTACAAAAAAATGCAACTGTTTTTTACAGGTTAAAATTGTTAACCGATCTATTTCTGTTAAAAACAGATTTTGGCATTATCAATCGCACAACTTTAATTAAATAAGTATAACGCCAAAAATATTTAATAACACATAAATTGTGAAAAAAATCTTAACAAAATAAGTGTTGACAAATTTTAAAAACAGCTGTATAATCCGATGCGTAAAGGCAATGGCGTCTTTCACTTATGTGAAAGGCGCCATTGCCTTTTGTTGTTTATTCGTATTAAAGGAGGACTAATTATGAAAACTGTACCTGAATTATTTGGCTGGCACATTTTTGACGACAAGGCCATGAAAGTAAGACTGCCACTGAAAGTGTATAAATCTTTAAAGAGAACAATTGATGAAGGTGTTGAACTTGATAATTCCATAATAGATGATGTTGCACAGGCGATGAAAGACTGGGCTGTAAGTAATGGTGCAACCCATTATACACATTGGTCACAGCCGATGAACGGCCTTACAGCTGAAAAGCATGAAAGTTTCATTTCACCGACATCTGAAAACAGTGCTATACTTCAGTTTTCAGGTAAAGACCTGATAAGAGGAGAAGCAGACGGGTCATCTTTTCCATCCGGTGGACTGAGAGATACAGCAAAAGCCAGGGGATATACAATATGGGACCCTACATCCTATGCGTTTATAAAAGATAAAACCTTATACATACCTGCTGTTTTATGTTCTTATACAGGAGAAGCACTTGATTATAAAACACCTTTGCTGCGTTCTCTGGAGGCACTGAATAAACAGGCGTTGAGAATTTTACGAATATTTGGTGATAAAACAACAAAAAGCGTTTATTCAATGGTGGGTCCTGAGCAGGAATACTTTCTGATAGATAAAAAATTATATGAGAAACGTCCGGATCTTATCAATGCAGGCCGAACACTTTTCGGAGCAAAGCCGGAAAAAGGTCAGGAATTGGACGACCACTATTACGGTGATATAAAACCCAGAGTTGCTGAATTTATGAACGAGCTTAATGAAGAACTGTGGAAGCTGGGAATTTTCGCTAAAACCGAACACAATGAAGTTGCTCCGGCGCAGTACGAACTGGCAACTGTTTATACAAGAGCAAATCTTGCTGTCGACCGTAACCTGATAACAATGGAACTGATGAAAAAAATCGCTGCCAGACACGACATGGTATGTCTGCTGAACGAAAAACCATTTGCAGGTATGAACGGCAGTGGCAAACACAACAACTGGTCATTGGTTACAGACGAGGGAATTAACTTGCTGTCACCGGGTGACGCACCACAGGATAACCTGCAGTTTATGACATTTCTGTGTGCGGTTATAAAAGCGGTAGATGATTATCAGGATTTACTGCGCCTGTCTGTTGCACATGCCAGCAATGATCATCGTCTGGGTGCACAGGAAGCACCACCGGCAGTAGTTTCTATATTCCTTGGTGATGAGCTGGAAGCAATAGTAGATTCCATTTGCAGAAAAGAGAAGTTTGTCAAGTCCTCCGAAACAACTATGGATTTGGGTGTTGAAGCAATTCCGAAAATATCCAAAGACAACACAGACAGAAACAGAACCTCTCCGTTTGCGTTTACAGGCAACAAGTTTGAATTCCGTATGTTGGGTTCATCTGCCAATATTGCCTATGCAAATATTATGCTTAACAGTGCTGTTGCAGCAAGCCTTAAAGTCTATGCAGACCGTCTTGAAAATGCTGACAGTGAAATAATATTTGAAAAAAATGTAAAAGAGTTAATTAAAGACTCCCTGACCACTCACAGAAGAATTATTTTTAACGGTGACGGCTATAAAGAACAGTGGATAGAGGAAGCCAAAAGACGAGCACTACTTAACCTTCGCACTACACCTGAATGTATACCTTACCTGTTGGAAAAGGGAAATGTGGATATGCTCACATCTATGGGGATTTTCACAGAATCTGAACTTAAGTCGCGTTATATAGTGGAATTTGAAAAATATATAAACACTGTAAGTATTGAAGCCAGAACAATGATGAAGATGGCTGCAGGCGCTATTATTCCTGCGGTATGCAGATACATATCAGAATTGTCTGATTCCATGCTGGCAAAAAAGGCTGTTGACCCATCACTTCAGTGTCTGTTTGAAACAGAGCTGGTTGAAAAGCTGTCAAAACTTACTGATGATATGTCCAGTTGTGTTTCCGCTCTCGGCCAACGGCTTGAAGCGATACACGGCATCGAAGATGTAAAAACTGAAGCCTTTGCCGTAAAAGATACGGTAATACCGGCGATGAGCAGTTTGAGAGCAGCGTGTGACAAAGCTGAAAAGCTTACTGCGAAGGAATACTGGCCAATGCCTGATTATTCTGATTTGCTGTACAGTGTTAAAATGTAAAAATATCTGTCTGACAGATATTTCATATATAGGCTGCGGTGATATCCAACCCTTTCCTCCGCAGCCTGTATATCAAAGTTTTTGAGATTTTGAATGAGGTAAAACGAATGGAAAAAAGAAAGCAGATATATGAAGGTAAGGCAAAGAAAGTGTTTGCTACTGATGATGACCATTTTCTTATTGTTGAATATAAAGATGACGCAACAGCCTTTAATGGATTAAAAAAAGGCACTATCGCTGGGAAAGGCATTATCAATAATAAAATGAGTAATATTTTTATGGAAATGCTTGAAAAACAGGGAGTTCCTACCCATTTTGCAGAACAGCTTTCTGACAGGGAGACATTGGTTAAAAAGGTTTCTATTATACCGCTTGAGGTTATTGTAAGAAATATTGCAGCCGGTTCCTTTTCAAAAAGATACGGTACAGAAGAAGGGTTGGTATTTGAAAGTCCTGTAATAGAGTTTTCATATAAAAACGACGATCTTGGTGATCCGCTGATTAATGATTATCATGCAGTTGCACTTAAACTGATTACTGCTGATGAGATTGAAATAATAAAAAACTATGCTTTTAAAACAAACGATTTCCTTAAAAAATTCTGGTCAGGCTGCGGCATCACACTGGTGGATTTTAAACTGGAATTCGGTAAAACATCCGACGGAGCTATTATTTTGGCTGATGAAATCAGCCCGGATACCAGTAGACTGTGGGACACATCCACAGGCAAAAAGCTGGATAAAGACCGTTTCCGTCGAGACCTTGGAGATGTGGAAGCCGCTTATACCGAAGTTATGTCACGCCTTGAAAAACATATATAAATACTGCAAAGGAGAGATAATATGTCAAACTGCGCTATTGTAGGTATCAACTGGGGCGATGAAGGCAAGGGTAGAATGGTGGATTTGCTGACAGAAAAATATGATGTTGTTGTACGCTATCAGGGAGGCGGAAATGCCGGCCATACAGTTATAAATGAATATGGAAAATTTGCTCTTCATCTTATTCCGTCAGGTATTTTCAGAAAAGGTGTTGTAAATATTCTGGGGGACGGAGTGGCACTTGACCCTGAAAATCTGTGGCTTGAAATTGAAAGCATAAGAGAAAAAGGTGTCTGTATTACTCCGGAAAATCTGAAAATCAGCAACAGGGCATCGTTACTTATGCCATGGCACAGAGAATTGGATGCTCTTGAAGAACAGCGTCTTGCAGATAAAAAATACGGCTCCACCAAGCAGGGGATAGCTCCATTCTATTCAGACAAATATGCCAAAAAGACTGTTATGGCAGGAGAGTTGTTTTACCCGGATCGGTTGAAAAATCATCTTGCGGATTTACTGGAATGGAAAAATCTTACCCTTGTAAATGTATATGGGGCCAAGCCGTACACTATGGAAATGCTGGATATGTGGATAAAGGATTACTGCGAAAAAATCAAGCCTTTTATCTGTGACACAGCTGCATTTATGAAAGATGCGCTGAAAAAGGATAAAAAAATTATGTTTGAAGCCCAGTTAGGCTCGTTGCGTGACCTGAATTGCGGAATATATCCATATACCACATCATCAAACACAACGGCAGCTTTTGCACCGGTGGGTGCAGGCGCACCGGGTGTAAAGATTGATGATATCATTGGTGTGGTCAAAGCATATTCCACCTGTGTGGGTGAAGGGCCATTTATCAGCGAACTGCACGGAGATGAAGCCAGTGACCTGCGAGAAGCGGGCGAAGAGTATGGTGCAAAAACTGGCAGACCACGCCGTGTAGGTGCCTTTGATACAGTGGCTACCCGGTATGGCGTGCAGGTTCAGGCCGCCACAGAAATAGCACTTACAAAACTGGATGTTCTCGGTTATATGGACAAAATACCGGTATGTACACATTACTATATAAATGAAGAATTTACAGATGAGTTTCCTTTCCCTGCAGCGCTGGCAGAAGCGAAACCTGTGATTGAATATATGGAGGGGTGGAAATGTGATATTTCTCATATCCGCAGCTGGGAAGACCTGCCACGGAATGCACGAAGCTACATTCAGTTTATTGAAGAAAAAATAAACTGCCCTGTAACATATATTTCAGTCGGTCCGGAACGCGACAGCATTATTGTAAGAAAAAAGGAGATTACAGAATGACAGACAGATATGAATCCCCTCTTGCTTCACGTTATGCCTCAGACTATATGCTGAAACTTTTTTCAGCTGATACCCGCTATCAGACATGGCGAAAACTGTGGGTATCCCTGGCCAAAGCACAGATGAACTGTGGTCTGCCAATAACAACATCACAGATTGAGGAACTGGAAAAACATATAGAAGATATAGATTATAGCTGTGTAAAGGACAGGGAGAAGCAGGTGAGACATGATGTTATGGCACATATATACGCCTATGGTCAGGCAGCACCATCTGCCGCGGGGATCATACATCTTGGAGCAACCAGCTGTTATGTAACAGACAATGCAGATCTGATAATCTATCGTGATGCATTGAAGTATATCCGTGGCCAACTTTTGCAGCTTGTCGTAAACCTTGCTGATTTTGCAGACAGATACAAGTCAATGCCTACTCTTGGTTATACGCACTATCAGCCTGCACAGCTTGTTACGGTTGGCAAAAGAGCCACCCTGTGGATACAGGACTGCATTTCAGATATAGAAGAAATAGATTATGTTCTTGAAAATATAAAGTTTCTTGGATGCAGAGGAACAACAGGAACAGAGGCCAGCTTTGCAGAGCTTTTTGGCGGTGACACTGAAAAAACGGACAGAATGAACCGTATGATTGCATCTGATTTCGGCTTTGAGAAAATGTTTGATGTATGTGGGCAGACTTATCCAAGAAAAACAGACAGCAGAATACTTAATGCACTGTCAGCAATAGCACAGAGTTGTTACCGTATGGCAAATGATATAAGGCTTTTACAGCATGACAGACAGCTGGAAGAACCTTTTGAAGACAATCAGGTTGGCTCGTCTGCTATGGCTTACAAGCGCAATCCTATGAGATGTGAAAGAATCTGTTCTCTGTCACGATATATGATGGCAGATGCAGCCAATGGGGCTATGACGGCATCCGCACAGTGGCTGGAAAGAACATTGGATGATTCGGCCAATCGCAGAATCTCATTGCCGGAAGGTTTCCTGTGCGCAGACGCAATTCTGCGTCTTGCACAGAATGTTACATCAGGCCTTCGTGTAAACCGGAAAATAATTCAAAAAACTGTGGAAGAATACCTGCCTTTTATCGCTACAGAAAATCTTATGATGGAAGCGGTAAAACAGGGCAAGGACAGGCAGCAGATCCATGAAATTATACGCCGTTGCTCAATGGATGCAACAGAGAAAATGAAAAACGGTGAAAAATGGGATTTGCTTTCGGCGCTGGCAGCTGAAAAAAACTTTGGGCTGACAAAAGAACAGATGAAGGATATCCTCAGACCGGAATTGTACATCGGACGCTGTACACAGCAGGTGGAAGAATACCTGATAAAACTGAAACCTTTGCTGGATGGAATAACAGCAGCTTCCGTTGAAATCAATTTATAAATTTTGGAGTTTTTATGACAGATAAAATACTTGTACTTGACTTTGGTGGTCAGTATAACCAGCTGATTGCACGCCGTATACGTGAACAGCAGGTTTATGCAGAAATAAAAGCCTATAACAAAATAACCGTAGAAGAAATCATAGAAACAGGATATAAAGGTGTTATTTTTACCGGTGGTCCAAACAGTGTTTACGATTCCGCATCACCTCATTACAATCCTGAAATTCTTAAAGCAGGTATACCGTTATTGGGTATATGTTATGGTGCGCAGCTTATGGCGTATATGTCAGACGGGGAGGTTAAAAGTGCTGAAAACAGCAGTGAATATGGTAAAACAGTTGTTTATGCAAAGAACAGCAAGCTGTTTGGAAATATTCCACAGCAGAGTGTATGCTGGATGAGCCATACGGATTTTATCAGTAAGACGCCGGCAAACTTTGACATTATTGCTGTAACTGACAAATGCCCATGCGCAGCTATGGCTGACGAGGGCAGAAAGCTGTATGCTGTACAGTTTCATCCCGAAGTTACACATACAGAATATGGCAGACAGCTTCTTCACAATTTCCTTTTTGAAATCTGTGGATGCACTGCAAGTTGGAAAATGGACAGCTTTGCAGAAAGTTCTGTTGAACATTATAAAGAAAAACTGAAAGACAAAAAGGTTCTTATGGCTCTTTCAGGTGGTGTGGACTCATCCGTGGCAGCGTTTCTCTTACACAGGGCAATAGGACACAACCTGACATGTGTGTTTGTGGATCATGGTCTGTTGAGAAAAGACGAGGCAGACCTTGTAGAAAAAACATTTAAAGAAAAATTTGATATGAATTTGATCAGAGTGAATGCAGAGGAAAGATTTTTATCAAGTCTGAAAAGAATAACAGAGCCTGAACAAAAAAGAAAGATAATCGGTGAAGAATTTATCCGTGTTTTCGAAGAAGAATCTGCAAAGCTGGGCAAAATTCATGTTTTGGCTCAGGGCACAATATACCCTGATGTTATCGAAAGCGGGCTGGGAAGTTCAGCTGTGATAAAAAGTCATCACAATGTAGGCGGTCTGCCTGATATCATTGCATTTGATGAAATAGTAGAGCCATTGAGGGATTTGTTCAAAGACGAGGTACGCCGGTTGGGAACACAGCTGGGTATGCCGGCTGAATTGATCTGGAGACAGCCATTTCCGGGTCCCGGTCTTGCTGTAAGAGTTATAGGTGAGATAACCAGGGAGAAGCTGGATATACTTCGCATTGCAGATGAAATATTCAGACAGGAAATTGATGCTACTGAATACAGGAAAATTGCCAGCCAGTATTTTGCTGTGCTCACAGATATGCACAGTGTAGGTGTCAAAGGCGATGACAGAACATACGGCTATGTAATGGCCCTGCGTTCCGTCTCAACTGATGATTTTATGACTGCCGAATGGACAAAGCTGCCATCTGAACTGCTTGAAAAGGTCAGCAGCAGAATTACAAATGAAATTCCCCAGGTTGCCAGGGTTGTATATGATATAACCTCTAAACCCCCGGCAACAGTGGAGTGGGAATAATGATATATAAATATAGTATTTTTAATCGGAGGTGAATTTATGTGCGGAATAGTTGGATATACAGGTAGAGCAAATGCTGCCCCTATATTGCTTGACGGACTGAAAAAGCTGGAATACCGTGGCTATGATTCTGCAGGTGTAGCAGTAATAAATGACAAAAAACTGTTTGTTTCCAAAACAGCCGGCAGAATATCCGCTCTTTGTGAAAAAACAGATAACGGAGAAAATCTTCCCGGTTTTACAGGTATCGGACATACCCGTTGGGCAACGCATGGTGCCCCTACAGATATAAATGCCCACCCACATACCAGCAATGACGGAAAGTTTGCAGTTGTGCACAATGGCATTATTGAAAACTATATGTCTTTGAAAGAAGAACTTGTAAAAAAAGGATACGAATTTGAAAGTCAGACAGATACAGAAGTTATCGTGCATCTGCTGGAAATGTACTATACAGGCGATGTTAAGATTGCCTTACTTAAAACCGCAGCCAGACTCAGTGGCAGTTATGCGCTGGGGGTTATCTGTTCAGATTATTCTGAAAAGGTTTTTGCTGTAAGAGAAGCCAGTCCTCTTATTATTGGTCTTGGTGTGGGCGAAAATTATTTTGCTTCAGATGTGACTGCATTGGTACAGCATACAAAAAATGTTATCTATATGGATGACGGAGATTTTGCAGAAATAACTCCTGATGACGTGAAAATATTTGATTTTGCAGGCAAACCAAAAAATAAACCGGTAAACAGAATCGAGTGGGATATCCGCGCTGCCGAGAAAGATGGGTATGACCATTTTATGCTTAAAGAAATAATGGAGCAGCCCAGAGCAGTCAGGGACACACTCTCCCCAAGAATAAAGGATGACCGAGTATGCTTTGACGAAATCAATCTTACTGATGAAGACATTAATAAGATAAACAGAATAGTGATTACCGCCTGTGGTTCTGCCTATTACGCAGGCTGTGCAGGCAAATATACCCTTGAGAAACTTACAGGAATTCCTGTGATCACCGAGCTTGCAAGTGAATTGAGATACAGTCAGCCACTTATTGATGACAGAACATTGGTTATTGTGCTTTCTCAGTCAGGGGAAACAGCCGATACTATTGCTGCAATGAAAGAATGTAAAAAACGCGGTGCAAAAGTTTTGTCAGTGGTTAATGTTGTGGGCAGCACAGTGGCAAAGCTGGCAGATTATGTTATTTATACATGGGCAGGCCCTGAAATTGCTGTAGCTACCACAAAAGGTTATACCACACAGGTTACCGTGTTGTATTTGCTGGCTCTGTATATAGCTGACAGGTCAGGCAGAATAACACCGTCAGATTATGCTGAAACACTTGCTTCAATACAGAAAATACCACAGCTTATACGGCAGGCTTTGAGTATGAACTCTGCAATTCCTACCCTTGCCAAAAAATATCATATACACAACTCTATGTTCTTTATAGGAAGAAATACTGATTATGCAGTTGCGCTTGAGGGAGCACTGAAAATGAAAGAGATTTCATATATCCATGCAGAAGCTTATGCAGCCGGAGAACTTAAACACGGCACAATCGCACTTATAGACGATTATCAGCCTGTGGTAGCACTTTGCTGCAATAAAGCTATAATGGAAAAAACTATAAGCAATATCATAGAAGTCAAGGCCAGAGGCGCCCAGGTATTGGCTTTAGCTGAAAAGGATAGTTCAAAAATAGTTACAATAGCAGATGATATTATTTTTATGCCGGAAATGGATGATTATCTTGCTGCACCTGTAGAAATTGTACCATTGCAGCTGCTGGCATATTATATGGCAAAGGAAAATGGCTGTGATATAGATAAACCAAAGAATCTTGCCAAATCAGTTACAGTAGAGTAAGAGGTGACTGGTTATGACAAAATATATTTTTGTAACCGGTGGTGTGGTTTCCGGTCTTGGCAAAGGCATTACTGCCGCTTCTCTGGGCAGATTGCTGAAATCCAGAGGTCTTAAAGTTGCGGCCCAGAAGCTTGACCCGTATATCAATGTAGACCCTGGCACAATGAGCCCCTATCAGCATGGTGAAGTGTATGTAACTGAAGACGGTGCAGAAACTGACCTGGATCTTGGCCATTATGAAAGATTTATAGATGAAAATTTAAATAAATATTCTAATCTTACAACAGGCAAAGTTTATTGGAATGTGCTGGGCAAAGAGCGCAGAGGTGAATATCTCGGTTCCACTGTTCAGGTTATCCCCCACATAACAAATGAAATAAAGGACTTTGTTTACGCAGTGGGGAAAAAAACAGATGCCGATGTAGTTATTACAGAAATAGGCGGTACAATCGGAGATATAGAATCCCAGCCATTTATTGAGGCGGTCAGACAGATTTCCCATGAAGTAGGCAGAGAAAACAGCATGTTTATACATGTGACACTGGTCCCTTACCTGAAAGGTTCTGATGAATATAAATCGAAACCTACACAGCATTCTGTAAAGGAACTGCAGGGGCTGGGAATAAATCCGGATATTATTGTTCTTCGTGCAGATGACCATATAGATGAATCCATATTCAGAAAAATTTCTCTTTTCTGTAATGTGCAGCCTGATTGTGTTATAGAAAACATAACACTTCCAAATCTTTATCGGGCACCACTTATGCTGGAAAAATCAGGCTTTTCTTCAATAGTATGCCGCAGATTGGGCATAGACCCACAGTTGCCGGATCTGACAGAGTGGGAAAGACTGGTTCATCAGATAGAGAATCTGCGATACACAGTTACAATAGCTATTGTTGGCAAATACATTTCACTTCACGATGCTTATCTTTCTGTAGCAGAGGCTTTGAAACACGCAGGATATCACAACAATACCCGGATTGATATAAGGTGGATTGACTCAGAATACATAACCGAAGAAAACGTGGCTGAAAAACTGTCAGGTGTTGATGGTATTCTTGTTCCCGGAGGATTTGGCAGCCGAGGCATTGAAGGAATGATAACTGCCGCAAAATTCGCCCGAGAAAACAACATTCCGTATTTTGGTATTTGTCTTGGGATGCAGATTGCTGTTATTGAATTTGCCCGCAATGTTATGGGAATTACTGATGCCAACTCCGGTGAGTTTAACGAATTGTGTAAAAATAAAGTGATAGATTTTATGCCGGGACAAAGTGATCGGATAGACAAAGGCGGTACTCTGCGACTGGGTGCATATCCCTGTAAAATAAAGCCAGGTACAACAATGGAAAGATGCTATAAAACAAATCTTATAACCGAGCGTCATCGCCACCGCTATGAAGTCAACAACGATTACCGTCAGGGACTTGTATCCGCAGGACTTACCCTGTCAGGCCTGTCTCCTGATGACAGGTTGGTTGAAACAGTGGAATTGTCTGACAAAGATTTCTTTGTGGGTGTACAGTATCATCCGGAATTTAAAAGCAGACCTAATAAACCTCATCCATTGTTCAACGGATTTATAGCTGCTTCACTGGGAGGAAAACAATGAGTGTAAAAGAAGAATGTGGGGTGTTTGGAGTTTTTTCACCACATCCTGCAGATGTATCGGGTATCTGCTATTATGGATTGTATGCTTTGCAGCATCGCGGTCAGGAAAGCTGTGGCATTGTAGTAAATGATGATGGTCTTTTTATTTCACACAAAGATATAGGTTTAGTCAGTGAAGTTTTGACAAAAGATGTTTTTTCTTCCTTTCCCAGAGGCACAATGGCAGTTGGACACGTACGCTACGGCACAACCGGGGCGACAAACCGCGCCAACTGCCAGCCTGTGGAGGTAAGACACAAGAAAGGCTATCTTGCTCTTGCCCATAACGGTAATATCAGCAATGCCGGTCGGTTGCGAGATAACCTTGAAATTAATGGTGCAATTTTTCATTCCACCAGTGACACCGAGATTATTGCACATATAATTACAAGACAAAGACTTGTATGTTCCTCAATAGAACAGGCTGTAAGCAATGCGATGAATATTATAGACGGTTCATACTCACTTGTAATTATGTCGCGGCAAAAACTTATATGTGCCCGTGACCCTTATGGATTTCGCCCTCTTTGCTACGGCAAGACAGAATCAGGAATATATGTCATAGCCAGCGAAAGCTGTGCTTTAACTGCTGTGGGGGCGCATTTTATCGCCGATGTACAGCCAGGTGAAATGATTGTTTTTTCAAAAGAAGGAATAGAACACAGAATTCAGCAATGCAATTCAAAGCCGAAATCAATATGCACCTTTGAGTACATATATTTTGCCAGACCTGACTCTGTCATAGACGGTATATCAGTACAAGCTTCAAGAGTGAAAGCAGGCAGAATATTGGCTGATAAGCATCCGGTAAACGCTGATATAGTTATAGGCACACCGGATTCCGGTCTTGATGCTGCACTTGGTTACAGCTTACAGTCGGGTATTCCTTATGGTATAGGCCTTATAAAAAACAAATACATTGGCCGAACATTTATTGCTCCGGGACAGGATACCCGAATTGACCGGGTGAAAATAAAGCTGAATGCCATCAGTGAAACGATAAAAGACAGGCGAGTAATTCTTGTTGATGACTCTATAGTCCGAGGCACAACAATCCGCAGAACTGTCGGAATATTACGAGATGCGGGAGCAAAAGAAGTTCATGTGCGCATATCAGCACCGCCATTTCTTTATCCCTGCTATTATGGTACAGATATAGATTCACAGGAAAACCTGATTGCTTGTCATCACACAACAGACAGAATAGCAGAATTAATAGGTGCGGATACTCTGGGATATTTGCCACTGGAAAGTCTGGATGAAATAACCGGTGGCCATGGATGCTGTACAGCATGTTTTTCCGGGGCCTATCCTACACCGATACCGGCAGCAGGGAAAAATCAGTTTGAACAAAGGCTGTCAGAAGTACGTACGGAGGAATAGTATGAAATATAACAGAAAAATTATTCTGGAAACCGGGCAGGAGTATTACGGCTATGGGTTTGGTGCTATGACGGACAGAGTATGCGAACTGGTATTCAACACTTCTATGGTAGGCTACCAGGAAATATTGTCAGATCCTTCATATACATATCAGGCAGTAGTAATGACATATCCTCTGATAGGCAACTATGGAATGGCTGACGATGATTATGAAACACAACGTCCGTCTCTGGGTTGCCTTATTGTGAAAGAATATAACGATATTCCTTCAAATTTCAGAAGTCGTGAAACATTGGCACAGGTTATGGTCAGAAATGGCATACCCGGAATATGGGGTGTGGACACCAGAAAATTAACAAGGTATATAAGAAACCATGGCAGCTGCAAGGTGCTTATTACTGA
>JAFSCM010000043.1 GCA_017436765.1 Oscillospiraceae bacterium
ACTTAAAGAGTTTTTCCTGCTGGCATTCGAGAGTGTGCTGGGTTGTCTGTGCGGCTGTGCAATCTTTGTGCCGTCACTGTTCAGTATTCTTGACAATCCCCGCAGCACACAGATGTTCAAAGGTATGGAATTCTGGCTGTATAACAAGGTGCAGCAGTATTTTGCCATAATTATGTCGGCATTTTATCCGCCCGAAATACCCTATTCTCCCAATATGTTCACCGACTGCAGCATAAAATGGACAAGTATGACCGCTTTTGTGGTACTGGGAGGTATGTTCGGATTTTTTGTATTCCTTAAATACTTCAGAAAATCCGCATTTACAAAAATTTTCATCTGCTGCACGGTATTTGCCTTTGTTCCTGTATTGAACAGCAGTTTTTATGCTTTCAACGACAACTACTACGCACGCTGGTTCTATATGCCGCTGCTTATACTTGCGGCAATGAATATGCACAGCTTTACCCTGTGCAGGCAGAAAATTTTCTGCGGACTTAAAACAACCGCAGTATGCACAGCGGTTTTCTGCATATTTGCCCTTACCCCCTCAGAGACAGAAGATGGTGCCTTCAGGCTTGGTCTGCAGGAAGATACCGCACTTTTCTGGCTGATGTTCCTTATTGCTGCATTCAGCCTTTACCTGTGCTTTATACTGGTACAGAACTTCCGCAACGATAAAATGTATGCTCAGAAGCTGCTGCGCGGCGCGCTGGCCGTGATTATGATTTTTGCCGTTACACATATGGCACTGGTAAAGATACCGCAGATGGACAATGACAAAAACTATATCGGCCAGAACTATGATGTGATTGACAGCTTTGATATAGCTGACGAAGGCAAAGACTTCCGTCTTGACGCATATCAGTGCTACAACAATATAGGCCTGTTCATCGACAAGCCCGTAATACATTTTTTCAACAGCACTGTCACCCCGTCAATCCTTGAGTTTTATCCTTTTGTGAACACCAAGCGTGATGTGTCTTCAAAACCTGAACAGGAAGATTATGCCCTGCGCAGTCTGCTGTCGGTAAAGTATGTTATTATGCCCGACCACGAGTATGACAATTTCACTGACAAAGGTTATGATAAGCTCTACAGCAGCCATACCCACACCGCACCATATACCGTGCTGAAAAACGATTATTTTATCCCTTTCGGTTTCACATACGATTACTATATAACAGCTGAACAGATGGAAAATACAGCCAAGGCAAGCCGCAGCAGGATTATGCTGAGGGCACTGATGGTGGATGAGGATATTATCACAAAACATAACCTGTCCCTTGAGCAGATAGATGACAATGTGCTGAAAAACCTTACATTTGCCGCTTTTGAATCGGATGTTGAGGACAGACAAAGCGAAAGCAGCTATTATTTTGAACAGACAAAGGATGGTTTTGTTTCCAATATTATTCTGGAAAAACCAAACCTTGTGTTCTACTCCGTTCCTTATGACGAAGGCTTTACCGCATATGTAAACGGTGAAGAAAGCGAAATTTACAGGGTAAACAGCGGACTGTGCGCTGTATATGCTCCTGCAGGTGACAACGAAATTATTTTTGATTACGAGACACCATATCTTAAAACAGGTATTGCCTTAAATCTTGCAGGTTTGGGCATTTATATATCTTATATTATTTTTATTCTGAAAAAGAAGGTTAAAAGTTAAATGGAAATTATCAAAGTTTTGGCAAGTGAATTCAAAAAGGAAGTATGGCAGATTGAAAACAGCGTTGCGCTGATGGACGAAGGCTGCACAATTCCTTTTATCGCACGATACAGAAAGGAAAAAACAGGCGAACTGGATGACCAGATTTTAAGGGAAATCTTTGACCGTCTGACATATCTGCGCAACCTTGAACAGCGCAAGGAAGAGGTTATCAAATCCATAACAGAACAGGAAAAAATGACAGACGAAATTATGGATATGCTCTCCCGTGCAAAAACCCTCAGCGAAGTGGAGGATATCTACCGCCCATTCAAACCAAAGAGAAAAACCCGCGCTTCCGTTGCAAAGGAAAAAGGGCTTGAACCTCTTGCAAAAGAAATCCTTGAACAGAGACCCCTTGCAGTTCCTGAAGACCTTGCCGCTGACTACATAAACGAAGAAAAAGGTGTGGCGACGGTTGAAGATGCACTCAAAGGTGCAATGGATATCATTGCGGAAGATGCTTCCGACAATACAAATGTGCGCAAGGCTCTTAAAAGTCTCTATACACGCACAGGTGAAGTTACCGCCAAAGGCGATGAAGAGAAAGAAAGCGTTTATACACAGTACTACGATTTCAGTGAAAAGGTAAACAAAATTGCTTCTCATCGTGTACTTGCAATCGACCGCGGTGAAAAGGAAGGTTTCCTTAAGGTAAATATTGCAGTTGACACAGCTGCTGCAATTGCTGAAATTGAAAAACTCTACATTGTAAATGATTCAAAATGTGCACAGGTGGTAAAAGAGGCTATCGCTGACGGCTATTCAAGACTTATCCACCCAAGCCTTGACACAGAAATCCGCAACAGACTTACAGAAGTTGCCTGCGAAGGTGCTATCAAGGTATTCGGCGACAACCTTAAGCAGCTGCTGCTTGTTCCTCCTGTAAAGGGCAAAACCTGTATGGCTCTGGACCCTGGTTACCGCACAGGCTGCAAAATGGCTGTTGTTGACCCGACAGGCAAGGTGCTGGACACAGGTGTTGTGTATATGACACTTGATATCCACGACAAGGAAAAGGCAAAAGCACAGCTTAAAAAGCTGATCAGCAAACACAATGTTGATATCATCTCCATCGGCAACGGCACAGCAACAAAAGAGACAGAGATGGTTGTTGCAGCTATGCTCAAAGAACTCAGCCGACCTGTAAGCTATATGGTAGTAAGCGAAGCAGGCGCTTCCGTATACTCTGCATCAAAGCTTGCCGCTGCAGAGTTCCCTCAGTTTGATGTTGCCCTGAGAAGTGCTGTTTCCATTGCAAGAAGACTGCAGGACCCTCTTGCTGAACTGGTAAAAATTGACCCTAAATCCATCGGTGTAGGACAGTATCAGCACGATATGCCGAAACAGCGCCTTGAAGAAAGCCTTGACGGCGTTGTTGAATACTGCGTAAACACAGTAGGTGTTGACCTTAACACAGCTTCTGCACCGCTGCTTGAAAGGGTGTCAGGTCTCAACAAATCCATCGCCAAAAACATCGTTGCATACAGAGAAGAAAACGGTGAATTTACAAAGAGAAACCAGCTGCTTAAAGTATCTAAACTTGGTCCGAAAGCATATCTGCTTTCCGCAGGCTTCCTGCGCATCCCCGGTGCAAAGGACAAGCTGGACTCCTCCTCCGTTCATCCTGAAAGCTACGATGCAGCAAAACAGCTGCTCAGTGCTGTAGGTTATACTACAGACGATATAGGCACAGAAAAAATCAAAGGTCTTGAAAAGGATGTTGAAAAAATCGGTCTCGAAAAGCTGGCAGAACAGCTTGACATCGGTGTACCAACACTTAAGGATATTGTTGCCGAACTTATCAAGCCCGGCCGCGATATGCGTGACGAGCTGCCAAAACCGCTGCTGCGTACAGATGTTCTCGATATGAACGACCTTGTGGCAGGTATGGAACTTACAGGCACAGTGCGAAATGTAATTGACTTTGGTGCATTTGTGGATATCGGCGTACATCAGGACGGCCTTGTACACATCAGTCAGATCTGCGAAAAATACATCAGACATCCAAGCGAAGTGCTCAAAGTGGGCGATATTGTAACTGTGTGGGTACTCAGCGTTGATGTAGCTAAAAAACGTATCTCACTGACAATGAAAAAGCCTAAAGAACAGGCAAAGGAAGAAAAGAAAGCTAAATAGGCTTTTGCAAAACTGCACAGTTCCCAATAAAAAAATTACGGCAGAGTGAAAATCCACTCTGCCGTTTTTATATTTATTGTTTTTAATCAACGATTACTTCTGCCTGTAAAAGTTCTGTAAAATCATTTTTTTCCGCAACTGTAAACGGAATATTTCTTTCATAGTTTACTTTTTTAAAAAAGTCTATGCGGTAACCAAGTTTTGACGGATATCCCAGCACGGCTGCCTGCACCTTTTCCCCTTTTGTAAAAATCAGATGTGTCATACCCTCGTTTACATTGTTTGCCACAATATCACGGCTTTTAAAACCTATAACTTTTTCTATCTCTTCTTCTGAGGTGTACGGCGAAAAGGTATATACCACATCCCACTCAAAGGGAACAACTTCATTGAGGGTAACTGTCTGCCCCTCATCCAGTGCTGTTACCGCCTTTTTCAGCCTGTGATTGTTTATTTTTACAACAGGATTGCCAAAGACAGCAATGCACATAGCAATAAAGGCAACAGCCCATGCAATTTTCTTTTTCATACCGACACCTCCTTTTTTATACT
>JAFSCM010000044.1 GCA_017436765.1 Oscillospiraceae bacterium
GAAGAAAATATTCACTGACAAGGCTATGAGCTTTACAGGGTATACAGGTGTTGTAATGCAGAACAACTATCTGTTTATGGAGAAAATGCCAAAGCCGAGAGAAGCGTTCAAGGCATTGAATGATGTATCTGCTGAATTATACAAAATTGTTGCAAAAATTAAAAATGGTCAGCAGCTTGAAAAGACTGACAAAACACCATTGGCTTTCTTGATGTCATCTGCTGTAAATGCAGGTTTCAATAAATTTATGGTGAAAAAACAGAGCTTCAATGTGGACGGGGACTGCATTTCCTGTGGTAAATGTGTATCGGGCTGTCCTGTGAATAATATTGAAATGAAGGACAGAAAACCTGTATTTAAAAACAACTGTGCGGGCTGTCTGGCCTGTCTTCATCATTGTCCAAAGCAGGCAATAAATGTCCGCAGTGATACTCAGGATAAAGGCAGATATGTGTGTGCTGAGTATAAATACTGGAAAGAAAAAAATAGTAAATAATATGTTGGTAACAGTAAAAGCAGATAATTTGTTGTTATCTGCTTTTATTTTGCTCTATAATATTGACATTTACTGTGTTATATTTTAAAATACAACTGATAGTTGTTAAAAATTCTGGCGGTGATAGTTATGAAAGAAAAGCTGAAAACAGTATATGTTTGCTCTGAATGCGGTGAAACTTATCATAAATGGCAGGGACAGTGTTCTTCCTGCAGGGCATGGAATACATTGGAAGAAGATGTTGTTGTACAGCAGTCAAAGTCTGCAGCAGTAAAAGACGGACTGAATTTTACAACAGCAGATACAATTACATTTCAGCAGCTGCATCAGGTGGATGCGGATGATAAACATATCAGGATAAAAACAGGCATAGGCGAGCTTGACCGAGTGCTTGGCGGAGGTATTGTTCAGGGGGCGGGTATGCTTATCGGCGGTGAGCCGGGTGCAGGCAAATCCACTCTTTTGCTTCAGATATGCGGCAATATATGCAATTCACATAAGGTTGTGTACATCAGCGGTGAAGAATCGGTAAATCAGATAAAGCTGCGTGCAAACAGACTGGGAATTGACGGAAAAAATATAGCAATTGCAAGTGAAACAGATGTTCTGTCTATATGCAAAAGTATGGAAGAACATAAACCTGACATTATGGTTATCGACTCTATACAGACAATGAACTATTCGGAAATCTCATCAAGTCCGGGAAGTGTATCGCAGGTAAGGGAGTCAACGGCATTGTTGCTTGGAACCGCCAAAAAGGTGGGAACATCACTGTTTATTGTGGGACATGTAAATAAAGATGGTGCGATTGCCGGTCCAAAGGTAATGGAACATATCGTTGATACGGTGCTGTATTTTGAAGGGGACAAAACACTGCCGTACAAAATTCTCCGTGCAAGCAAAAACAGATACGGTTCTACAAACGAAATCGGTATGTTTGATATGACTGCAAAGGGAATTGTTGAAATTACCAACCCCTCCATGCTTCTCCTGGAGGGCAGAAGCTCCTCTGTCAGCGGAAGCTGTGTAACCTGCGTAATTGAGGGAACCAGACCTATTCTTACAGAAATTCAGGCATTGGCAACAAAAACAGGCTTTGGTACACCAAGGCGTGCATCCAGCGGCATTGATTACAACCGGCTCAATCTTCTGCTTGCGGTTATGGAAAAAAGGGCAGGATATTATATGCAGAATATGGACATTTATGTAAATGTTGTCGGCGGTCTTGAACTGGACGAAACTTCCATAGACCTTGCGGTTATCCTCAGTGTTATATCCGGTCTTGGAGAAAAATCTATTCC
The DNA here is from genome assembly GCA_017436765.1 of Oscillospiraceae bacterium. Taxonomy (GTDB): domain Bacteria; phylum Bacillota; class Clostridia; order Oscillospirales; family Ruminococcaceae; genus RGIG3102. The sequence goes on from JAFSCM010000044.1 coordinate 1,798, forward strand.
TGATGATATGGTTGTTATGGGGGAAGTGGGCCTTGGCGGTGAAGTGAGGGCTGTTACACATATTGATTCCCGTCTCAGAGAGGCAGAGCGTCTTGGCTTTAAACGGGCGATTATTCCTTACCATTGTATGAACAAAATAAATACAGAAGAATACGGTCTTGAAATTTACGGTGTAAGCAACATCAGACAGGCAATAAAACTGATATAATGATTAAACCTCATTTATCCTGCAATAATCATCTGTAGGATAGATGAGGTGTTTTTTATGAACAGAAATTTTTTTACTGCCGGAATATCATTGATTGCTGTGTTTTTTATGGTGCCGTATTTTTATTCGAGGAATATTTCGGATATCGAAGCGGTGTATCTTGAAAAAACTGAATATTGTCAGCAGCTGGAGTTTGCAGGCAATATAGAAGCAGAAAGCTATACACCGATAAAGCTGTCCTATCCTGTGTTTGTAAAGGAGAGCTATGTTCTGGAAAACAGCTTTGTAAACAAAGGGCAGCTTATGTTTGTGCTGGATACAGAAAAAATGAGTGAAATGATAAAAAATACAGATATGTCTGTATACAGCACAGTGGGAAACAATATGGATAAAAGCTTTGTGCTGAAGCTCGATAAAAATGTATATGCAACAGAAAGCGGTGTGGTTAAAGATCTGATTGCTTATGACGGAAGCATTGTTATGGCTGATGAAAACTTTTGCATTATCGAACAGTCAGATAATCAGGTGCTTAAAATCACCCTGGAACAGGAGGAATATACAGAAGTTTCGGTGGGGGACACAGTGGAATTTACCCCTTCGATAGCACCGGCAAGAAAATATACCGGCACAGTACTTGGTAAAACAGCTGTAGTAAGAAAAGAAAATTCGCTTACAGGCAGTAAAACAGTGGTGGATGTATTTGCTTCTGTAGACGATGCCGATGAATATATAATTTCCGGCGCAGATGTGACAGGCAGAATAATCAAAGAAAAAACGGAAATATTCACTTTGCCTTACGAATATATAAATCAGGATGAAAAGGGAGAATATGTTACAGTATATTCTGAAAAAAATAAAAGAAAAGTGTATATTGAAACAGGAAAAGAATTGACCGAAACAGTTGAAATACTGACATATTTTCCCGAAAATACAATGTTTTTAAATGTCGGGGAAGATGACAAAGAAAGGTTTCTTCTGATAAATGGTAAATAAAAAAATACTCAAAAGATGGATTAAGAATATTGCTCCGTTCAAAGCGGCTGTTGCTGCAGTTGCTGTGTCTGTTGTTGCTTCAGTTTTGGTTTCCGCGGTTTCTGAAAGCGGAAAAAATATTATATCTTCAGAGATGGATGCAATGGGGCTCAATGGTATTGCCGCCGCAGTATATAACAAAAAAGGCGAGAACAAAACAGATGTTGATTTTTACAACAGTATTGCGGATATGGAAAAAATACTTTCTGCTACACCTGTTATTACAGAAAAAACGGAGATAACTTTTGCCAACGGAACAGTTATGGAGACGATGGGGTGGGGAATAAATGAACAGGCAGCAGATATAGTATCTCTTGAAATTACACACGGCAGAATGATATATGAGAATGATATAAAAAGCAATGCTTTTGTCTGTCTTATAGATGAAAATATTGCAGATAAAGTTTATAAAAGAAGCAATATATGCGGTAAAAGAATATATGTGCATACGGGGGAAAACACCGTTCCTTTCACCATTGTGGGTATGGTGAGAAAGGGCAGCAATGTTCTCAATTCATTTACAGGCGGACTTGTGCCTGATTTTATTTACATGCCATATACAACAATGAAATCCTTGTCTTCAAAGGGCGGTTTTGATCAGATTATATTCACAGGTGAAGACACGGGAGTGGACATACCGGAACTTAAAGAAAAACTTAATGAAAGCAGCAGATACAGGACACAGACTATCAGCTTTACAAACCTCAGCCAGCAGAAAGAGCAGATAGATAAAATAGTTGATACAGCATTTATGTCGCTGTTTATCGTTTCATGTGTTGCCATGTTGGTCTGCAGCATTTCGGTGACATCAAGTGTAAATACGGCTGTAATCGCAAAGCAGAAAGATATTGGAATAAAGATGAGCATGGGTGCAGGCAGAGGTGATATTGCAGCGGAATTTATGGTTTCTGCGGTTATATCCTGCTTTCTGGGGATAAGTATTGCAGTTTTTATGGTTATTGTTGCAACAGCTGTTCTGAAGGCATTTTTTGACATATGTCTGAAATTTGATTATACCTTGATAGCTGTTACCGTTTCTGTTACAATTATTCTGACAGCAATATTCAGCTTTTTACCAAGCTGCAGAGCAGCAGATATGCCGCCGATAAAGGCGCTTAACAGGGAATAATTGTGAAAAAGTACTGCATTGTAAACACAGAAAATAAAATAATCAAAGAAAAAATTGAACAGTATGGTTACATCTGCATTTCAACAGAAAAATCGGACAATGTAAGTGGTCCGATAAGTTGTCATGCAGATGTTTTGTATCTTAAGTCAAGGGATAATCAGATGTATATTTCCGATTGCCAGCATAATAATATCAGGCTTTTATCAGCCCTTGGTACGGAAATTAAAAGTATAAAACTTGCACCTGGATATAAAACCGAAAGCAAACTTAATATGATAATAACGGATGATATTGTCATAGCAAATCCCGCTACTATGCTGGATGAGCCTGAAATAACCGAATCAAAAGAATTTTTAAAAGTGAAGCAGGGATATACAAAGTGTTCCACAGCAGTCATTGAGGATGATAATTTTATCACTGAGGATGAAGGAATTTATAAAGCTGTTATCAATGCAGGAAAAAACTGTCTGCTTATAGCCAAAGGATTTGTGGAACTTTGCGGATATGAATACGGTTTTATCGGCGGCGCATCAGCATATATTCCGGAAGAAAAAACTTTACTGTTTTTGGGTGATATCACAAAGCATCCGGATTTTGAAAAAATTATGGATTTCTGCGAAAAAATTGCCGTAAAGGTAAAATGGATTGATAATTTGCCACTAAAAGACATAGGAGGAATTGTTAAACTTTAAACAATTAAGCAGTTTGGTAACTATGCATAAAATATATTTAAAATTTATAGAAAATTAGGTAATTATTTTATTTTAAAAAAGCATATATGTGTAGATTTTTAGATGCATATGTAGTATAATGGTTAAAACTGTATTTATTAATTTATATTTATATATTTATTAAATGCAAACAGGTTATATATGTTGCATCGGCACTATAAAATGAACACAGTTTATGTATTAGTTATAAACATAATTAAACAGTCAATTAACTGTAAGGCGCAGGTAATTGACTGTTAGGTGCGTAATAAAATAAAAGAAGGAGGTGTAGAGTTGTATAAAATCAAACCGCAGGGATGGCTTAAACATACGGATTTTATTATCTTGGATGTTATAAGCATTCACCTGGCGTTTATAGCTGCTTATCTGACAAGAATGGGATTGGGGAATCCTTACGGAAATGACAGCTATCTTAATATTATACTTGTCTACACTTTTGTTGATATTGTTGTAATTGTCTACAACAATATGTTTAAAGGTGTACTGAAGCGTGGTTATTATATTGAACTTGCCCAAACAGTAAAGCACGCATTTATAGTTGAACTTATAGTTGCGTTTTTTATCTTCTCCACAAAAACAGGAGATGATTATTCGAGAGTTGTAATATATCTGATTTTTTTCTATTACATTTTCTTTGCGTATACTATAAGGCTTATATGGAAAAAGGTCCTGTTCAACAGAGAAAGATTTGCCAATGTTTCCTCCCTATATATCATCACAACAAATGACAGGGTTGATAAGGTTGTCCAGAACCTGCAGAGCAAAAATCACGGTGAATACCATATTCACGGAATATGCATAACAGACCAGAACTGTAAAGGCCAGTTCATTTCAGACATAGAGGTTACATCAAATCTGGATGATATCATAGAATATCTCTGCCGTGAGTGGGTGGACGAGGTGTTTATTTCCTTGCCAAGTGACACACATTATCTGACAACACTTATTGGTGACCTTACAGAGATGGGCATTATTGTACATCAGGAGATACTTTATTTCCAGAATCTTGAACACAATGTTCAGATTGTGGAAAAAATGGCAGGAAAAACTGTTATTACAATCGGCATCAATGCTGCCACTATGAAACAGATTGCAATCAAAAGAGCAATTGATATTGTGGCTGGTTTTATCGGCTGTATCGCTACGATACTTATGACAATAGTTGTCGGTCCGATAATATACATTCAGTCTCCTGGCCCTATCTTTTTTTCTCAGACAAGAATAGGTAAAAACGGTAAAAAGTTTAAAATGTTCAAGTTCCGCAGTATGTACCTTGATGCGGAACAGCGAAAAGCTGAACTTATGGATGACAATCTGGTAAAGGACGGTATGATGTTCAAGCTTGACTATGACCCGCGAATTATCGGATGCAGAAAACTGCCTGACGGCAGAATAAAAAAAGGTATCGGTAATTTTATAAGAGAGTGGAGCATAGATGAATTTCCGCAGTTCTTTAATGTACTTATGGGAACAATGAGTGTGGTGGGTACAAGACCGCCTACCGAAGATGAATGGAATAAATATGAAGTTCATCACAGGGCAAGACTTGCCTTCAAACCGGGTATTACGGGAATGTGGCAGGTTAAAGGCAGAAGCAACATTACAAATTTTGAAGAGGTTGTAAAGCTGGACAAGGAATATATCCAGAACTGGAGTATGGGTCTTGATTTCAGAATTCTGCTTCAGACGGTAAAGGTTGTACTCGGAAAAAAAGGTTCGATGTAACACAACCTCATAAATAAAAATAATAAGATTTAACAGTTGACAGGTGAAAAAATGCAGCATGTATTTATAGTAGGCGCTAAATCTATTGGTGCTTACGGAGGATATGAAACTTTTGTTGATAAGCTTACAGAATATCATCAGTTCAACGGAGAGATTAAATACCACATAGCCTGTAAGGGAACAGGGTACAGCAGCATGGATGAAACAAAGCTTGATGGTCATATAAAAATTGATGACAAGCAGTTTGTTTACCACAATGCACACTGCTTTAAAATATCCGTACCTGATATAGGCGGTGCACAGGCAATATATTATGATATTGCAGCTATAAATTACTGCTGCAATTACATAAAGAAAAACAATATTGAAAAACCTGTTTTATATATTCTTGCCTGCAGAATAGGACCGTTTATGTCATATTTCTGCAGAAAAATACATAAACTCGGCGGCAGGGTGTTCATAAATCCTGACGGTCATGAATGGAAACGGGCAAAATGGTCTGCACCTGTAAGAAAATACTGGAAACTGTCGGAAAAGCTTATGGTAAAATATGCCGACATGACAGTTTGCGACAGCAAAAATATTCAGTCCTATATCTGTGAAGAATACAGGGAATATAGTCCGAAGACTACATACATAGCCTATGGAGCTGAAACAAATGACAATAAGTATTCTTTGTCTGAGGATAAACTGAACAGCTGGCTGCAGGAAAAGAATCTGAAAGTAAAAAAATACTACCTTGTAGTTGGCCGATTTGTCCCGGAAAACAACTATGAAACTATGATTCGTGAGTTTATGAAATCTTCAAGTGACAAGGATTTTGCAATCATCACAAATGTAAACGATAAATTTCTGGATGAGCTTGAAGAAAAACTGCATTTCAGAGCAGATGACAGAATCAAGTTTGTTGGTACTGTATATGACCAGCAGCTGCTGAGAAATATACGAAATAATGCATATGCATATATCCACGGACACGAGGTGGGTGGCACAAACCCGAGCCTGCTTGAATCTCTTGGCAGTACAGACCTTAATCTTATACTTGATGTTGGATTCAACCGTGAGGTTGCAGAAGATACAGCTGTATACTGGAACAAAGAAGAAGGCAATCTGGCTGATGTTATAAACCGTACAGATAGTTTCTCAGAAGAGGAGAGCGCAAGAACAGGTGCGGCAGCAAAGAAAAGAATTGAAACAGCTTACAGCTGGAGTTTTATAAGCAGTGAATATGAAAAACTGTTTTTGCAGAAATAATTGGTTTGAGAAGGTGATTTATTGAGAATTCTGCATTATGCACTGGGATTCCCGCCATACAGGACAGGCGGACTTACAAAGTTCTGTATGGATTTAATGAAAGAACAGCTTCTTGACAATGATACTGTGGCGCTGATATGGCCGGGGGAAAGACTGTTTTCCAATACAACAAAAGTTGTAAGAAAGGGTTTGATAAACGGCATAGAAAGCATAGAGGTAAAAAATCCCAATCCTGTACCTTATGATGAGGGAATAACAGAAATTGAGCAGTTTATCCGATGTGGTGATTTTGACTGCTATGATGCTTTTATAAAAAGCTGGAAGCCTGATGTTATCCACATACATACATTTATGGGGCTGCACAAAAGCTTTCTTGCTGCAGCAAAGATAAACAGGGTTAAACTTGTTTTTACTGCACACGATTTCTTTCCGCTGTGTCCAAAGGTAACGGTTTTCAGGGATGGAAAAATATGTGAAAGTATTCAGGACTGCAAGGATTGTCCGCAGTGTAATCTTACAGCGCTTTCCATTACCCAAATAAATATTCTGCAGTCGGGTTTATACAGAAATCTGAAAGACTTGGAATTTGTAAAAAAACTGCGGAAAAAACACAGAGACAGCTATCTCAGCGGAAGTTCTGCTGAAAATGTGGAAAAAGCTGATGGTGAAGCAGACAACACAGCGCAGGATTATCTAAAACTGCGCAGCCATTATATTTCAATGCTGGACTATATGGATGTTGTTCACTACAACAGTACAATAACAAAAAATTTATATGAAAAAATAATGGGTGAGAGGGAATCAGTACTTATTCCAATTACCCATTCAGATATAAAGGACTGCAGAAAAGTCAAAAAATACGACAGCAGTCTGCTCCGAGTAACATATATGGGGGCTTACAGTGCAGGAAAAGGTTTTATGCTTTTAAAGGAAGCTATGGACGAGCTCTGGGAAGAAAACAAAAACATTTCCTTAAATGTTTTCTTTCAGCCTCCTGAAATGTCAGAATACATAAAAGTTCACGGAAGATATGATTACAGTCAGCTGGAATCAA
>JAFSCM010000045.1 GCA_017436765.1 Oscillospiraceae bacterium
ACTGTACCGTCACCACCGAGACCCCAGAATTTGCAGGATACGATAGATTCGTTAGCTGTTGCTGGAACTTCTGTTGGCAGTGGGAGAGACAGGTTTGTAACGTCGTCTTCGATACCTACTGTGAAGTTAGCTTTTGGTGTTTCAAGAGCAAGGTTGTTGTATACTGCAAATACACAAGCAGGTGTTGTGTCTTTGGAACCGAGACCGTAACGGCCGCCTACAACTGTTCTGCCAGCGAGAGCGCCTTCAACAGCCAGAGCTGTGATAACATCAAGGTAAAGTGGTTCGCCAAGGGAACCTGGTTCTTTTGTTCTGTCAAGAACTGCGATTTTTGTTGCTGTAGCTGGGATAGCTTCAACAAGTTTCTTAGCGCAGAATGGACGGTAAAGTCTAACTTTGATAAGACCAACTTTTTCGCCTGCTGCAAGCATGTAGTCGATAACTTCTTCGATTGTGTCACATACAGAGCCCATAGCGATGATTACGCGTTCTGCATCTGGTGCACCGTAGTAGTTGAAGAGTTTGTAGTCTGTACCAAGTTTTGCGTTAACTTTGTCCATGTATTTTTCTACAACTGCTGGGAATGCATCATAGTATGGGTTGCAAGCTTCTCTTGCCTGGAAGAAGATGTCGCCGTTCTGTGCTGTACCGCGGAGAACTGGATGTTCTGGGTTGAGAGCTTTTCTTCTGAATGCTTCGATAGCGTCCCAGTTAACCATTTCAGCAAGGTCTTCATTGTCCCAAACTTCGATTTTCTGGATTTCGTGGGATGTACGGAAACCGTCGAAGAAGTTGAGAACAGGAACACGGCCTTCAAGTGTTGCCATATGAGCAACAGCACCAAGGTCCATAACTTCCTGCTGGTTTGTTTCAGCCATCATTGCGTAACCTGTCTGACGGCATGCGTAAACGTCGGAGTGGTCACCGAAGATGTTGAGAGCGTGGGAAGCAACACAACGAGCGGAAACATGGATAACGTTTGGCAGAAGTTCGCCAGCGATTTTGTACATGTTAGGGATCATAAGGAGAAGACCCTGGGATGCTGTGTATGTTGTTGTAAGAGCACCAGCCTGCAAGGAGCCGTGTACTGTACCTGCAGCACCAGCTTCAGACTGCATTTCTACAACCTTAACTTCTGTGCCGAAGATGTTTTTTCTGCCTGTTGCTGACCAAGTATCTGTAACTTCAGCCATAACAGAGGATGGTGTGATAGGGAAAATACCAGCTACTTCTGTGAAAGCATAGCTAACGTGAGCGGCAGCTGTGTTACCATCCATGGAAATTCTTTTTCTTGCCATTGGAAATGACCTCCTTTATATTAAGGGCGCCTTTCGCCCATTTTTACAATTATCATTTTATCACTTAATTGGTTATAAGTAAAGGTTATAATACACCAAACTTTATGCAATTTTTATATACAGGATATAAGAAAAAATTAGACCTGTTAAAAAATATACTATATATTGTGGTCGGAAATTTTCTCTGCACCAAAGCGGAAAAATATGCAGTTAAAGGTGTGATTTGACAAATAAATATATAGTGTTATAATATCATATTATATTATATAAATAAAAAGGAGAATTTAAAGATGGACCCGGACGGGACTATTTATTTTTTGATTAATTTTATACTCAGCGTTTTACTGTGCCTTTACATAGCTGCTGTCAGAAGAAGCGAAGATTACGACGATTATAAGATAGGTGTATCCAACAGTCTTATAAGTGCTCTGCTTCTTTGTATGGTTAACATCGGCCTTTTTGCAGGTCTTGTTATGCCGCGTTTTGACCTGCAGTACAAATGTATTTTCGGGGCACTGTTTGTTTTTTTCGGTACCTTTATGCCATACTGCATCGGCCTGGCACAGTATGAAAAACTGGGTGCGGTAAAAAAACTTTTAAACCCTGTTGTGACGGTTATGAACTACACCATTACATTTATTGTGACACTTCCTGTCATAGGGGTTTTCAAAGCATTCAAACTCAACACAAAGGAAGAAGCCACACAGGAAGATGTTATGGAACTGGTGGAAGATGTTTCTGAAGATATCATCGACGAAGAACAGAAAGAGATGATTGAAAACATCTTTGAACTGGGTGAAATCACGGTAAGCGAAATTATGACACACCGCACAGAGGTTTTTGCTGTTGACGGCGAAGACAGCTGCGGCGACATCATAGAAAAGATGAAGGAAGAAGGTTTCTCCCGTATTCCTGTATATTCAGGTACAATCGATACAATCACAGGCGTTCTTTATGCCAAGGACCTGCTGGGAGCTATCGGTAATGAGGAAAAACTTTCCGCACCTGTAAACACAATAGCAAGAAAAGCAATGTTTGTGCCGAAAAGCTGCCTTGCCAACGACCTGCTTGTACAGTTCAAGCTCAAGCGTATGCAGATGGCTGTTGTTGTGGATGAATACGGCGGTACAAGCGGTATCATAACAATGGAAGATATCCTTGAAGAGATTGTTGGCAATATTCAGGACGAATATGACAACGAGGAGGAAGAATTCCAGAAAATTGACGATAACACCGTTGTGTGCCTGGCTTCTGCAGATATAGAGGATGCCTTCGAGGCTCTCGGTATGGAAGAAATAGCCGGGGATATGGAAGACGAAGACTACGAAACTGTGGGCGGCCTTATCATAAACCGCCTGGCAAGAATTCCTGAACAGGGTGAGGACGCGTCTGTGGAATATATGGGCGTAAAATTCACAGCACTGGAAGTTGCAGACAGAAGAATTGTTAAAGTAAGAGCAGAAAAAATAACAGAACAGACAGAGGAATAGAATATGTCTGATAAAAACAAAGCAGTACATTATGAAACAATCATCGGAGAAGAAGAAATCTTCAGTGGCAGAGTGTTCAGGGTAGGCATCAGGGATGTTGTGCTGGAAAACGGTGAAAAAACAAAAAGAGAAGTGGTATATCACAACGGCGGTGCGGCAATTCTGCCTGTTGACGCTGACGGCAATGTGTATATGGTGCGCCAGTACCGCTGTGCCTTTGACAGCGAAGTGCTGGAAATTCCTGCAGGCAAGCTGGAAAAGGGCGAAGACCCGTTCTTTGCCGCAATCCGTGAGCTGGAAGAAGAAACAGGCTTTAAATCCGACAGTGTTATCAAGCTCGGTGAATACTGGCCGACAGTGGGCTACTGTACAGAAAAGGTATATCTCTATCTTGCAAAGATGCTTACAAAAGGCGAAACACATTTTGACAGTGACGAGTTTATCTCACTTGTAAAAATACCTTTTGAACAGGCATACAATATGTGTATGTCAGGGGAAATCGCAGACGGAAAAACCCAGCTTGCAATCCTCAAGGCAAAGGAACATTTATAATCATAAACAGAGCGGACTGCCTCGGAAGAGCGGTCCGTTTTTTGTTGTGCCCGCGGTATCTTTGTGCTATATTATAGATATAAACTGTATACAGAAGGAGAATTTTTATGCTGTTTTTAAACCGTGAAGATATGAAAAAATGTATGGATTTTGACCGGTGTATTGCGGCAATGGAAAAGGCTTACAGGATTTTTTACGACAACAGTTTTGTTATGCCTCACCGTCCCTGCATAGAAAACGGGAAAAATACCCTGCTGTATATGCCCTGTTTCATTGAAAACAGTTTCGGCACAAAATTTCTCACCCTGTTTCCGGACAATCCGTCAAAAAACAAGCCTATGATTGACGGTATGATGGTGATAAACGACTCCGAAAGCGGCGAAACAAAGGCCATTATGCACGCGGGTTTCCTTACAGCCCTGCGCACAGCGGCAAATACGGCAGTTATGCTGAAGCATCTTGCACCTGAAGATGCTGCTGCCTGCGGCATTGTGGGGGCAGGCACACAGGGAGTGTTCCAGACTGCTTTTACCTGCTATGTAAGGAATATAAAAACAGTTTATGTATATGATACCTGCCTGAAAGACGGAGGAAAATTTGCATCGGATGTGGAAAATCTCCTGGGCAGAAAGGTGGAGTTTGTATTCTGCGACAATGTGGAAACTCTGGTGAAAAACAGCGATATCATTATCACCGCCACCACCAGCAATACTCCCGTATATCCTGACAGGGAAGAGCTTTTCAAAGGCAAAACCGTTGTTGCAATAGGCACCTACAAACCTCACTGCCGTGAATGTCCCGATGCCCTTGTAAAAGCTGCAGACGGAATATATGTGGACCTTGATTTTGCAAAGGAAGAAAGCGGAGACCTGTATATTCCGCTCAGAGAGGGAACAATAAAGGAGGACAGGATACATCAGATTTCCGATGTTATCCACAGCCCTGAATATGCACAGCACAAAGCAGGGAAAACCATCTTTATAAAAACCGTAGGTATGGCGCTGTTTGATATTGTATGCGCCACCGAGATATACAATGCCGCAAAGGCAAAATGTATCGGCACAGAACTTGAGTTTTAATGTATTATATTAAATATAAATAAGGAGATACTATGAAGTTTCAGTTTATCTGCTATCCAAAATGCACAACCTGCCAGAAAGCACAGAAATGGCTGGATGAAAAAGGTGTGGAATATGAAATCCGACACATAAAAGAAGCGCCGCCCACCTATGCGGAGCTTAAGAAATGGTACCACGAAAATCAGTACGAGCTGAAGCGCTATTTCAACACCAGCGGTTTACTGTATAAGAGTATGGAGCTCAAAAGCCGCCTGCCCGCTATGACAGAGGAGGAACAGCTGCGGCTCCTTGCCACCGACGGAATGCTGGTTAAACGGCCGCTTATAGTATGCGACGATTTTGTCCTGGTGGGCTTTAAAGAAAAGGAATGGGCAGAAAAGTTTAAATAATCGTTAAAAAACAAAAAGGTTCGGCAATTTCAATTGACCGAACCTTTTATATTGTTATGTATTGTATTATTTTATAAATTTATGCACATTTTTGCTTACAACAGCTGCAATTACACAGCAGGCAACTGCTTCCACCAATCCCTGCAGACCAACAAATGCAATTACAAATGTAAATGGATTTGCTGCACCCAGAGTTGAGGCAAGATTCTGGATAAACTCTGTGTTGTAGAAAAACAGCACCAGTGCGCCCATAAAGAACAGTGTGTTAAGCAGCGGACCTGCAAGGCTTGTGATTTCGTAACCGAGTTTAAGCTTTTTAACAGCTTTAAATATAACACCTGTTAAAAAACCTGCAAGCACACGGGTAACAACACATCCGATAAATGTGTAAACGGGGTTGATTGCCAGCAAAGTGGCACCGAAAGTGCTGCTGCCAAAGCAGGTTGCAAAGCTCGTAAGCCCGAACACAAGACCGAGTATTGCGCCTTCAGCAGGACCAAGCACTATTGCGCCGATTGTCACAGGTATCATAAGGAAAGAGATTTCCAGACCAAGTGTGCGCAGGTAACCAAGTGGTGTGTATGCCATAACAAGCACAATTGCAACAAGCAAAGCAAGCTGAGCAAGCTTTAATGTTTTTGTTTTTTTCATATTAAGTTCTCCTTTACTGCCGTCCCGCCCACGGTGGCAGGTACAGCGTCAAGCTATATTAAAGCGTGAACTCCTCACGCAATAAACAGTATATAATAAAAGAATAAGGTATTCAATAATTATTTTACATTTTTATAGTAAATTTTCTTCAGTCCTTCAAGAACCAGGTTTTCATCGTATACAATTTCGCTTTTGCAGAAATTCAGCACCACATCGCTGATATCCCCCGTTGCAACGCAGGTCAGGTCTTCGCCCAGTTCGGTTTTAAAGCGTTCAATCATACCGTCTATGGCGCAAGCAGTGCCTATGATAAGCCCGGACTGAACATTCTGCACGGTGTTGTTGCCGATAACGCCGTGAGGCTTCTGTGTCAGGTCAATCTGCGGAAGCTGCGCAGTGTGTTCGCTCAGTGCCTTTGCACTCATCTTTATGCCCGGCAGAATTGCCCCGCCTATAAATGTACCCGTTCTGTCAAGTGCGAACATGGAAAGTGCGGTGCCCATGGAAATCAGCAGACAGGGCATGGTGTACTTGTCGGTCAGCGCAACAGACTGACACACAAGGCTTGCACCGATCTGTGACGGATTTTCGGATTTTATCTTAAGACCGTTTTTCAGCTTCGGCCCCACAACAAATATTCTGCCTTTATATATAAAACTTAAAGCATCACGCACAGCGGCAGTCAGGGCAGGCACAACGCAGGCTATTATCACACCCTGAATTTTTGCTGTATCAAAATTGTGCAGTTCAAAAACGGACCTGAACAGGACAGCATATTCGGTTGTGGTTTTCCCCACAGCAGCGGAAACAGAAGTTTTGAGCACAAGTTCTTCGCCGTCAAAAACCCCCATCGTAATCTTGCTGTTGCTTACATTAACACATAAAAGCATAAAATACCTCATAAACAATATTATTATATATACTATTATATAATAAACAGCATAATAATTTCAATATAAAGCCCACGGTGTGCAGTTTGTATACAGTTCTCGCCGAGTTTTCAACATTATTTGTCGATAAAGTTGAAAGTGTGCCGCGGTCGGATTTTTTTGGAAAAAATCTGTTGACTTTTGAATAATCCCGTGTTAATATATTCAAGCTGTCGCAGAAAGCGGTAGCAAAATCCACAAAAAACCTTGAAAAAGTTTTAAAAATGTCACAAAAAAGTGTTGACAAACTAAAGAGGCTGTGGTAATATATACAAGCTGTCACAAAAGACAGCAACCCAAACGAAAAAACTTGAAAAAAATAGTTGACAAGTTAAAAAGTTTGTGGTAATATATAAAGGCTGTCGCGGAAGACAGCAAGGACCTTGAAAATTAAACAATATAAGAAAAGAACAGAAGCTTGTGAAGGAATAACTTTAGATATTCTTTTGAAGATAGTGAGTAAACACTTTAAAAACGCTTTTAAGTAATTTCGAGACGCTAATGCGTTTGGAAGAATGAGATATTAAGCTCTTAGGAGTTTAAATATAGGATTTAACAAAGAGTTTGATCCTGGCTCAGG
>JAFSCM010000046.1 GCA_017436765.1 Oscillospiraceae bacterium
CATTGCTTTCTGAATTCTTGTATCTCTCATTTTATTCTCCGTCAGATAAAAATATGGGGATTGGTTTCTGATTGTTTTATAGTTATTATGCTTCTTCGATGATGACAGGTTCTTCTGTGATGTCGCTGATATCACTTACCTGGTCGGCAAATTCAACCTCTGTTTTCACAGTTGTGTCCTTTTTGCCTGTTCTGGAAGCAACAAAACCTTCGATGCGGTCGATAACCTCCGGCATCATATTGATAAGGCGGTCAACTGTTGCGCCGCCTTCTGCAAGCTGCATAAGCTTTACACTGCCGTCCTTAATTACAAGGAAACCAACAGGTGTTACGCTGCCGCCTGCACTTGCTGCACCGCCGAACAGATCTTTCTGTGTTTTTGTAGCAAAATCTGTACCGCCGGAAACAAAGCCGAAGGATATTTTTGATATTGGCAGAATTGTTGTTCCGTCCTGTGTGTGGATAGGACTGCCGATTACTGTGTTGGAATCAACAAGGTCCCTGATTTTTTCTAAGGAAGCAGCCATAATTTCCTGTACCGGTTTTTCAGCCATAGTTTATTTCTCCTTTACGGGTTTGTTTTTTGTAAGTCTTCTGTAGGTTTTAAGCAGATACCAGCCTATCATTACTATTATACAGGGACTTGCCTGTATTTTACAATAAAAATAGATGCTGTCTGCATAAAGATTGGCAAAATCCGCAATAAACATGGGACTTTTCCAGTAAATTTTGACATATTTCTGCAAAAATATATTAAAGCTGTAAAATGCATTGGTAACTGCACCATACTGCTTTTGTGTCTGATATGCATCGCCGCTGTAGACAGGCAGCGTAAAGGCTGCATCCTTTATCTTTACACCTCTTAAAAGAATTGCCGTTACACCTTTTACCGCTGAAAGAACCTCTTTTACAAGCTCCATACCTTTCGGCAGATTTTCGGCAAGCTGCTGAACAGGGCTTTTCTTTTTTTCAGCGTTTTGCTGCGCCTGCTGCTGTGTCTCCGGCTGATTTTTTTCCTGTTTCTTTTTCTCTTTTTTCTTAAAAGGCAGATTCAGCGGGTAAACCTTTATTCTGAAAAGAAAAATGCGCACCTTTACTGTAAGGTCATTGGTTTTTGAATATTCCAGATAAACACTTCTGGGCACAATTATCACCCATACAAGCAGTATGAGCAGCGCCAGGAGAATCCAGCCGATGACTGCAAATATTTTAAGCATCTTCGCTTTCCTCTAAATCAAGCTGATAATTTTCATTTACAGGAATACTGCTTTTGATTTTAGGCAGCTGTTCCAGACCTTCAAGAGAGAAGCTGCGCAGGAACACCGGTGTTGTGCGGTAGCTGATTGGCTTGCCCGGAATATCAAGTCTGCCTGCTTCTTCGATAAGGTTGCGGTTTAAAAGTGTCTGCACACTGCTGGTGGAGTCCACACCGCGCACCTGTTCGATAAACGCGCGGGAAACAGGCTGGTTATATGCAATGATAGCCAGTGTTTCCATTGCCGCATTGGATAAAGGTGCGTTGCGTTTCTGGCTGAGTGCCTTGTACACATAGTCTGCATATTCTGTATCGGTTGTAAAGAACACAGCCTCTGTGTTTTTTACAAATCTTATGCCGCTTTCAGGGCGGTTGTATTTTTCGCTGAGGGTTTCAAGGATATACTGCAGCTGTTTCAAATCCAGTTCCAGTACCTCTTTGAGCTTCTGTGTGCTTATGCCGTCACCGCTTGCAAATATCACAGCTTCGGCAGCGCACAAATTCTGTTCCATTGTCATATTGTATTATCTCCTGCGTTGTTCTGAAATCACCATATTTTCATCCTTGTCGATGGAAATGCGGTGAGCGCGGATAAGCTCCAGAATTGCCATAAAGGTTGCTATGGCATCGCTTTTCCCCTTTGTCTTGTCAAAAGCGGACTGGAGCGACTGAATTTTGTTCTTCATAAGATTTTTCAGTACGCTGAAAATCTTTGTCTGCACCGAAACGATAGGTGCGGAAACGATAGGCTCAAACTTTTCGATTTTAGGGGGAGCACGGCGTATGGATTTGTCATCCAGCACCTCATAGGCTTTTACAAGGTCGGAAACCGGGTGGATTATATCATAGGTCCAGTCCTCCTCAACCTGCTGCGGCTCTCTTACAAAAAGACAGTCGCCGATAAAGATGCGGCGCAGATTTTCTGCCGCAAGCTTTGCCTGGCTGTATTCAATAAGCTGTCCCTGAAGTTCAGCCTTCAGCTTTTCACCCTCTTCGTCCTTAGGCAGAAGGTACACTGATTTAAGATACACAAGCCTTGCAGCCATATCGATAAAATCGCTGGCGATGTCAAGGTCCTGATTCTGGGCTGCATTGATTATCTCCAGATACTGGTTGATGATGGTGATAATCTCGATGTCCAGAATATTCATTTTATGCTTGCTGATAAGTGTCAGCAACAGGTCCAGCGGACCCTCGAACTGGTCGATTTTAAAATTCAACTGCATCAGGTCACCTTCAGGTTTAAAGAATGATTGCTTTGCCGATTATGTCCACAAACATTGTCAGCTTGTCAATTGCATTGAAAACAATGTTTGAGAGAATGCTGAGCGGGAAGTCCAGAATACCTGTGAAAAGAACTATCAGCAGGCCGAGGAAAATGTATCTTTCGTACTCCATAATTTTGAAGTAGAATTTGTCCGGCAGAAAATAGTTGAAAATTCTGGAACCGTCAAACGGCGGAATAGGGATAAGGTTGAAGATTGCAAGGGAGATGTTGATAAAGCACATGGAGCGGAAGATTGTGAACAGTGTGGAAACCACTGTGTTTGCGCCCGCTGCATAACTGATGTACAACAGCAGTTTTGCTGCCGCAAGGCTGATTGCCGCTACAATAATGTTGGAAATCGGACCTGCTGCCGCAGAGATTGCCATGCCTTTTTTCTGGTCACGGAAATTGCGCGGGTTGATAGGCACAGGTTTTGCCCAGCCGATACCGCACACAATCATGGCAACAGAACCCATAAGGTCAAAATGTGCCATAGGATTTATTGTTAGGCGGCCCATATATCTTGCTGTAGGGTCGCCCAGTTTATCTGCAACATAAGCGTGTGCCGCTTCGTGTACAGGAATTGCTGTGAGAAGAACTATTGCACGCACGATAATGTCAAAAAAGTCCATTGTTGTCTCCTTTTAAAATAATATTGTGCTAATATATTATTATATGTTTTTTTACACCTTTTTTCAAGTGCAGTAATCTGTGTATTTATAATATATAAAAGTATTGTGATAATTTTTTTAAATTATTTCAAATTTATACTTGATATTGTCCAAACTTTGTGATACACTATTTTAGCAACAAAAAAGAAAAAATGCAATTTAGGTATTGCATTTGTATAAATTTTATGTTAAAATGTCATAGTTGATTAAATTTTAGGAGGTGCAACAGAATGGCAAAATGTGATTGTTGTGGTAAAGGTGTTACATTTGGTATCAAAGTGTCTCACTCTCATAGACGCTCAAACAGAGCTTGGAAACCAAACGTAAAAAGAGTTAAAGCTATCGTAGATGGTTCTCCACGCTATATTCACGCTTGCACCAGATGTCTTCGCTCTGGTAAGGTAACAAGAGCTATCTAATTAAAAGCAAGAAAATGAAGCTGACCTTTTAAGGTCAGCTGTTTTTTTGTCCGGACAGACTAAAAAAACAGACATATGTCAAATCCGGTCATTTATATGCAGAACACACCTCCTGCAGAATAAACCTGATCTGACAATGCAAAAAAGTTTAATATATATAAATCATAATGGAGGCGGTTTTATGCGAAAAAACACAAAACAGAATATAAAACATTTTGCTCTGCTATTGCTGGGGGCCGCCATACTTTCTTTCGGTCTTTTCAACATACACAGTCAGAGCCGCATAACCGAAGGCGGCGTGCTGGGTATGACCCTGCTGCTCAAACACTGGTTCGGTATCAGCCCAAGTGTAAGCGGCATTATCCTTGACGGCAGCTGCTATATAATCGGCTGGCGCATACTGGGCAGCAGCTTTCTTAAAAACGCAGCCTTTGCCAGCGTGGGATTTTCTTTGAGCTACAGAGTCTGGGAAAATATCGGGTATATTATCCCAGACCTTTCACATCACCAGCTTATCGCCGCTGTTCTTGGGGCTTTGTTTGTCGGTGTGGGTGTGGGCATTGTTGTAAAGGAAGGCGGTGCTTCGGGCGGTGATGACGCACTGGCACTGGTTATTTCAAAGCTGGCAAAATGCCGCATATCAAAGGCTTATCTTGCAACGGATTTAACGGTTCTGTGTTTATCCCTCAGCTATATTCCTTTCGGCAAAATATTCTATTCTCTTATCACCGTAACAATATCTTCGCTGATAATTGACAGAATACAGAATTTATAAAAGAAGCAATCCAAAACAAAAAAGTCGGTTCTTATGAACCGACTTTTTCTATGCAAATTTTAAATTAAAATTCGATTTTCTTTGCAATATATGCTTTAAGGTCTTCGATTTTTACTCTTTCCTGTTCCATTGTGTCACGGTCACGAACTGTTACACAGCCGTCTTCAACAGATTCAAAGTCGTATGTGATACAGAGAGGTGTACCGATTTCGTCCTGACGGCGGTAGCGTTTGCCGATGGAGCCTGCTTCATCGTAGTCAACCATAAAGTCTTTCTGAAGCTGCTGGTAAACTGCTGTTGCCTGTTCGCTGAGCTTTTTGGAAAGCGGAAGAACACAAGCTTTGTATGGAGCAAGTGCCGGGTGGAGACGGAGAACAACGCGTGTATCGTTCTTTTCTGCGTCTACAACCTCTTCATCGTATGCTTCACAGAGGAAAGCAAGAGCAACACGGTCTGCACCGAGAGATGGTTCAACAACATGTGGGATGTAGTGTTCGTTTGTTTCAGGGTCGAAGTATTCGATTGGTTTGCCGCAGTGTTCAGAGTGCTGTGTAAGGTCGAATGCGCCGCGGTCAGCAATACCCCAGAGTTCGCCCCAGCCGAACGGGAACATAAATTCGATGTCTGTTGTAGCTGTGGAGTAGTGGGAAAGTTCTTCCTGGGAGTGGTCACGGAGTTTGAGGTTTTCTTCCTTCATACCGAGGGAGAGCAGCCAGTTGTAGCAGTAGTTTCTCCAGTACTGGAACCATTCCATATTTGTGCCCGGTTTGATGAAGAATTCAAGTTCCATCTGTTCGAATTCTCTTGTACGGAATGTAAAGTTACCCGGTGTGATTTCGTTACGGAAAGATTTACCGATCTGTGCAACACCGAAAGGAAGTTTTCTTCTTGTTGTTCTCTGGATGTTTGCAAAGTTTACAAAGATACCCTGTGCTGTTTCAGGACGGAGATAAATTTCGTTTTTAGCATCTTCTGTAACGCCCTGGAATGTTTTGAACATAAGGTTGAATTTGCGGATATCTGTAAAGTTTGTGCTGCCGCAGTCAGGGCATGTGATGCCTTTTTCTTCGATGAATGCTCTCATCTGTTCGTTGGACCAGCCTGCACATTCGTAACCTGCATCTTCGATGAGTTTGTCTGCACGGTGACGTGTTTTACAGTCTTTGCAGTCCATAAGAGGGTCAGAGAAGCCGCCAACATGGCCGGAAGCAACCCATGTCTGTGGGTTCATAAGGATTGCAGCGTCAAGACCTACATTGTATGGGCTTTCCTGGATGAATTTTTTTCTCCATGCTGCTTTAACGTTGTTTTTGAATTCAACGCCAAGCGGGCCGTAGTCCCAAGTGTTTGCAAGACCGCCGTAAATTTCACTGCCTGCATAAACATAGCCTCTGCCTTTGCACAGAGCAATGATTTTTTCCATTGTTTTATCCTGGTTTAACATAATGTCCCCCAAATGTTAACTATGTATATTAATATTAATAAATTAAAAATACTTATTTATATATAATAATCTTTTATGCCGTTTTAGTCAATAGATTGTCTGTTTTTCTGTGCAGATTATACTTTTTTGCAATAACTGTTATCAAAAACGGATTTTCACTTGATTTATTTTGAAAAAAGGTATAAATTATTATAGTTGCTGTTTATTTATACAGATATTATTTAAAAATATGTAAAGGATATTAAAATGAAGCTGCTTTCCGACAAACGTTTCTATAAATTTCTTATTCCGTCACTTATCGGCGCATTCCTGTTTATAACCCCTGTAAATCAGGGGGGCAACCTGACAATACCTATTGCGGTTGTTGCAAATATGCTGCTGGACTTTATGGGTGACAGTGCACTGACAGTTATATGGGTGCTTATAAATTTAAGCGGTATCATTACCATAGTGCACAAATTTATCGGCATCGGTATTCTGAAAAGCAATCCAAAACTGGACAACCTTTTCAGCGTAAAAGGCTTCTGGTTTGCAGTTCGCCTTACCGGCCTTGTTTTTGCAAATATGATTTACTTTGACATAGGGCCTGACTTTATCATCGGCGGTGCAACGGGCGGTATGGTTATAAACGACCTTATTCCTATCCTTGTATGCGTGTTCCTGCTGGCAGGCATACTTCTTGCCCTGCTGCTCAACTACGGTCTGCTGGACTTTTTCGGTGCTCTGCTGATCAGGCTTATGCGACCTGTGTTCAATCTTCCGGGCAGAAGTGCACTGGACTGTGTGGCCAGCTGGCTGGGTGACGGCAGTATCGGTGTACTGCTTACAAGCAAGCAGTATGAGGAGGGCTTTTATTCCAAGAGAGAAGCAACGGTTATTGCAACAACCTTCTCTGCCGTAAGCATCACCTTCAGCCTTGTAGTTATCAGCGAGGTTGGCCTTGAACATATGTTCCTGCCATTCTACCTTGTTGTTTCCTTTGCGGGCATTGTGGCTGCAGTTATCGTGCCGAAACTGCCTCCGCTTTCAAAGGTGCCTGACACCTATTACACTGAAGTATCACACAGGGAAGATATTCCCGACGGTATGACACCTTTGCAGTACGGCACAAAACTTGCCCTTGAAAAAGCCGAAAAATCCCCAACAGTAAAAGGATTTTTCAAAGAAGGTATCGAAAATGTATTTGAAATGTGGTTCGGTACCCTGCCTGTAATTCTTGCAATGGGTACAATTGCACTTATTATTGCAGAATTCACACCTTTCTTCAGAATTCTGGGCATACCGTTTATCCCACTGTTCAAGCTGCTGGCAATCCCGGAAGCTGCTGCAGCAAGCCAGACTGTTGTAATCGGCTTTGCGGATATGTTCCTGCCAAGCGTTATCGCCGCAGGCTTTGAAAGCGAGATGACACGCTTTGTAGTTGCAGCAACAAGTGTTACACAGCTTATCTATATGTCAGAAATAGGCAGTATCATTATGGGCAGCAAAATTCCTGTTTCCCTTAAAGACCTGTTTGTCATCTTCCTTGAAAGAACAATTGTTACGCTGCCTGTAATAGCACTTTTTGCACATCTTATATTCTAAAAACAGTAAAGGTCGGATACATTAGTATCCGACCTTTTGTTGTATCGAGAAGAATATATAAAGTTAGATAAATTGGAATTTACTTTGTCAATGCCTTTTTGGTTTCAGCCATATCATGTTCAATCAACGGACACATACTATCCTTATATTTTGATAAATCAGCCCTGTTAAAACATTCTATTATTTTGGGTATGTATTGTGGCTTTGCCTTTCCAACCTGCACCAATGACTTTATGCACTGTCTGGCTGTAATCGGTTTTTCATCTGTAACATGGGCAAGATAATCATCAAAAATCGAATCAAAATAATTTTCCTTGTCCCATTGTGCATTGACTGCAAGAATATTCAATACACGATTTCTTACATATGACTTTGGATGATTAAGCAATGATGCAAAAGTGTTGAAATATTCATACCATACATC
>JAFSCM010000005.1 GCA_017436765.1 Oscillospiraceae bacterium
AGAGCATCGGCAAAGGCCGTTTCGGCGACTGGCTGGAAAATGTTCAGGACTGGGGTATCTCCCGTAACAGATACTGGGGTACACCGCTGAACATCTGGGAATGTGAATGCGGCCACAAGCACGCAATCGGCAGCAAGGAAGAACTTCGTTCAATGAGTCCTAACTGTCCGGAAGAAATCGAACTGCACCGTCCGTTTATCGACGAGATTACAATCACCTGTCCTGAATGCGGCAAGCAGATGAAACGCGTACCTGAAGTTATCGACTGCTGGTTTGACTCCGGTTCCATGCCGTTTGCACAGCACCACTATCCGTTTGAAAACCACGACCTGTTCGAAGCACAGTTCCCTGCAAACTTTATCAGTGAAGCTGTTGACCAGACACGCGGCTGGTTCTATTCCCTCCTTGCAATCTCCACATTGCTCTTTGACAAGGCTCCGTTCAAAAATGTAATCGTTCTCGGTCACGTTCAGGACGAAAACGGCCAGAAGATGAGTAAATCCAAAGGCAACGCAGTAGACCCGTTTGAAGCACTGGAAACATACGGTGCCGACGCAATCCGCTGGTACTTCTATGCAAACAGCGCACCTTGGCTGCCAAACCGTTTCCATGGCAAGGCAGTTACAGAATATCAGCGCAAATTTATGGGTACACTGTGGAATGTATACGCATTCTTTGCACTCTACGCTGATATTGATAAATTTGACCCTACAAAGTACACACTTGACAAAGAAACTCTCTCTGTAATGGACAGATGGCTTCTCTCTCGTCTCAACACCACAGTGAAAGCAGTTGACGACCACCTTGCAAACTACCGCATCCCTGAAACAGCAAAGGTTCTTCAGGAATTTGTTGACGATATGTCCAACTGGTATGTTCGCCGCAGCCGTGAACGCTTCTGGGCAAAAGGTATGGAACAGGACAAGGTTAACGCTTATATGACATTGTGGACAGCACTTGTTACACTGTCTGAAATCAGCGCACCTATGATTCCGTTTATGACAGAACAGATTTATCAGAACCTTGTCCGCACAACAGACGAAAACGCACCATTGTCCGTACATCTGTGCAGATTCCCTGAATGTGATGAAAGCTTTATCGATGCAGACCTTGAAGCTGATATGGCTCTTGTTCTGGAAGTTGCAACACTGGCAAGAAGTGCCCGCAATGTTTCCGGCATCAAAAACCGTCAGCCACTTTCCAAAATGTATGTAAAAGCTGACCGTGAGCTCAACGACTACTACAAGGCAATCCTTGCAGAAGAACTCAATGTCAAGGAAGTTGAAGAAATCAGCGACGCAAGCGGTTACATCTCTTACAACTTCAAACCGCAGCTCAAGACACTTGGCCCTAAATACGGCAAACGCCTTGGCGAAATCCGTACAATGCTGGCTTCCCTTGACGGCGGTAAAGCAAAAGCTGAACTTGATGCAAACGGCGCTATCCTTCTCAGCAGCCCTAACGGAGACATCACACTTACAGCTGAAGACCTGCTTATCGAAACAAAACAGACAGAAGGTTTTGAATCCGTTGCAGACAACAATGTAATCGTTGCTCTCGATACACATCTCACAGAAGAACTTATCGAAGAAGGCTTCGTACGCGAAATCATCTCCAAACTCCAGACAATGCGTAAAGACGCAGGCTTTGAAGTTATGGACCACATCGATGTATTTGTAAGCGGCAACGAAAAGGTGGAAGCAGTTATGATGGCAAATGCAGAAGAAATCAAAGAAAATGTTCTTGCAGATGCAATCACAGCAGCAACAGCTGAAGGTTATACAAAAGACTGGGATATCAACGGCGAAAAGGTTGTATTTACAGTTATCAGAAAATAATCTGATATAATATCGGAAAAAAACAAAAATATATCCGCCATATTACCTATGTGTGATATGGCGGATATTTGTTTGCGGGATATCTGCTGTGCATAACACCCTGTGGTACAGCTGTGCAGCTGTATGCGGTTACATATCTTTTCCGTTGTCTGAAAACAAAGCGGGGATACTGCAGATTGCGGCAATACCCACAATTGTGTATACAATTCTTGCAAGCAGGCTGCCTGCACCGAAGATGAATGCAACAAGGTCAAAGTTGAGGATACCTATAAGTCCCCAGTTGATGCCCCCTACAATAAGCAGGGCAATACAGATTTTATAAAGCATAATATACAATCCTTTCTTTGGGGCGTGCCGTAAAACAAATACAAAACATTAAAGGCACACCCGTACAGTGTTTTGCAGTTATTATGCACAATAAAACCCCGTATAAACATTTTTTGTTCATACGGGGTATGTTTTTTATAACATTAATATACGAAATGTAATATTTTGCCGAAAAATAACATATTAAAGGAGGCCCTGCACAAAAACATCTGTGCTGCCGTCACTTGCGTAGCTTCTGTTTTCGCTTACAAGGCTTACATGTGTCAGGTCTGCACATTCAGGGCTGCAGCTGCGCTTGAACTGACCTACGGCAAATTTGCGGTAAAACATCTTCAGCTTTTCTGTGATGTATTCTTTGGTGAATTCATCTCCGAATACCTGGAGTGCCCAGAAAACAATGCCTTTTGGCGGAATCTTTGTTACAACAGTACAGTAGATAAAGAAATCTATCAGTTTGTACGGTGCAAGTATATCTTCTGTCTTCTGCAGAATTTCTCCGCCGTGGGGGATAAGTTCAGGACTTACAGGGATATTCAGCACCTTGTCCACTGTTTCTCTCACATCGGCAAAAATTTCCATCTCGGTAATGTAAGGCAGCATTGTTCTCATAACAGTTTTGGAAACACAGCAGTTCACATTGTAGCTTGCCAGCTGGTCGCCGCCAAAGGTGGAAAAACCAAGGGCAACTTCGCTCAGGTCACCTGTGCCTACCATAATGGCATTAAGATGGTTTGCCATATTCAGGGCGTTCATTGTTCTTGTTCTTGCCTGAACATTTTCCATTGTTACATCAGGTGTAACACCGTCGTGACCTATGCTTAAAAGTGCCGCACGGCAGGTGTCGGTTATGTCAACTGTTTTAAGTTCCAGTCCCAGTTTTTCACAAAGTTCATGGGCAAGGCTTTTGGTTGTGTGGCTTGTGCCGAAGCCGGGCTGTGTAAGGATATGCATTCCCTTTCTGTCCAGGCCAAGCATATCAAAGGTGTTCACACACACAAGCAGTGCCATTGTGCTGTCCAGCCCGCCCGACAGGTTGAGTACAATATTTTTGCATCTGATGTTGTTCAGGCGGTTTGCCAATGCTTCGCACTGCATATCAAACAGGTCAAGACAGTAGATATCTTCAGGAACGTTTGCAGGGATAAGAGGATTCTGGTTGTAGCATACAGGGAAGGAAGCCATCTCTTTGCAGGTAAAGCTGTCTGGTTCACTGTCGCAGGAGGAGTTTATCATACCGCAGAACTGTGTGCTGATTTCCAGTATGATGTTAAGCTGTGGTTTTTCAATATCAAATACGGACGGGCAGTATTTGTCGTGGCCGAAACCGTAGTAGACATTTGCTTTGCCGCCTTCAACAACGCCCATCATCGGCATATAAAAATCCGGATGTGTGGTATAGCCTTTGCCTGCGGTGTTGAGCACAAATGTGGTGCCGTATTTTTCGCTGATGGCTTTTAAAGTTTCGGTCAGCAGATATTTCTGGCCTGCAACACCTTTTTCCATCCAGTTGATAAAGACAACATCGGTGCCGTGGCATACATCCCTTACATTGTCAAACAGATAGGTGCTGTTTTTTGCGATATGGGTTTTAAACCCGCCTATTGTCATGGATTTGCAGCTTTCGGCAGAAATGCCTTTAATCTGCGGTCTGAACTCAAAGCTGTATTCGTCCACTGTATCGGCAACTAAAGTTATGCCGTGTTTTACGGCTTTTTTCTGAAGTTCTGAAAGTTTGAGGTTATAGTGTATTCTGAACCATCCTGCATCTTTGAGAATGCCGATCTGTGCACCCAGCAGACAGCCTGCAGGATATACAATAACATCACAGCCCTTTTCGATACAGCGGTCAAGTTCAGCCGCAGCCTTTTCAAAGTTTGCGGTTATATTCATAGGCTGGGATATAAGTCTGGCAAGATATATCTTCATAATAAAACCCCCTGGAATTTATCGTTCACATATATCATAAGTATAACAAAAACAGCACAGCCAATGCAATTACAAAAATGTAATAAATACCGTATTGTAAAAAAACAGCATAAATGATAAAATATTTTATTATATTTTGACAGCGGTTATCTCCGCAGAAAATCAGAAACAGAACATTAATATTTTACATAAAGGATATTGTTTATGGAAAAGATACTCAGTATAATCGAAACCCAGCCAATGCTCACACCGGCACAGATTGCCGCAATGGTGGACAGAACAGAGCAGGAGGTTACTGATATAATAGAACAGTGCAAGCGGGACGGTATCATCAAAGGCTACCGCACACTTATCGACTGGGATAAGGTGAGCACAAACCATGTTAAGGCGCTTATCGAACTGCGTGTTTCCCCTAAAAAGGGCAGAGGCTTTGAGGAAATTGCACAGACAGTTGCTTCCATGCCTGAAGTTGAGGCCGTAACCCTTATCAGCGGCGGCTATGACCTTCTGGTTGAAATCAAGGCAAAATCCTTTCAGGAAATTGCGATGCTGGTTGCAAAAAGACTTTCACCGCTGGACGATGTAAACGGCACAAAAACAAACTTTGTGCTGCGCCCTTATAAAGTAAGCGGTGTTCCTTTCATTGAAGAGGACAAGGATGAAAGGGGTCTCAATTTCTTATAATGATGAACTACGATAAACTTCTTAATCCTGTCATCGTAGCGGAAAAACCATCGGGCATCAGGCGTTTCTTCGACCTTGCAAGCACAATGCAGGACTGTATTGTGCTGGGCGTTGGCGAGCCTGATTTCAAAACCCCGTGGGCAATCCGTGAGGCAGGTATAACCAGCCTTGAAAAAGGCAGAACTTTCTACACCTCCAACAGCGGCCTTATCCAGCTGCGACAGGAGATATGCAGATACCTTGACCGCCGTTTTGACCTGCACTATGAACTTGACGAGGTTATGGTTACTGTAGGCGGCAGCGAAGGCATTGATACCTGTATGCGCGCTGTTCTGTGTCCGGGTGATGAGGTTATAATTCCCTACCCAAGCTATGTAAGCTACGGACCAATGGCACATCTTGCAGGTGCAACTGTTGTGCCTCTCAACACAAAGGCAGAAAACTCCTTCCGCATTACGGCAGACGAACTTAAGGCAGCTATCACACCAAAAACAAAGCTGCTGGTGCTGCCGTATCCGTCCAATCCTACAGGTGCGGTTATGAGAAAAGAACATCTGGAAGAGATTGCAGAGGTTCTCCGCGGTACAGATATTCTTGTTATGAGTGATGAAATATATGCAGAGCTCACCTACGGCAGCGAAAGACATGTAAGCATCGCTTCCCTTGAAGGAATGAAGGAACGCACAATCCTTATAAACGGCTTTTCCAAAGCTCACGCAATGACAGGCTGGCGTCTTGGCTATGCCTGCGGACCGAAACCTGTCCTGCAGCAGATGCTCAAGATTCACCAGTACGGCATTATGTCAGCACCTACAACCAGCCAGTATGCCGCAATCGTGGCTCTTTCCCAGTGCGATGACGCAGTTGAGGAGATGCGCACACAGTATGACCTGCGCCGCAAGTTCCTCACCAGTGAACTCAAGCGCATAGGTATGCCAAGCTATGATGCTGACGGTACATTCTATGTTTTTGCGGATATCCGCGCCAGCGGTCTTTCATCTGAAGAATTCTGCGAAAGACTTATGTACGAAAAACGGGTTGTTGTTGTTCCGGGCACAGCTTTCGGCGATGCAGGGGAAGGTTTTGTGAGAATCAGCTATTCCTATTCCATCGACCATATCCAGCAGGCTTTGCGCCGTATGGAAGAATTTATGAATGAGGTAAGAAAATAACCTTTTCATATCAGATTTTAATAAATGATATATATAAATAATAAATATTAAGATATCAGGGAGGAAAAAATTATGGACGCACCAAAAAAACGCGTATTCAGCGGCATCCAGCCGACAGGTGCTTTTACACTTGGCAACTATATAGGTGCTGTGCGTAACTGGCCTCTTTTGCAGGACGAATATGACTGTATCTACTGTGTTGTTGACCAGCACGCACTCACAATCCGTCAGGTTCCTGCCGAGCTGCGCAAACGCAGCTACGAAGCTGCAGCTATGCTGCTTGCATCAGGCATAGACCCGCAGAAATCCCTTGTGTTTATCCAGAGCCATGTTCCGCAGCATTCCCAGCTGGCATGGGTGCTCAGCTGTAATGCACAGTACGGTGAGCTTGGCCGTATGACACAGTTCAAGGACAAAAGTTCAAAACACGCAGACAACATCAATACAGGCCTTTTCACATATCCTGTGCTTATGGCTGCCGACATTATGCTCTACAATGCACACTATGTGCCGGTAGGCGGCGACCAGAAACAGCATGTTGAACTTGCCCGTGATATTGCACAGCGTTTCAACAACAACTACAGCGAAACATTTGTTCTGCCTGAACCTATGATTCCAAAGGTAGGTGCAAGGGTTATGAGCCTGCAGGAACCAACAAAGAAGATGTCCAAGTCCGACGCAAATGAAAAAAGCTTTGTACTTATGACAGACTCTGCCGATGTGATAATGAAAAAATTCAAATCTGCAGTTACAGACAGCGACGGTATTGTGAGATATGATACAGAAAACAAACCGGGCATCTCCAACCTTATGGGCATCTATTCTGTAATGACAGGCAAAGGCTTTGAGGAGATTGAAAAAGAATTTGAAGGTCAGGGCTACGGCACATTCAAAACTGCAGTTGCAGAGAGTGTAATTGATACACTCAGGCCTGTTCAGGATGAATATAACCGAATCCTCAGCGATAAGCCGTATCTTGAAGGTGTTCTCAGAGAAGGCGCAGAAAAAGCAAGGTATCAGGCAAACAGGCAGCTCAGCAAAGTTTACCGCAAGGTTGGCTTTGCACAGTTTTAAAAAAACAATACGAAAAGGTGTTTTCCTGTGTGGGACACCCTGAAAATATCCGCCTGTCGCAGTTGTGCGATATGGCGGATATTTGTGTTTTTGCTGAAATACCGTTCTGCCCCGCTGTTGTTCTGCAAAAAACAGAAAAATATAACTGCAATTAGGCAAAATGCAGAAAATAAAATATATGTTTTGTTGAAGTTTAACAACAACAGACTGAAATAAGCAGAACACAATATAAAATAAATTTATAATGTTGATAACATATATAGTTTCAGTGAGATGTTTGTAGGCAAAAGCTATAACTTTTGTCTATATCTGATTGTGCGTGAAAAATATAAAAATAAATAGGATTAATTACTGATAATTAAAAAAGCAGTTGCAAAAAAGCGGTTTTATGTTATAATTACTTATGGTCATAAACAATTTGTTCATAAATTTGATACAAATCGTACACAATAAAACACAGCTGTGTGTCATTGGCGGACAAGAGTGACAAAAATGTTACAGAGAGCCATAAAAATTATCAATGCTTTTTGGGGCAGTACATATGTGCGTCAAGGACGGACAGCTGATAAAAAATAAAAGACTTAAACTCGGAGGTACATTATCATGATTAGTATGGACATGATCAGAGAAGCTCATGAAGTTGTTAAAGCTGCAGGTGCAGTTTACACTCCAATTCTCAACATCCCAAAAATTGCAGAAAACCTTTATGTAAAATGCGAAAACCTTCAGAAAACAGGTTCCTTCAAACTCAGAGGCGCAACTTACAAAATTTCCAAACTCACAGATGAAGAAAAAGCAGCTGGTGTTATCGCAGCTTCCGCTGGTAACCACGCACAGGGCGTTGCACTTTCCGCAACAAACATGGGTGTTAAATCTGTAATCTGCATGCCAGCAGGCGCTCCACTTGCAAAAGTTGAAGCAACAAAAGGCTACGGTGCAGAAGTTGTTCTCGTACCAGGCGCATTTGACGATGCAGCAGCAAAAGCAGTTGAACTTCAGAAAGAATTCGGCTACACATTTGCTCATCCATACAATGATGACTATGTAATGGCTGGTCAGGGTACAATCGGTCTTGAAATCATGGAACAGGCTCCGGATGCAGACTGTGTTATCGTTCCAATCGGCGGCGGCGGTATCGCATCTGGTATTGCTTACGCAATCAAAAACATCAAACCTGAATGTACAGTAATCGGTGTTCAGGCTGACGAAGCTTCCGCAATGGTTAACTCCATCCGCTCCGGCGTTCTCGGCACAACAGCAACAGCTAACACAATCGCAGACGGCTGTGCAGTTAAAGCACCTGGCGACAAAACATTTGCAGTATGTAAAGAATACCTTGACGATGTAGTTTCCGTTTCTGAAGAAGCTATCGCTATCGCTATGCTTGCACTTGCTGAAAAAGGCAAAGTTGTAGCAGAAGGCGCTGGCGCAATGCCAACAGCTGCTGTTATGAGCGGTAAAGTTGATGCTTCCAAATACAAAAAAATCGTATGTATGGTATCCGGCGGTAACGTAGATATCGGCATGCAGCAGAAACTCTTCACAAAAGCTCTTACAGCAACAGGCCGTATGGCAGAAATCTCCACAGAAGTTTCTGACAAAGCTGGCAACCTTGTTAAACTTATCGACCTCGTTTCCGGTACAGGTGCAAACATCCTTGAACTCAACCATGTTAGAAGCCATATGGATGTTAACATCACAAGCTGTGTAGTTCGTCTTACAATCGAAACAAGAGACCAGGCACATAAAGACGAAGTTTATGCACTTCTTGCTGAAAACGGCTACAGACACGTTAAATAAGAACCTCTCAGCACAGCATTCGCTGTGACAATGCTTACGCATTTTACGAAAATTATTCAATTTTCGCTGAGAGAACCTTGAAATGTGTTGCATTATAAGAACCTCTCAGCACAGCATTCGCTGTGACAATGCTTACGCATTTTACGAAAATTATTCAATTTTCGCTGAGAGAACCTTGAAACGCAAGATTAATCGGCAGATATATAATTATATTTACCGTTGCGTTATAAAAAATCAGCAAAATGTTAACTTATATAATTAAGAAATAAAATAAAAAATCTTAATTATATGAAAAAATGAACAAATTGTTAAAAAACACTTGACAAAACAATGAAAAGTGTGTAAATTACTATCGGTATAAGTCGGAAGGCTTAACGGCCTTCCGATATATATAAACAATTTATTAAGTAGAAAAGTAAAAAATTAAGAAAGGTTTGAAAAATCATGAAAAAACTTGGTTTGCTTCCAAAACTCGTTATCGGTATCGCACTCGGTATCGTTATCGGTGCTGTTTCCAACAGCGTGGGTACAGAAATCCCAGTTAGACTTCTGGCTACATACAACGGTATCTTCAGCCAGTTCCTCAACTTCGTAATTCCACTTATCATCATCGGCTTTATCGTTCCAGGTATTGCTGACCTTGGTACAGGCGCAGGTAAAACACTTGCTTCCACAGCTGGTATCGCATACGTTTCCACAGTATGTGCAGGTACACTTGCATTCCTTACAGCAACATTTGTATTCCCAATGATCCTTACAGATGGTTCTGCATTTGCAAACGTATTTGACAACCCAGAACACACAACACTCCCAGGCTACTTCACAGTTGAAATGCCAGCTATCATGGGTGTTATGTCCGCTCTTATCCTTGCATTCGTAATGGGTCTTGGTATCGCAGTTGTTAAAGGCGAAGGCCTCAAAAAAGTATTTGATGAATTCCAGAGCATTATCTCCAAAGTAATCTCCACAATCATCATCCCACTTCTCCCAATCCACGTTATGGGTATCTTCTGTAACCTCACATACGCTGGTACAGTTGTAACAATTATGTCTACATTTGCAAAAGTATTCGTAATCGTTATCATCCTCCACTGCGTAATGATCGTTCTCCAGTACCTCATCGGTGGGGCTCTCTCCGGCAAAAACCCATTTGTTTGCATCAAAAACATGCTTCCAGCATACGCAACAGCTATCGGCACACAGTCTTCTGCTGCAACAATCCCAGTTACAAACGCTCAGACAAAACTCAACGGCGTTTCTGCTGAAATTGCTGACTTCGTAGTACCACTCTGTGCTACAATCCACCTCTCCGGTTCTACAATCACACTTACATGCTGCTCCATGGCTATCATGATGATGTCCGGCATGACATGTGGTTTCGGCACAATGTTCCCATTCATCCTTATGCTTGGTGTAACAATGGTTGCTGCTCCTGGCGTACCAGGTGGTGCTGTTATGGCTGCTCTCGGTCTTCTCGAATCCATGCTCGGCTTCAGCGAAGTACAGCTTTCCCTCATGATCGCTCTCTACCTCGCTCAGGACTCCTTCGGTACAGCATGTAACGTTACAGGTGACGGCGCTATCGCTCTCATCGTTGACGCTCTCTTCGGTAAAAAACAGAAAGCTTAATTCTTTAAGCAGGCTGTATTAACAGAGAATTATTAAAGGCATTGCCCGAAAGGGCAGTGCCTTTTTTGTATATACAGCATTATTCCGGGGTATATCTCTGAACCTGCAGTACAAACAATGTAAGTATGTTAAAGTGCATCGCATTATGAAAGCTGCGGTGCAATAAAGTAAAATGTCATTCTGAAC
The DNA here is from genome assembly GCA_017436765.1 of Oscillospiraceae bacterium. Classification (GTDB taxonomy): domain Bacteria; phylum Bacillota; class Clostridia; order Oscillospirales; family Ruminococcaceae; genus RGIG3102. The sequence goes on from JAFSCM010000005.1 coordinate 10,637, forward strand.
GCAGGGAATAATCT
>JAFSCM010000047.1 GCA_017436765.1 Oscillospiraceae bacterium
GCTATGCAAACCAGCTGGAAATGGAGCAGGGGGTAATGGCAGAGCGTCTTGTGGGCAGATATACCGAAATTATGCCCGGGCGTCCTACAATAGCTCATCACCGTTTCCCTAAGGACAATGTGAAACGGGGTATAAAATCAGGAAAAGCGGATAAACAGACGGTACTCAGCACAATGATTATCACGGCGGCAGAACAGCAGACAATGAACTATTATATGAATATTTCAAACTTTGCCGAAAACGATGCTGCACGGAAACTTTACAAGGAGATTGCCCTTGTGGAAGAAGAACATGTAACACAGTATGAATCTCTTATGGATTCGGGTGCTACCTGGCTGGAGATGCTCCTGTGGCACGAATATGTGGAATGCTATCTTTACTGGTCCTGTTTTATGACCGAGACCGACCCGTATATCAAGGCTATATGGGAAGAACATCTTGATATGGAGATATCCCATCTGCACAAAGCGGCACAGCTGCTGGAAAAATACGAAAACAAACACTGGCAGCAGGTTATTCCTGACGGAAGATTCCCGGCTCCCATATCTCTCCACGAAAACATTGACTATGTCCGTGATGTGCTTAAAAACACAGTTCAGTTTACAGGTGTTGGAGAAGGGTATGAAAATCTGAACAATATGCCGGAAAACGCAGACTTTTTCAGATACCAGAAGATTATCATTCCCTCTGCGGATATGGTGCAAAGCCATAATGTAATCTGCAGCCGTATCCGTGAATGTGATACCGATTACAGGTATCAGGCTGCACAGCATCCCGTGGCGGAACTCTCTGACATCCGGTGTGACAACACAAAGGTTGGCAGAGTAAAATGTGCGGCAGAATCAACCAAATTCAAATGCAACAGTAACTGTTAAAACAAAGGCCACTGCCCGCATTATGCGGCAGTGGCTTTGCTGTATTGAAAAGATTCCTATTTTGCCGTATACTTTTGTTAAAGAAATGCTGAAACATAAGAGGAGAGTATATGAAAAATCCCATAGCAAAAATGTATACGCACGGCGGTGTTATCACAATTGAGCTGTATCCTGATGCAGCACCCAACACAGTGAACAGCTTTATCTGGTCGGCACAGCAGGGGTTTTACCGCAGACGCCTTATAAAACGGGTGGTAAAGGATTTTGTCCTGCAGCCTTCATACAGTCATTTTGAGGATGAAAACTGCGATTTTATGCTGGAAGGAGAGTTTGCAGCCAACGGTTATGAAAATCCTGTTCAGTTTGAAAAATATGTTGTGGCAATGGCAGGTGACGGCGAAAAGGAGAGTCACGGCTGTGAGTTCTTCATAACTCTTTCCGATAAAGCGGCGGAAAAGCTGCAGGGGAAATTTGCTCCCTTCGGCAGGGTTGTTGACGGTTTTGACGAGGTGGACAGGCTTGCCGATGTAGAGGTTGCAGATATAAAAATCAACGGGGTAAATGCTGTGATAAAACAGCCTGTAAAGGATGAATATATGTCGGATATAAAGGTGGAAACCTTTGGCATAAGCTATCCTGAACCAAATGTAAAATACTGGATTAAAGGAGAATAAATATGATTTTTCAGAATAAAATAGAAAAGATGTACCGCAGCCAGATGTTCTGCCGCTGTGATGACAACGGTGTGGCTTATTATTTTTCTGCAGATGATTTTGCAGGACTTAACAGGGAAAGCTTTGTTTTCAAGGCAAAAGCCGGTCATAATCTGCAGGGATACTTCTACTGGTATGAAAACCCAATCGAAAACCATGTGGTGATTTTTGAACACGGCATGGGCGGCGGTCACCGCAGCTATATGCGCGAGATTGAAACTATAGCAAAAAAAGGCTATCTTGTTTTCTCATACGACCACACAGGCTGTATGGAATCTGGCGGTGAAAATACCAATGGCTTCGGACAGTCCCTTTCCGACCTTGACTGTGCGGTGAAAGCACTTAAAGACAGCGAAAAATGTAAAGGTATGGCTATAAGCATTATCGGTCACAGCTGGGGAGGATTTTCCACACTTAACATACCTGCACTCCATCCCGATATAAAACACATTGTAGCTATCAGCGGTTTTATATCTGTAAGGGATATGGTTAATCAGTCCTTTGCAGGATTTATGAAACCTTTTGCAAAGCATATATATGCCCTGGAAGCAAAATCAAACCCCGATACAGTAAAATTCAATGCGGTAAAAAGCCTTGAATGCACAAATACAAAAGCACTGATAATCCATTCTGAAGATGACCCTGTGGTTAAAAAGGAATGTCATTTTGATGTGCTGAAGGACGCTCTCAAAGATAAAGAAAATATCACTTTCTGGCTTATGGATGGCAAGGCACACAGCCCAAACTATACATACGATGCTGTAAAATACAAGGATGCATTCTTTGCAACTCTTACAGAAAAGCTGAAGAAAAAAGAACTTGAAACCGAACAGCAGAAAGCTGAGTTTGTTGCATCCTATGACTGGTGGAGTATGACACAGCAGGATATGGATGTGTGGAACAGAATCTTCGATTTTATTGAAAAATAGACGGTTATGCATACA
>JAFSCM010000048.1 GCA_017436765.1 Oscillospiraceae bacterium
GCAGCGCAAGGATAACAAATGGGATAAAACATACTGCACATACAATAACACCCATATTGTTCCAAAGCCAGAACAGGAATTTGTTTTCTTCACTTGCCGGTTTTATACGGTTTGCCTTTTTCCACAGCTGAGCACCAACGATAACAAATACAAGGTCAAGTACCAAAGTTATGATAACCTGCCACAGTGAAGGCATAAAGGTCCAGTTGATTTTGCCGCTGAAAATCATAACAGCAACAATTTCAAAAACAAGGGCAACAACCCACAGGGCAACAGCACCTGCACGCAGGCCGCCTGCATTGCCCACAGGGGCAGCTTCCTTCATTTTGGCTTTTTTGCGGGACCCTGCTTCAACCTCAAGGCCTGTATCCGCTGAAATTATTTTTTTCTTCTTTTTCTCTGCCATAAAAAATACCTCCTGTATTTTATATTATACTAATTTAATTATACCTGATTTAATGGGTTATTCAAGGTGTTTTGTACAATTTTCTGTGCAAATCATTGACTTTATTTGTTTAAAACAGCATAATGATATCATAAAGCAACAAGGAGACATACTATGGACCTTACAAGTATACTGATTAATTCCATGCTCAGCGAAGACAGCATAAAAAGTCTGAGCAAAAAAACAGGCTCATCAAAGGATGAGGTTTCTTCCGTTCTCAGCGCAGCGCTGCCTATGCTGCTTAAAGGCGCAGGCCGTCAGGCTGAAGATGAAAGCACAGCAGAAAGTTTTTCCGATGCTCTGGACCAGCACGCAGAAGATGACACAAGTGATATGGAAACCTTTATGGACAATGTTGATACTGCAGACGGCGCAAAAATACTTGCACATCTGCTTGGTGCCGAAACAGAAAGCACCACAAAGAAGGTTTCCAAAAAAAGCGGCACTTCCGACGAAAACACTGCACAGATTCTCACCGCTGCCGCCCCTCTGCTTATGAGTGTTCTCGGGCAGGAGAACAAAAAATCCAAAAAGAAAAAATCAAAGAAAGCTTCCGATGACCTTGTGGGTGCTCTGCTTGGTGCCGCCATTGAAAATGTGAATGTTACAGAGCTGCTTATGGGCGCACTGACCGACAGCCTGACAGACACAGAAGAAAAACCTGCAACCAAAAAGAAGGCTGCTTCCTCAAAGAGAACCACAGCCAAAAAATCTGCAGCAAAGAAATCCACTGTATCAAAAAAATCCACTGCCGCCAAAAAGAGAACGGCAAAAAAATCCACAGCAACAAAGAAAAAAGCTGCCTCCAAAAAGAAAGCCGCTGATGACAAGATTGATGCGGGCGATGTGGCAAATCTGCTTACAAAGCTTCTGAAATAAAACCGTATAAACATATAAAAACTCCCTGTACAGAAACCGGTCTGTGCAGGGAATTTTTTGCGATTATATTGCTTTTTAGTACATTATAATATCATATCTGATTCGGTGTAAAACATCCCGTACCAATGTCATCAAGTTAAGGAATTCCCGATACAGGTAATTTAATACAATAAAGCAAAATGTCATTCTGAGCTAAGCGGAAAATCTCCTTGTTTCAGCAAACCGGGAGATTCTTCGGCATAAATACCCCAGAATGACATATTTTTTGTTAGCTTAATGGCATTGTATTCCAAGCCATATACTCTATTTTACCATACCAAACCAGCCGATACCCTCAAATATCCAGCCTGCTGACACAAGGAAGTCTCTTTCTTCCGTGCTGCCTGTATAGTGGTGGCTGCCGCAGTCTGCATTTGGGTTGTACAGGCGGTAAAGGGGTATGTTGTCTGCAGATGCACTGTTCCAGGCGATACCCTCATAAATCCAGCCTGCCGAAACAAGAATGTCCTTTTCTTCAGGGCTCATTGTGTAGTGGTGGTCGCCGCTGTTAGGGTTGTATATGCGGTATACAGGCTGACCGCTGTTGGTTGGCGCATTCCAGGCGATACCTTCGTAAATCCAGCCTGCCGTATCCAGCATATCCCTTTCTTCAATGCTGCCTGTGTAGAAGTGTTCACCGCTGTTAGGGTTGTACAGACGATACATCGGAGTTGTTCTGATTACAGGTGCAGGAGTTGGAGTTGGTTCAACTGTAGGAGTTGGTTCAACTGTAGGTGTTGGTTCAACTGTCGGTATAGGTACAGCTGTCGGTGTAGGTTCAGCTGTTGGTGTAGGTACAGCTGTCGGTGTAGGTTCAGCTGTCGGTGTAGGTTCAGCTGTCGGTGTAGGTACAGCTGTCGGTGTAGGTTCAGCTGTCGGTGTGGGTTCAGCTGTCGGTGTGGGTTCAGCTGTCGGTGTGGGTTCAGCTGTTGGTGTGGGTTCAGCTGTTGGTGTAAGTTCAGCTGTAGGAGTCGGCTCGGTTGTCGGTGTAGGTACAGCTGTCGGTGTAGGTGCAACTGTTGGTGTAGGCATCATATACACAACAGTTTTTGCTTCGCTGAAATAAGAGTTGCCGATTCTGCTGTCAGCGCAGATTGCTTTCACCATATAGCTGTATGTCTGCGGCGGCTGTGCACTTTCATCGGTAAATGTTGTTTTGTCTGTGGTTTCAGCCAGCACAAATCTGCCCTCTGCCCCTGTTTTTCTCCAAACCTGATATTTTTCGGCACCTTCCACTGCGTTCCAGCTGAGGACAGGCTTTTCGTATGTACTGTCCGCCAGTGCAAGCACAGGGGTTTCCAGCTTTTCGGTCCATACCTTGTGGTCAGCAGGTGTTCCTATGAGAAAGTTCATATCCACATCTGTGTCAATGCCTTCCACTGCACCCATATTGTAATACTGCCACAGGGCAATTTTGCCGTCATACCCACATTCGGTATTCCATCTTGCAAGCCATCTGTGCCATCTGTCAAAACATTCGTCGGTGAGATAGTATGTCCACCAGTTCAGGTTTGCATATACCCCTGCAGGATGTCCTGCCGCCTCGATTCTTTCACAGAAAGCTGTTGCAACAGCTGCAAAATCCAGCTCTGTTTCTATCATATAGTTTTCTTCCAGGTCGTAATATACCGGTATGGACAGGTTTTTTCCGTCTATAAGGCGGAGAACATGGTCCGCTTCGCTTATTGCATCCTCCACATTTTCAGCGTAGGAATAAAGATATACGCCGTACGGTATACCCAGTCTTTCACATTCAGAAGCATTGTACTCCCAGCATCTGTCGTCATATTCGGATTTGTCCTCTGCATAACCGCAGCGGATTATTGCAAAATCTATGCCTGACTGCTTCACCTTTTCCCAGTCAATCTCACCCTGATGGTGACTGATATCTATGCCCTTGAAGGTTGCATCGGGATGATAAGGGTCTGTAAGCATTACAGCCGCATAAGGGTCTGCTACTGCTTCACCGTCTTTATATCTCCAGCTGTTTTCCCGCAGCACAGGTGATTTTTCAGCTTCCGCATAGACTGTAAAAGCCAGAAGTGATGTGCAGATAACCGCAGCAAGCATCAGCGATAAAAATTTCTTCATTGGTTTCTCCTTAAAGTTTATCGGATAATATTTTAACACATAACCTGCCGATATCAATGACAAAAGGACAAAATTTACAATTTATCTTTATTTTTTAAGCTGCTGCAAAACACGCAACATTTGTGCACAATTTTTGTGATATATTAAATATAGTAAGTAAATATGCACTTTTTTATAATTAAAATTTGTCAAGTATTTTTTATGTAGAAAAATATATAAATTTTTGTACCTTTTCACTACATATATTTTGCAAATTCCCACTTTACACACAATATCTTGGATAGTATAATAAATAATGCGACAAGATATAGATATTTATTTATAACATAAATTACAGACAGAGGAAGATTTTACAATGCTTACAAGTATCATCAAACGCGACGGCCGTGTGGTTATTTACGACCGTAACAAAATCAAGATGGCAATACTCAAGGCTATGGAAGCAAGCGGCAGCACAGACTTTGAAAAAGCTGACCTTGTAACCCAGGCAGTTGAACAGCACTTCAACACACAGAACAGCTACGCAACACCTTCCGTTGAAGAAATTCAGGATCAGGTTGAACACGAGCTTATGGCAAGCGGTCTGGACAATGTTGCAAAAAGATATATTCTTTACCGCGCATCCAGAAATACAATCCGCGAAAGAAAATCCAAACTGGTTAAAGTTTTTGATGAAATCACCTTCAGTGATGCTCTGGACAGCGATGTTAAGCGCGAAAACGCAAACATTGACGGCGACACCCCTATGGGCACAATGCTTAAATACGGCAGTGAAAGTGCAAAGGACTATTTCCTTAAATTCCTGCTCAGCCCTGACCAGGCAGAAGCACACCGTGACGGCTACATCCATATTCACGACTTTGACTTCTATGCACTTACAATGACCTGCTGTCAGATTGACCTTATCAAGCTGTTCAAGGGCGGTTTCTCCACCGGTCACGGTTTCCTGCGTGAGCCAAACGATATCCAGAGCTATTCTGCTCTTGCATGTATCGCAATTCAGTCCAACCAGAACGACCAGCACGGCGGTCAGAGTATTGTAAACTTTGACTATGCACTTGCAGACGGTGTAAGAAAGACATACAGAAAACTGTATCTTAAAAACATCGCAAAGGTTTGCGATGTGCTTGGTGAAAAGGTTAGCTACGAACAGCTTAAGGAAATCAGTGCTGCAATTACAGAAAAATGCGGTGCAATGCCTGCAATCACCCCAAACGAAGAATATGTTGCTCTGGAACTCGGCGAACTTAAAAAGCTCTGCAAGAACCCTGCAGTTGCTGAAAAAGCACAGAAATTTGCTTTGGAAAAAACAGAAGACGAAACAGACAAGGCAACATATCAGGCTATGGAAGCATTTATCCACAACCTGAATACAATGCATTCCCGTGCAGGTGCACAGACACCGTTCTCATCCATCAACTACGGTATGGACACATCCGACGAAGGCAGAATGGTTATGAAAAATGTTCTGCTGGCAACAGATGCAGGTCTGGGCCACGGCGAAACACCAATCTTCCCAATCCAGATTTTCCGTGTAAAGGAAGGCATCAACTACAACCCGGGCGAAAGAAACTATGACCTGTTCCAGCTTGCTATCAAGGTAAGTGCAAAGAGACTGTTCCCTAACTTCTCCTTCCAGGATGCACCTTACAACCTCAAATACTACGATCCGAACGATGTAAGAACAGAAATCGGCTATATGGGCTGCCGTACCCGTGTTGTGGCAAACACATACGACCCGAACAACGAAATCACATACGGCAGAGGCAACCTCTCCTTTACATCCATCAACCTGCCGCGCCTTGCCATTGAAGCAAAGGGCGACGAAGACCTGTTCTACCGCAACCTCAAAAAATATCTTGACCTGTGTGTAAAACAGCTTATGGACCGTTTTGCAATCCAGAAAAAGAAACGCGTGAGAAACTTCCCGTTCCTTATGGGTCAGGGCGTGTGGATTGACAGTGACAAACTGGGCATTGACGACGAAGTGGGCGAAGTAATCAAGCACGGTACACTTTCCGTTGGCTTTATCGGTCTTGCAGAAACTCTTACAGCACTTTACGGCAAGCATCACGGCGAAAGCGAAGAAGCACAGAAGAAAGGCCTTGAAATTATCGGCTTTATGAGAAGAGTTCTGGACGAATACTCTGACAGATTCAAGCTCAACTTCTCGCTCCTTGCTACTCCTGCAGAAGGTCTGTCAGGCAGATTTGTAAGAATAGATAAAAAGCGCTTCGGCGAAATCAAGGGTGTTACAGACAAGGAATACTACACAAACAGTTTCCATATTCCTGTATCCTTTGAAATTTCCGCTTACGATAAAATCAATCTGGAAGCTCCTTACCACGCACTTACAAATGCAGGCCATATCACATACATTGAAATGGACGGCGATGTAAGCCAGAACCTTGAAGCTTTTGAAGCTGTTGTAAGATGCATGAAGGAAGCAGGTATCGGCTACGGTGCTATCAACCACCCAGTTGACCGCGACCCTGTATGCGGCTACAACGGCATTATCGGCGATGTTTGTCCGCGCTGCGGCAGACGCGACGGCGAAGGTGTTCCGCTTGAAAAACTTCACAGACTTGGTCTGTACAAACATCTGAACGCCGCAACTCTTGGCCAGTGCGGCAACCAGCTGGAAGAAGCTGACAGAGTTCCTAACAGAATTTAATTATTTATATGTAACATTTATATAACAGTCACAGTTCCCTTCCCTGTACAGACGGCACTGTACCGCCGTACAGAGGATAGCAGGGAAAATAAAAAGGAGGCACAATTATGACATACAATCCTGAAACTCAGTTGGTTGGTGAAGGCGTAAAATTTGAAAGAATCCGCCGCATTACAGGTTACCTTGTTGGTACAGTTGACCGTTTCAATGACGGTAAGCGTGCCGAAGAAAGAGACCGTGTAAAACACGACCCTGTTGCCAAACACTAAAAAAACAGCCCCTTTCGCTGTATGGCGAAAGGGGATTTGCTTTTTATGTTCATATCTTCTTATAATATTCAGTTTTTACAATACTTTATTGTATATCATAATAACAGCAATAAACGCTGCAAGTATGAGTATCACAGACATTCTGCCGTAGTTTTTTGTTTTAAATGCAGTAAGCACATAAAGGCCAAGTGTTGCCGCTGCACCAATGAAGATAAATGGAACGAGGGTTTCCATAGCTGACATATTAAACAGGCCTACAAATATAAGGGCAACTGTAATACAGCCCACTGCCTTTGTTGCAATTTCAAATTTGTTCATAATATTCTCCGTATACTTTTTATTATACAATTATATTATCACAATGTGATTTTTTTGTATATATACCAAAAACAAATAACTGTATATCAGAAAATCCCTGTACATTGCATACAGGGATTTTGTCTTTTTATTATGAAAGTTTTGCAATAGCTGCTTTAAGTCTTGCGATTGTTTTTTCCTTGCCGAGAATTACTGCAAGTTCAATGCCGCCGCCCGGTGTAAATGCCTTGCCGGAAAGTGCAACACGGAGAGGATAGAGAACAATTCCGTTTTTAACTTCAAGCTGTGCGATAAGAGCAAAGAGTTTTTCGTGGATATTTTCCATTGTCCAGTCTGCTTCGCTGATAGCTTCAAGAACAGGAAGAACAGCTTCAAGGCTTGTTTTGCTGTTTTCAGGGTTTGTCTTCATCTTCTTGTTGTTGTACATATCAATGTCGTATTCAGGCATTTCATCAATGAAGTCAACCTGTTCAGGAATATCTGTAAGGATTTCGCAGCGTTTCTGGAGAACTTCTGCAAGAAGCATAAGGTTGCAGTCGCCTTTTACAGTCTGTGCGATGTATGGTTTTGCAGTTTCAAGGAACTGTTCAACACTCATATCACGGATGTATTCTGCATTGAGGTGACGGAGTTTCTGCATATCGAAGATAGCAGGAGATTTGCTGATTCTGCTTGGGTCAAATTCTTTAACCAGTTCTTCGAGAGAGAATTTTTCCTGTTCGCCCTGTGGGTTCCAGCCCAGAAGCGCAATATAGTTTACTACTGCTTCCTTAAGGTAGCCTGCTGCGATAAGGTCTTCGTAGCTTGCGTCACCGTTACGCTTGGACAGCTTGTGCTGTGCGTCCTTCATAACAGGCGGGCAGTGTACATAGTCAGGGATATCCCAGCCGAATGCCTGATAGAGAAGGTTATATTTAGGTGTGGAAGCAAGGTATTCGCTGCCGCGGATAACAGGGTTGATTTCCATAAGGTGGTCGTCAACAACATTTGCAAAGTTGTATGTCGGCATACCGTCCTGTTTTACAAGAACCTGGTCGTCAAGTTCGCTGTTGTCCACTTCGATTGTGCCGTAAACCATATCGTTGAAGCTTGTTTTGCCGCTTTCAGGAATTTTCTGTCTTACAACATAAGGTACGCCTGCTGCAAGTTTTTCGTCAATTTCTTCCTGTGTCAGGTGACGGCAGTGTCTGTCGTAACCTGTAGGCTGGCCGGAAGCTGCCTTGATTTTGTTTACTTCTTCCAGTCTTTCCTTTGTGCAGAAGCAGCGGTATGCGTGGCCGGATTCGATAAGCTGGTCAACATATTCCTTGTACATACCTTTTCTTTCACTCTGGATATACGGGCCGTAATCACCGCCTACATCCGGACCTTCATCCCAGAGAAGGTTTGTTTCTCTGAGTGTGTTGTAGATGATGTCGATTGCACCTTCAACCTGACGGGACTGGTCTGTATCTTCAATTCTGAGCAGGAATTTGCCGTTGTGTGCGCGTGCTGTAAGATATGCATACAGGGCTGTGCGCAGGTTGCCAACGTGCATATAGCCTGTCGGGCTTGGGGCAAATCTTGTTCTTACTTTTCTTTCTGCCATTTGTATATTCTCCTTGGATGTTATATTATAAACATATTTATTACATATTTACCTATTTTATATTATAGGTGTAATTGAGATTTTGTCAATTGAAAAAAGACTATATGTATGATAATATAAAGTTAATATTCTACACGGGTTACACCATTAAACCCATACTAAAAAGAGGTATATTTATGGAACAGGTAAAAGTTATCGCTCCTGCAAAAATCAACCTGAGTCTTGATATTACAGGCGTGGACGAAAAGGGCTATCATCTGCTTGATATGGTTATGCAGACCATCTCTGTTTTTGAAAGGATTACCCTTACAAAACAGGATGATATCACCATGTCCAGCAATGCCAAATTTATACCTACCGACAGCAGAAACACTGCTGTAAAGGCCGCAATAAAGTTCTTTGAATACACGGGAATAAAAGGCGGCGTGCATATCCACATAAAGAAAACCGTTCCTATAAAAGCAGGTATGGCCGGCGGCAGCGCAGACGCCGCAGGGGTTATTGTGGGGCTTAACAGGCTTTACAGTGCCGGTCTTTCCACCGAACAGATGTGTGAAATAGGCCTTATGTGTGGCAGCGATATTCCATTTATGATACACGGCGGCACAAAGCGCATTCAGGGCACGGGAGATATTATTCTGCCTGCACCGCAGATGCCACAGTGCCATATTGCAGTATGTATGCCGACAAAAGGGGTTTCCACACCGCAGGCATATGCAAACTACGATGAAATGGGCATAAAAACCATTGTGGAAAACGAAAAACTGCTGAAGGCAATGGAAGAAAACAATCTTGAAGAAATGGCAAAATATATGGCAAACGACCTTGAAAAAGCGGCAGGCAGCGATGAAACCGAACCGCTCAAAAAGCTGCTGCTGGACCTTGGTGCTGTCGGAAGTATGATGACAGGCAGCGGCGCAGCGGTTTTTGGCATTTTCAGGGATGAAGAAACTGCAGAAAATGCGGTCAGAGCTATCCGTAACAAAGAAATAAGCCTGCCTTGTGCTGTGCGCAGTGTTTTCCTTGCAAAACCTGTAAATTATGGTGCCAGGGTAACAAGAAATTAGCTTTGCTTTTTGCAACTGCAGCTACTGCACCATACACCTTCTCTATGATTACAATGAACAACGGCCAGTATATACAGAACAATATCCACATTGATGTTGATGTATATTAACCTGTTTTCAATCCTGAAATATTATCCGAATAATAAAAAAATGTCATTCTGAACAGTTCCGAATGACATTTTTTATTGCATTTCTTATTGTAATACACTGACTGGAATTTTTTACATATTGTCTTCAACATACACGATTTTACCATGTTCGTGATAAACTTTCGGAACACGGCGCTTGAGTCCGCAGGGAACCTCGTAATTGATTGTACCTGTAAGTGATGCCACACGGTCAAAACTCTGGTTTCCTTTGCCCCCCATAATCAGCACTTCATCCCCTATTGTAACATCGCCGCCTGTAACATCCAGCATACACTGGTCCATACATACTGCAATAAGGGGGTATTCTCTGCCGTTAATTGCAAGGGAATACTTTTTGTTTTTGATAAATCTCGGCAGACCGTCTGCATAGCCTGCAGCGATTGTTGCCACAGTCACAGGTTTTTCTGCCCTGTATGCAAAGCCGTAACCAACACACTGTCCCTCTTTTATCTCCTTGATATGGGTTACAATGGTTTTTACCTCCATTACAGGTGTCAGGTCACATCCGCTTACCTCTTTGGACGGGTTCATACCGTAGAGGATTATACCTGCACGCATTGTGTTGAAGCTACCGCTGAGTTTGCGCAGAATACCGGCGGAGTTCTGTCCGTGAACAACTTTGAAATTAAATCCGTACCGTGTCAGATACTCCACTGCTTCGTCAAACAGTTCCATCTGTTTTTCCGTATACCTTATTTCCTCTTCACCAAGGCTGTCAGCCACAGGAAAATGGCTGAATACGCCTGTAAATCGAAGATTGGAAAGTGACAGCAGCTCTTTCATATCGCTGTATGCTTTTTCCCTGTCACCAACAAGGTCAAAGCCGATACGGCCCATACCTGTATCCAGTTTGAGATGACAGTCGATTGGATAAAGACTGCTTCTCTGCAGCTGGTGGGCATACTCAAGGCTGTACACACACTGGCTTATCTTGTTGCGGCTGAGCTGGGTTGCAAGGTGCGGGCTTGTGTATCCAAGAATAAGAATAGGCAGTTTTACCCCTGTTTTTCTTATCTCCATCGCCTCTGCGAAGGAGGAAACCGCAATGCCGAAGGCACCCATCTCCTCATAAAGTTTTGCAAGATATTTAGCCCCGTGGCCGTAAGCGTCCGCTTTAAGGGTTACATAAAACGGCTTGTTGAAGCTGTTTTTTATGAAATTGTAATTGTTTTTTATAGCTTCCACCGAAATTTCCGCCCAGCAGTGTTTTTCGACAAGGTTCATATAAATTCTCCCTATAGCAGTTATTTTTGATATACAAAATACAGTTTAAAAGGTTTTCTGCAGAATCACAGACTTTTTTACCATATATATTCACATACAGCCTGTTTATCTTTTATTTTTAAGTCCCCATCCGTCCAGGTCTTTTTTCTGGAATGCATTGAGACTTTTTGCACGGAATGATGTGTCCTGACGGCATCTTTCCTGCACCCAGTTTTTCATATTCTGACGGTTTGTTGCCCCGTCTGCAGGACATTTTGATTCCACCACAGGCATATCAATTTCGTGCATTGCGCGGACAACATCCTGCTCTATGGCAAGGACAAAAGGCCTTATCATTGTAAGGTCCTTTATGGAAAGATATGTAACAGGGCTGAAGGTGCCTATCCTGCCCTCGTTCCACAGATTCATATAAAATGTTTCGATTGCGTCATCAAGGTGATGGCCCAGCGCAATTTTGTTGCAGCCCAGTTCCTTTGTCACATCGTGCAGGGCACCGCGGCGCATACGGGCACAAAGGGAACAGGGATTTTCCTCTTTTCTCTGTTCAAAGATGATATTGCCTATATCGGTGCGTTTTATCACATATTCAATGCCATGTTCCGCAAAGAGTTTTTCAAGGGCTGAATAGTCGGTGTTGCTGCCGTCAAAACGCAGGTCAAGTGTTACCGCAACCATATCAAAATCAATGTTTATATATTTCTGCAGTTTTTTCAGTGTTAAGGCAAGGGCAACAGAGTCCTTTCCGCCTGAAACGCCGACACAGATTCTGTCGCCGTCCTGTATCATTTCATATCCTGTTATCGCCTTGCGGGCAAGACCGCACAGACGCTGAAAATGCTGAGCCATAAATGCTTCCTTTTCCTTTATATCACTATGTTCCTGCCCTGTCGGTACAGACAGCTTTCTGTAAAGGTTATAACCTTTTCAAAAGCCTGTTTCAATAGCAAAAATTCACAAATTTTCAATTGTATTATATATGTTTTATACATATAAAACAAGCCTTTTTTGTAATTTGCCTATTCAGAAAAACCGAGAAAACAAGAGGAAAACGCAAGAAAACGAGAGATAATCAATTTTTGATTAAATTTTCTTTAAAAAATCGTTGACTTTTCTGTCTTATATGGTATACTAAATCTTGCCTGTTAAGGGCACTTTAATTTGTTATTAATAATATATATCTAAAATTCTATCAGGAGGATTAACATGAGCACATATCTTCAGAACCCTGCAAAAGTTGAACGCAAATGGTACGTAATCGACGCTGCAGGCAAACCACTCGGCCGCGTTGCTGCTAAAGCTGCTGTTCTTTTGAACGGTAAACACAAAGTAACATACACACCAAACGTAGACTGCGGTGACCACGTTGTTATCATCAACTGTGAAAAAGCAGTTCTCACAGGTTCCAAACTTGACAAAAAATTCTACCACCACCACACAGGCTGGATCGGCGGTATGAAATCCGTTAACTACCGCACATTGATGGCTACAAAAGCTGACAAAGCTATGTACCTTGCAGTAGAAGGCATGCTCCCAGGCAACAAAATCGGTTCCAAAGCAATGACAAGACTCAGAGTTTACAAAGGTGCACAGCACGAACACGCTGCACAGAAACCTGAAGCAATCGAACTTTAATTTTTAGGGAGGATAATTACTATGTACGAAACAAAAGCATATTTTTACGGTACAGGCCGTCGTAAATCTTCCGTAGCAAGAGTTAGAGTTTACAGCGGTAACGGCAAAATCACAATCAACGGCAGAGATATCGACGATTTCTTTGGTCTTGAAACACTCAAACTCATCGTTCGTCAGCCAATCACACTCACAAACACAGCTGACAAATTTGACATCGTTGTTAACGTAAACGGCGGCGGTGTTTCCGGTCAGGCTGGCGCTATCCGTCACGGCCTTTCCAGAGCTCTTCTCCAGTACGATGAAAACCTCAGACCAGAACTCAAAAAAGCAGGCTTCCTCACACGTGACCCACGTATGAAAGAAAGAAAAAAATACGGTCTCAAAGCTGCTCGTCGTGCTCCACAGTTCTCAAAACGTTAATTTGTGGTCAGAAAAAAGACTTACAAATCCGCAAGGATTTTATCGAAAAACTCCCGGTTTTCGGGGGTTTTTCTTGTTTTTGCACCCTTTTGGCAAAAGGTTAAAACGCTGTGAAATGCCTTAAATTTTGGTCAATTTACTGCGCATTTGCTGCATATTTTTTTAGAAATACTAGACATAAACCGCCTTACTCCCCCGCCCCGCCATCAAAACAAAGCGTAAAACATCAGCTGAAACAGTTCCAGGCAGAAGGTAAAACGGATAGAAATAAGCAAAGAAAAATTGATAGAGAAAGATAAAAGGTGCCATTTTGGCACCTTTTTTGATGGTTTATAGCATAATTACACTACAAAAAGTGCCAAAATGGCACTTTTTGACATATCCAGTTCATAAAAACAATAAGTATTTACTTATTATTTTATTAGTTTTTATTATTTGTATTTATTAAGTTATTATGTTAATATTTTAACGTACTGGCATATTATACCAATTATTAACACAATATTTAAAAGGAGAAAAAGATTATGTCATTTATGGAATCCCGTCGTGATTTTCTTGGAAAATCCGTAATCCTTCTTGGCAGTGCTGCTGTTCTCGGTGCAACAGGCTGTGCAATGAACACCGAAAACAATGCCGCTAATGCTGTACCTGAACTTCCTGCATACCCATATCCTTGCTGCGAATTCGACCTTGACCTTGCTGAACAAACAGGTTACGAAGGTTACTACGAAAATGGCTGCTGCTATGGTGTTGCAAAAGCTCTTCTTACACAGCTTGCTGACAAGGTTGGCTATCCGTTCACAGTAATCCCTGCAGAAATGTTTGCTAATGGTAAAGAAGGTTATCAGGCAGGCTCTCTTTGTGGCGCTATGGGCGGTGCTTTGGGCGTATTTGGTCTTCTTCTTGGCCCAGATGACGCAAGAGCTCTCACAAAAAAACTTAACGCTTGGTACACAAGCACAAACCTTCCAATCTATCAGCCAGAAATCAAAGCTGAAGTTCAGACAGTTTCATCATCTATCAACTGTGCTGATTCCGTAACAAAATTTATGGCTGCAAACGGCATCACCGAAATGAAAGATGACCGTCGTCGTGCACGCTGCGGCGGTGTTACAGCTGACGTTGCAAGAAAAGCTGCAGAGCTTCTCAATGTACATTTTGGTTATATGGCTGCACCTGCTGAACCAGAAGCTTCCGAACCGGAACTTGCTCCAAACGAATATATCGGCACAGCAAACGGTTTCGGCGGTGAAGTTAAGGTTAAGGTTACAATGAACGGTGACAAGATTGAGAAAATCGACGTTCTCAGCCACAGTGAAACACCTGGTGTATCTGACCCTGCTTTCAGCACAATTCCACAGGCTATCATTGATGCTCAGTCTGCAACTGTAGACGTAGTGGCAAATGCAACAGTTTCTTCCAAAGCTATTATGGCTGCTGTTGAAAACGCTCTTTCTCAGGTTAAATAATTTAAGCTTATAAATTAACTTTCCTATTTTGCACGGATTTCTGCCTGCTATGTTCGGCAGGCAGAATCTGCTGCCTGTTCCCTCCACAAAGGGAATACTATGTGACTATATCTATACAGCACTTTATGTGTACATTTTAAAGACTATATCTATAATTATTATAAGGAGAACTGAACTATGTTTGGCAGAATTGGCGTAAGCGAACTTTTAATTATCCTCGCTGTTGTACTTATCTTTTTTGGTCCTGCAAAACTTCCTGCTCTTGCAAAAAGTATGGGTCAGGCAGTAGCAGAATTCCGCAAAGGAACAAAGGAAATTTCCAAAGAGTTTGAAGAACTTTCCAAAGAAGAAGCAACAGAAGAAACCAAATAAAAACAAAACGGTTTTCTGCAGATTAAAACAGGAGGCTGCTTTTGAGTAAAAACAACGAAATGTCTCTTTTCGGTCATCTGGACGAACTGCGAAAAAGACTTACAATTATGGTTGTTGTAACTCTTATTGCATCCGCTGCACTTTTTACCAAAGTTGAGTTGGTGCTGGATTATTTTCTGGCTATCAACCCAGGAATGGAACTGGTTTTTATTACCCCTTCTGAATTGTTGGTTGTATATGTGCAGCTTTCTCTTATTATGGCTCTTATCATCTGCTCGCCTGTAAACATATATGAAATATGGGCATTTGTGGAAAAAGGCCTGTACCGGAAAGAAAAAATATATATTATTATAACACTGATTTTCGGTGTGATATTTTTTGTGGCAGGTATTGCATTCTGTTACTTTATGGTGCTGCCTACCACCCTTAAATTCTTTATGAGAATTGCTGTTCAAGAGATAACTTCTATGATTTCCATAAAAAGTTATATCTCATTTATAAATACTATGCTGCTGTGCTTTGGCGCAGTATTTGAGATGCCTGTGCTGGTATTCCTGCTGAGCAAGCTGGAAATACTCAAGCCCGAGTTTCTCAGGAAAAACCGTGGTCTGCTTGTTGTGGTAATTTTCATTCTTGCCGCAATAATCACCCCACCTGATGTTATTTCTCAGATTATGCTTGCAATACCTATGGTGCTTTTACTGCAGATAAGCATTTTTATCTGTACGATTGTTGATAAAACAAATAGCAAAAAACTTACTGAAGAAATAACTGTTTAATACCGATATCGACAAACCCAATAGAATTTGGCATTTTAAAGCTTTTCATTGTGTTTCCAGATATAGATATTAGTCCAGATAAAAAGGCTTTCAACCTTATGTGTTGAAAGCCTTTTATCTTTGTTTTTTCAATTTTTTCGCTGTCAGAACTGAATATCTTTGCAGAACTGAATAAATTCCTTCAAAAGTCCAGAAACCTTTTTATCTTTGTGATGCACTATGTAAAATTTACGGTCAAGATTCAGTCCTTCTACCATAATAGGAACAACCTTGCCTTCCCGTATCGTATCTTCGACAAGTCTAAAGGGTATAACCCCAACACCAAGTCCCTTTGCTACAGCAGCTATAATAGCGGTATTGCTGACAGATTCCCATTCAGGTTCCACCTTGAAGCCTAACTGTTCGCAGGCCATATCAAACACTCTCCGCACACCACTGTCTTGTTCACGGAGAACAACTCTGTTCTGCTGGAATTCCTCCACAGAAATTATCTGACCATAACTGTAACCACTGTCAACAGAAGCAAACACAATAAGATGGTCATCCATATATGCTTCTGTTTTTATCAGAGGATTTTTTATTATCCCCTCGCAAAAACCCACATCCAGTTCGTTATCAAGTATCATTTTTTCCAACATATATGTCGGAGCACAAACACCTTTTATTGTGGTTCCGGGATATGCTTCCATAAATGTTTTTGCATATTCAGGCAAAAACATAGCTCCTATGGTAAAAGTTCCTCCAATTCGTATTACCCCCTGCTTATCCCAGTTTTTCATCTCTGTTTCCATATCTTTAAACAACGTTTCTATACTGCTGCAGTACTCTTGCAGGCGTACTCCTGCTGGAGTTATAACCAAACGTCTGTTAATGCGGTCAAACAATCGAACATCGTATTGCTCCTCCAGTTCTTTGATAGCAAGACTTACTGCAGGCTGTGTCATATGCAAATTTTGTGCAGTTTTTGTAGTGCTGTAATTGTTTTCACACAGAATACGAAAAATCTGCAGATGGCGCAAAGTCATAAAAGCTCCTCCTATTTATATTTGAAACATCATACTGATAATTTTCAATTTTAGTTTTTTATTAAAAATCAGCCGATATGCATCTTATTTTATCCAAATAGTTTTTATAATGAAATCTTTTCAATACCTGCACTCTGATTTTAAATATTATAATTATATTATCGCATACTTATATAGGTTTTTCAAATAAATATTTATCTTCTACGCTAACACTCAACCGACAGTATTTTCAGTTTCCAATCGGTAATATTTTGACTTTATTCCAAAACTGCACGGGTTTTTATTTTTCAGCTACATACTTTTTAAATAGCAATATTTTTGATATTGCTATTGTTCTATATTTTTAATTTGATAAGATAATTCATACGATTTTATCAAATTTACGCTACATAAAAAGGCAGGATTTCTCCTGCCTTTTTAATGCTATAAATATTTTGCTTATATATATGTTAAACTTATTTGCTGTATGCTGCATTCATAACGCCATCTTCACCGAAAGAGATTACAATATCAAACTGTTCTGATGTGCCGTCATTATATCGTGCAGTAAAAGTTACAGTATCTTCGATGTCAGAAAGCGGAGCATCAGGGTTATTATCAAACATATCAACA
>JAFSCM010000006.1 GCA_017436765.1 Oscillospiraceae bacterium
AACTGATGGTTTTCGTTAACCAATAAAAAATAGTGATACTTGATTTTCCCAACCAAGTATCACTATTTTTATTGTCGCGTCTTAAAGTCAGTCTCCCAATACCAGTAACGTTCTCATACTGTCTTACCGGAAACTATCCCACGCTGTCCTTTTTTATTTTTGTACAGATGTTATGTCTGTTATCTGAGCATACCGAACCAGCCGATACCTTCAAATATCCAGCCAACTGACACAAGATTGTCTCTTTCTTCCGTGCTTGACTGCACAGCTGTATTTTCTGCTGTATCATCAGCCGCAAAGGACTGCACAGGCACACAGCTGACAATCATACATACAGCAAGTATAAAGCTAACTATCCTTTTTTTCATATTCTATACCCCAATAAAATATCACTGTTTATGTATGAATATTAACACGAGTTCAGATTTTTCACAATATTTATTCATTACAAAACCTGCTTTTATTTCATATAAAAGAACACCCTGTACCATCTTTTCTGATGATACAGGGTGCTTGTTTTAGTTATAATACAGGTTAACCTGTTATTCCCATTCTATTGTACCGATTGGCTTAGGTGTGAGATCCATAAGCACGCGGTTGATGCCTTCAACTTCGTGTGTGATGCGGTGTGTGATGTGATGCAGCAAGGAATATGGAATTTCTTCGATAGTTGCTGTCATAGCATCTGTTGTATTGATTGCTCTGATGATTGCAGGCCAGCCTTCATAGCGTACGCCGTCCTTTACACCAACACTCTTGATGTCAGGAACAGCGATAAAGTACTGCCATACTTTGCCTTCAAGACCGTTGTTTGCAAATTCTTCGCGGAGAATTGCATCAGCTTCTCTCAAAGCATGGAGACGGTCACGGGTAATAGCACCAAGACAGCGAACACCAAGACCTGGGCCCGGGAACGGCTGACGGTATACCATACCGTGTGGAAGGCCGAGAGCTTCGCCAACTACGCGAACTTCGTCCTTGAACAGCAGTTTAACAGGTTCTACCAGTTCCATTGCCATATCTTCAGGCAGGCCGCCTACATTGTGGTGGGATTTTACAGGTTTGCCGCTTTCTGCTGCTTTGATGGATTCCAGGATATCAGGATAAATTGTACCCTGTGCGAGGAAAGAAATGCCATCCAGTTTAGCTGCTTCTTCATCAAAAACTTTGATAAATTCTGCACCGATAATCTTGCGTTTCTGTTCTGGGTCAGATACTCCTGCAAGCAGATCAAGGAATCGGTCTGTTGCATCTATATATACCAGGTTTGCATCCAGCGCATTGCCGAATACTTCGATTACCTGTTCACTTTCACCTTTGCGCATAAGGCCGTGGTTTACATGAACACATACAAGCTGTTTGCCGATTGCTTTGATAAGGAGTGCTGCAACAACAGAAGAGTCTACACCGCCGCTGAGTGCGAGAAGTACTTTTTTGTCGCCTACCTGTTCTCTGATTTCCTTTATCTGTTCTTCAATAAAGGCTTCTGCAAGTTCAGGTGTTGTGATTCTTGCCATAGATTCCGGACGTACGTTATTTTCCATACAAATTCCTCCAGTGTATTTAAAAAGGATTTTACCAAGGTAAAATTTAAACTTTTCCCTTAACAGATTTATTATAAATTATTCTTTAACAGTTTTCAATAAAATATTTAAAATTTTTTTATAATTCGTATGCTGTTACAAAACAATATTCCTATATATGACAGATTGAGCAAAATATATTTTTCTTTTTCTGTGTAAAAGCGCATATTTATTTATGTGAACACAATTTTCACAAAACTGAAACTTATGTGAATTTTTTCGTCAGAAATTGACAGCGTGCTGTCAAAAAACTTATAATATTAATGTAAAAATTAAAGATAAAACTATTTTATTGTGCTTTTTATTCCAATGGCAATAATTTCAGATTCCCTGCAAACCTCCGTAAAACGTGGTTTGCTTTTTATTTCGAAAAATCGTAAAGGAGACAGAGATTATGTCACATTTTACATTGGGCATTGACATAGGCTCCACCACCGCAAAACTTGTTCTGATGGAAGGGACAAAGATTGTATATCAGAAATATCAGCGTCATCTTTCTCAGGTGCGTCAGACAACCATTGCAATGCTGCGGGACATGAAAAAGGAAGTGTCTGCTGAAAATGTAAAGGTTACCATTTCCGGCTCTGCAGGTATGGGTATGGCCCAGGCTGCAGATATAGATTTTATTCAGGAAGTATACGCTACCAGCGAAGTTGTATCTTCCCTCGCACCTGACACAGGTGTTGTAATAGAGCTTGGCGGCGAAGATGCAAAGGTTATATTCTTCAACGGCGGCATTGACGAAAGAATGAACGGCACCTGCGCAGGCGGCACAGGCGCTTTTATAGACCAGATGAGTGTTCTGCTGGATATGTCTGTAAATGATATGGACGCAGCAAGCCTTAAAGCAACACAGATTTATCCTATTGCCAGCCGCTGCGGCGTTTTTGCAAAAACAGATATCCAGCCGCTGCTCAATCAGGGCGCAAGCAAGGAAGATATCAGTGCAAGTATCTTTCAGGCTGTTGTAAACCAGACCATCACAGGTCTTATACAGGGCAGAAAAATCGAGGGCAAGGTTATGTTTCTGGGCGGCCCGCTGTACTACTGCAAAGGTCTTCGCAAGCGTTTTTACAAAACGCTGGGCCTTACAGAAGAAACTGCGGTTTTCCCTGAATATGCACTGTATTCCGTTGCAATGGGTGCTGCCATGTATGCAGAAAAATCCCAGACAGTTTCACTGGATGAGCTTATAGAAGAGCTTGAAAATTCCGCCAAAAACGAAACTGTTGCCAGCGACAGACTTCCCGCTTTGTTCGAAAACGAAACAGAATACTTTGAGTTTGTGGACAGACACAGCAAGGCTGCTGTTGAACACCGCAGCATAGAAGAATATGTGGGCAATGCGTGGCTTGGCATCGACTGCGGCAGCACAACCACAAAGCTGGTGCTTATAGGTGAAGACAAGTCCATCCTCTATTCCTTCTACAACTCCAACAAGGGCAACCCTGTAAACATAATTCTGGAACAGCTTACAGAAATATACAATCTCTGCGGTGACAGAGTGAAAATCTGCGGCAGTGCCGTTACAGGCTACGGCGAAGAACTTATCAAGCACGCTTTCCATATTGATGAAGGTCTTGTTGAGACAATCGCCCATTACACAGCTGCAAAATATTTTCAGCCCGATGTTGACTTTATCCTTGATATAGGCGGTCAGGACATCAAGTGCTTCCGCATTAAAAACGGTGCTATCGACAGCATTATGCTGAACGAGGCCTGTTCTTCCGGCTGCGGCAGCTTTATTGAAACCTTTGCAAAGGCTATGGGACATAACATTGCCGATTTTGCCGCATACGGTCTCAGGGCAAAAGCCCCTGTAAACCTTGGCAGCCGCTGTACAGTGTTTATGAACAGCTCTGTGAAACAGTCTCAGAAGGAAGGCGCAAGTGTTGAGGATATCAGCGCAGGTCTCTCTGTAAGTGTTGTTAAAAATGCTATTTACAAGGTTATCCGTGCAACAAGCCCTGAAGAACTTGGCAGAAAAATTGTTGTACAGGGCGGTACATTCTACAATGATGCTGTGCTGCGCGCCTTTGAAAAGGAAATCGGTGCAGATGTAATCCGTCCGTCCATAGCAGGTCTTATGGGTGCATACGGTGCAGCTCTCCATGCTATGAAATACAGAGAAAGCTCCATTCTCAAACCAAGGGAACTGGCTTTCTTTGAACACACAAGCAGAACAACACGCTGCAAAGGCTGTGCAAACCAGTGCCACCTTACAATAAACCGCTTTTCTGACGGCAAACGGTTTATCAGCGGCAATCAGTGCGAAAAAGGCCTTGGTATTGAAGATGCAAAGGAACTGCCGAATCTCCACGCATGGAAAAGAAACTATCTTGAAAGCTTTAAACCACAGGAAAACGCAAAACGCGGCAGAATAGGTCTGCCTCTGGCTCTTTCCACCTTTGAATTTGCACCTTTATGGTACACAATGTTTTCCGAACTGGGATTCAGCGTACATTTTTCAAAGCTTTCCAACCGCGCAACCTATGAAAAAGGTCAGTTTACAATTCCTTCCGACACAGCCTGCTATCCTGCAAAAATTATGCACGGCCATGTGCTTGAGCTGATTGAAGAAGGCATTACAAATATATTCTATCCGGGTATTACATACAATATTGATGAGCACGCCGGCGACAACCACTACAACTGTCCGATTGTTGCCTACTATTCCGAGCTGCTTCAGGGCAATATCGAGGAACTGAAAAACATCAACTATATGTACCCGTACCTTGATATCAACAATCAGAAATCAATGGTTAAAACCCTTTTGCCATGTCTGCAGAAGATTGACCGTTCCATAAGCAAATACGAAC
>JAFSCM010000049.1 GCA_017436765.1 Oscillospiraceae bacterium
AGCCCAGCACACTCTCAAATGCCAGAAGGAAAAACTCTTTAAGTTTGATGATATATTCTCCGCTTATAACCTTGCAGATAAAGTATATAAACAGAAATACTACCTGTCCTATAAAGAAAAAGTAGTTGTTTACAAGGTTTAAGGCCACAAAGAACACAAATGGGCCTCTGCGGCGGTTCAGCACAAATTCATCAAGACTCCACAGCAGAAAGGGAAAGAATGCCACCGATTCAAGAAAATGGTTGAAGAAGATGTTGTACACGGAAAAACCGCTGAAAGCATAGAGCAGGGCGCCAATGTATGCAAAGTTTGCGTCCTTTGCATAGCGGCGCAGAAACATAAATGCCCCAAGACCTGCTATGGCAAATTTCAGCATCAGCCACAGCGGCATCATATACGGCACCCATTTGTACGGGAAAAGACAGCTCAGCCAGAAAAACGGGGAACCCACAAGGTAGAAGGAATAGCAGTTTACCATACTTCCGCCCAGGTCGGTGTTCCAGCTCCAGTTAAAGCTGCCGTTCTGTACCGCACGCACAGCATTCATATAAAAAGGTATCTGCTGGCTGTTGAAGTCCCCTGCATACAGAAAGAACCCTTTATCCACCGCAAGGAAAGGCAGGAATATACACAGAGCGGTGACAAAACAAAGGATAAAAATCTTTATATGGGGTATTTTTGACTTTAAATTACTGTTTAGGCTTTTCAAGTTATTGCTCCGCTAAATTTTTGCAAGTTCATCAAGACAAAGGTTATAGGCGGGCAGCATATTTTCCATAAAGTAATCCACTTCAGGCAGGTTCATATCTTTCAGGGATTTTCTGGTACTTTCAAAGGCCAGACGGAACTCTGCATTTCCGCACTGCACTTCTTCCATACATTTGATAAGTGCAGACAGCTTGTCGGCAGCTTTGAGAATTTTCTGCTCCCTGTCGGAAAGCATATCGCCCTTTACAAAAGGTGCAATATGGCTTTTAAGCTGTGGGTCAACCGTTTCAATCATCTTGTCGGTTGCCTTTGCTTCCATATCTTTATATGCTTTTTTCAGCACATCATCATTGTATTTTACCGGTGTGGGCATATCACCTGTAAGAATTTCGCTTATATCGTGGTACAGTCCGCAGAGAACAATATTCTTTTCGTCCACATCAGCAGAAAATTTTTCCTTTGCCACGGCGGCAAGAGTGTGTGCAATCTGCATTACCTCTGTGGTATGCTCTGCCAGATATTCCTGACGGCTCTGGCGCATAAGGCTCCATCTTGGTATATATTTTATTCTGGATACAAGTGCGTTAAAATTATACATTTTCCTTTAAGACCTCTTTTACAAGATTTTCAGCATCGCTGAATACGGAAAGGCTGTTGGTCAGATACCGCAGGTGTGCCGCACCGCGCAGGCCTTTCATATAAAGTGCTGCCTGACCGCGTGCTTTCTTCATACCCAGATATTCACCGTTTACCTCACACAACTGCTCTATATGCCACAAAAGCAGTTTCATTCTTTCTTCAACCGTTGGGTCACAGTCGACAGTTTCGCCGTTAAGAGCCTGTTTAATCTGACGGAAAATCCACGGGCGGCTCAGGGCTTCTCTGCCTACCATAACATAATCACAGCCTGTGCAGTCCATCATTCTGATTACATCTTCGGGACAGGTGATGTCGCCGTTGCCTATAACAGGGATATTGACAGCCTGCTTTACAGCTTTGATTATATCCAGGTCTATGCCGGGCTGATACATCTGTGCTCTTGTCCTTGCGTGCACGGTGATAAAATCCACACCTGCGGCTTCGCACCGCTGTGCCATTTCAACGGCGGTCAGATAATTTTCATCCCAGCCTTTGCGTATTTTGACACTCACAGGTCTGCCGTTTGCGTTTTCCACCACAGTTTTTGCAATCTCAGCTGCAAGAGGCGGGTTTTTCATCAGCGCACTGCCGCTGCCGTTGTTTACAATTTTAGGTGCGGGACAGCCCATATTTATATCGATAAAATCGGGATTATGGTCCAGAACATGTTTTGTGGCGTGTACAAAGTCATTGGGGTCAAAGCCGAAAAGCTGCACGCCGAAAGGAGCCTTATGGGAAAAAGTTTCCATAAGCTCGTGGCTTTTCTTATCGCCGTAAAACAAAGCCCTTGCACTTACCATTTCGCTCACGGTAAAGCCTGCATCAAAATCATCTGCAGCCTTGCGCATTACAATATCGCAGAAACCTGCCATAGGGGCAAGTACAGCTTTGTTTTTAATATCAAGTCCTCTGATTTCCATAATACCTCATCTGTAAAAATTATTTGTGTATCAGATAAACAGTATACCAT
This sequence comes from Oscillospiraceae bacterium, assembly GCA_017436765.1. Taxonomy (GTDB): domain Bacteria; phylum Bacillota; class Clostridia; order Oscillospirales; family Ruminococcaceae; genus RGIG3102. The sequence continues at coordinate 2,318 of JAFSCM010000049.1, forward strand.
AAAACAATAAAATATGGTATACTAATTTAGATATATATTATGTACTATAAATTCCATATAAGGAGACATAAAATATGAAATTTCTGGCCATTGACGGAAACAGTATACTTAACCGCGCATTTTACGGCATAAAACTGCTCACAACCAAGGACGGACAGTATACCAACGGTATCTACGGCTTTCTCAATATACTTATAAGACTTGAACAGGAGATAAAGCCTGACTGTGTGCTGGTTGCTTTTGACCTTAAGGCAAAAACCTTCCGTCACAAGATGTTTGACGGCTACAAGGCAGGCAGAAAGGGTATGCCTGACGAGCTGGCCCAGCAGATGCCTGTTCTCAAGGAAATCCTTGCGGATTTAGGCTATACCATCGTTACAAAGGAAGGTTTTGAGGCAGACGATATTCTGGGCACAATCGCAAAGAGCTGTTCTGTGCGCGGAGACGAATGCTATATTGCAACAGGAGACAGGGACAGCCTGCAGCTTATTGACGATAATGTACATGTTGCACTTGCCACAACACAGATGGGCAAAGGCCACACACAGATTATGGGCAGGGAAGAGGTTTTTGAAAAATACGGCCTTTACCCTGAAAAACTCATCGACCTCAAGGCACTTATGGGTGATACTTCCGACAATATCCCGGGGGTAAAGGGCGTGGGCGAAAAAACTGCCGTTACACTGCTGCAGAACTTTGGCAGCCTTGACGGTGTGTATGAAAATATAGACGATGCAAAAATCAAAAAGGGTGTTCGCGAAAAGCTTGTAAATGACAGGGATATGGCATACCTGTCAAAAATTCTCGGCACAATCAGATGCGATGTGGATATAGACACATCAGCCGAAACCTATGTGAAAAAACCGATAAACTGCGACAAGGTGTCAAAAACTCTTAAAAGTCTTGAGATGTTTTCCCTTGCGGAAAAACTGGTGCCCCAGTGCAGCGTGGAAAATTTAAACCTTTTTGATGTGGTGGAATCCGCCCTCGGGACGGTGGAAATAAAGGAATTTGACAATTCACTTTCCAAAGCAATTGTTTATCAGAACGGCGGTAAAACTGTTATTATGTGGGATAAGGATATTTATTCTGCAAACCCTGACAGCGTTCTTTTAAAAACATTCCTTGAAGATGATACAAAAGAAAAAATTGCTTATGACAGCAAGGCGCTTTACACATTCTGTATTGAAAAAGGCATTGATGTCAGAAATGTATCCTTCTGTATGAAGCTGGCGGCATACCTTGCAAACCCCCTTGCCGCAAGCTATGACTTCGAGCGCATCTCCGCTTCTGCGGATGCAGTTGCAGAGTTTGAATGTGAAGACAGCTTTGCACCTTTCGCACAGCAGGTTTATGAATATTACCTTGAATTTATTGAAAAAGAAAAACAGCACCAGCTGCTTTACGAAATTGAAATGCCGTTGGCAAAAGTGCTGGCAGAGATGGAATACGAAGGTTTCGGTGTAGACAAAAAAGCACTGGAAGATTTCGGCACAATGCTTAAAACACAGCTGGCAAAGGATCTGCAGGATGTGTATGATATGGTGGGCTACGAGTTCAACCTCAACAGTCCCAAACAGCTTGGCAAGGCACTTTTTGAAGATTTGCAGCTGCCTGCAGGCAAAAAGACAAAATCAGGCTATTCCACCAATGCAGAGGTGCTGGAAGGACTGAGAAAATATCATCCTGTAATCGATAAAATCCTCAACTACCGCACCTATCAGAAGCTCAACTCCACCTATGTTGAAGGAATGAAGGACAAGGTGCGTGAAGACGGAAGAATACACACCACCTTCAACCAGACAGAAACAAGAACAGGCCGCATATCTTCAGGTGAACCGAACCTGCAGAATATCCCTGTGCGCACAGAGCTTGGCCAGGAACTGCGCAAATTCTTTGTGGCAAAGGAAGGCTGCATCCTTCTTGATGCTGACTATTCCCAGATAGAACTGCGCATACTTGCTCATATCAGCGGCGATGAATCTATGAGAAGCGCATTTATAAACGACGAGGATATCCACACACAGACGGCGGCAAAGATTATGCACCTGCCTGTGGAGATGGTAACACCGCAGATCCGTTCCCGCGCAAAGGCGGTAAACTTCGGTATTGTGTACGGCATCGGTGCCTTCAGCCTTGCAAAGGATGTGGGCATCACAGTTAAAGAGGCAAGTCAGTTTATACAGAACTACCTTGACACATTTGTGGGCGTAAAGGAATATATGAACACCATCACACAGTTTGCAAAGGAAAACGGATATGTATCCACCCTTTACAACCGCAGACGCATACTGCCGGAAATCAACAACTCCAACCGCAATATTCAGGAGATGGGCAAGCGTATGGCTATGAATACACCTATTCAGGGCACAAGTGCGGATATAATCAAAATTGCAATGGTAAAGGTGGCACAGCGCCTTAAAGAAGAAGGGCTTAAAGCAAAGCTTATCCTGCAGGTTCACGACGAACTCATCGTTGAAGCACCGCTGGAAGAAGCGGACAGAGCAGCGGAAATTCTCGGAGAAGAGATGCGCAATGCCGCACAGCTGTCAGTGCCGCTCAAGGTTGATGTGAACAAGGGGGAAAACTGGTATGCAGCAAAAGGTTAGACCCTTTGAAATAAATGATGTACAGGCTGTTGCACAGATTTTTGAAAATGTGCCAGACGGCTGGAGCGAATCTGCCCTCAGAGACAGCCTTTCCAATGACAGCATAAAAAGCTATGTACTGGAAGCAGACGGCAAAACGGCAGCATTTGCAAGCTATCTTGTGGCAGACGATGCAGAACTGGTGTTTGTTGTCACAGCAGAAAATTTTAAGCGCAAAGGCTATGGCGGATATATTTTGTCAGAGACACTGAAAATGCTCAATATGCCCTGTGTACTTGAGGTGAGAGAGAGCAATATACCCGCAATAAAACTGTATGAAAAGCTTGGCTTTGAACTTCTGGGAAACAGAAAAAACTTTTATTCCAATCCAAGAGAATCTGCCCTTATCTATAAACTTGACTTATAGTATAATCGGTAATAAAATTATAAAATCAGCTATATCTATTAATTAAAACAGAGGAAAAACTATGTTAGTATTGGGTATTGAATCCAGCTGTGACGAAACAGCTGCTTCCATTGTAAAAGACGGAAGAGAAATTATTTCCAATATTGTATATTCACAGGCAGAAGAACACGGCCTTTACGGCGGTGTTGTGCCTGAAATTGCATCCCGCAGACATATTGATGCTGTCAGTGAAGTGGTACAGAAATGTTTCGATGAAGCAGGCTGTACAGTTGAGGATATCGACGCAATCGCCTGCACATTTGCACCGGGACTTATAGGCGCCCTGCTTGTAGGGGTAAACTTTGCAAAGGGCCTTTTCTTTGCAAGCGGCAAGCCTATCGTGCCAACACATCATATCCGCGGTCATATTGCAGCGCTTTATCTCACACACAAAGACCTTAAACCGCCGTTTATCTGCCTTGTTGCATCAGGCGGCCACAGCCACATTGTCGCAGTGGAGGACTATACAAAATTCCGTGTTATCGGCAGAACAATAGATGATGCGGCAGGTGAAGCCTTTGACAAGGTAAGCCGTACCCTCGGTCTCGGTTATCCCGGCGGCCCTGCAGTTTCAAAGGCAGCTTTAAGCGGTGACAAAACAAAGTACAAACTGCCTACACCTCATACGGAAAACAGGTATGATGTCAGCTTTTCAGGTCTTAAGACAGCGGTTATCAACATCTTCAATATCAATAATATGAAGGGGGAAGAAACCGACATCAACAGCCTTGCAGCCAGCTTTGAGGAAAAAATCAGTCAGATTCTCTCGGATAATCTTGTAAATGCGGCAGAAGAATTCGGTTTTGACACTCTGGCAATAGCAGGCGGTGTTGCTGCAAACCGGCGCCTCAGGGAACTTATAGAAGAAAAGGCAAAGGGCAAACGCTTTGTATGTCCTGACATTTCTCTGTGCGGCGACAACGGCGCAATGATTGCAGCTCAGGGATATTATGAATATCTTGACGGCAATATCGGGGATGTAAATCTCAACGGTATGGCAAACCTCAATATAGATTACAGATAAAAATACCTTGACAACATTACATAAAAGTTATAAATTATAAATGTATATGTAAGTATAAATAAGTGCTAAATGCACCAGATATAAGGAGAACTACTATGGTTTTTGAAAAATTGAGAGAAATTATCTCAGAACAGCTTGAAATCAGTGAAGAACTTATCACAATGGAATCTAACATCAGAGACGATTTCGATGCTGACAGCCTTGACTTCGTTGATATTGTTATGTCCATTGAAGACGAATTTAATGTGGAAGTTCCCGATGAAGCAATTGACGATATCAAAACTGTGGGCGACCTTGTTAAATTTATCGAAGAAAACAAATAATTTTTCAGGTATATTTTAGTGTGATTTACTCGCCCCTTATATGTTCTATAAGGGGCTGGTTTTATGAAAGAGGAAAATAAAATGGCAAACGATAAAAAATTAGTTAAAAGTATCACCAGCCGTGACGAAGATTTCGCACAGTGGTATACTGACATCTGCCTTAAAGCAGAACTTGTAGACTATTCCACAGCAAAAGGCTTTGTGTATGTTCGTCCATACGGCTATGCAATCTGGGAAAACATCCAGAAATGTCTCGACAGACGTTTCAAGGAAACAGACCATGTAAATATGGCACTTCCACTTCTCATCCCTGAAAGCCTTCTTCAGAAAGAAAAAGACCATGTAAATGGTTTTGCACCTGAAGTTGCATGGGTAACATACGGCGGTAAAGAAAGACTTGAAGAACGTATGTGCGTGCGTCCAACTTCCGAAGTTCTCTTCTGTGAACACTGGAAAAATGTGCTTCAGTCCTACCGTCAGCTCCCATTCCTCTACAACCAGTGGGGCAGTGTTGTAAGATGGGAAAAAACAACACGTCCATTCCTCCGCAGCCGTGAATTCTGGTGGCAGGAAGGCCATACACTTCACGAAACAGCAGAAGAAGCACAGAGAGAAACTCTCCAGCAGCTTGACACATACGCTGCATTCCTTGAAGAAGAAGCTATGATTCCTGTTATCAAGGGCAGAAAAACAGACAGCGAAAAATTTGCAGGCGCAGAAGCAACATACACAGTTGAAGCTATGATGCACGACGGCAAAGCTCTCCAGAGCGGCACAAGCCATTACTTCGGCGACGGTTTTGCACGCGCATTTGATATCACATTTGCAGACAGAAACAACGGCCGTTCTTACCCACACCAGACTTCCTGGGGTATGTCCACACGTATCGTAGGCGCTATCATTATGTGCCACGGCGATGACGAAGGTCTTGTTCTTCCACCGGCTCTTGCACCACACCAGCTGGTTATCATCCCAATTGCACAGCACAAGGAAGGCGTTCTTGACAAAGCAAACGAACTTAAAGACCGTCTTAAAAACCTTTACCGTGTAAAACTTGATGACACAGACAACCAGCCAGGCTGGAAATTTGCTGAATACGAAATGAAAGGCGTGCCAATCCGCCTTGAAATCGGTCCAAAGGATATCGAAAAGAACCAGTGTGTTCTTGTTCGCCGTGACACACGCGAAAAAATCTTTGTATCCCTTGACAATCTTGAAGCAGAACTTGAAAGAGTATTCAAGGAATATGCAGATGCTCTCTATGCACGCGCAAAAGAAAACCTCGTGACAAGAACAGTTGAACTTGAAAAGATGGAAGATATCATTGCACAGGCTGACAAAAACGACGGCTTTATCAAATCTCACTGGTGCGGCAGCGCTGAATGTGAAGAAGCAATGAAAGAAAGAGCAGGCCTCTCCTCCAGATGTATGCCATTTGGCGAACAGGGTGTTAAAAAAGGTGTTTGCCCGATCTGCGGCAAAGAAACAGACACAATTGTTGTTTGGGGCAAAGCTTATTAATATTTTCAAACAATCAAAGGCAGGGGATACCCTGCCTTTTGTTTTGTTGAAAAACGGATAATTATATAGTAAAATAATCTCATAAATAAAAAGATTGGATTTTTTACACTATGAAAACAGCTCTTGTTACAGGTGCCAGCAAAGGCATCGGCAGGCAGATTGCCATAACCCTTGCCGAAAAAGGATATACCGTTATCGGCACATACAATTCCACAAGTGACGGCCTTGATATAATCAGTAAATTGCACGGCATAATCTACGAAAAATGCGATGTAAGCGATTATGTGCAGGTTGTAGCCCTTTTTGCACATATAAAGGACAGCTTTAAAACCCTTGACTGTGTGGTAAACTGCGCAGGTGTTTCCTGGGTTGGTCTGCTGCAGGATATGAAAGAAGATGAAATTGCAAAGCTTGTGAATGTCAACCTTAACGGCACAATATATGTGTGTCAGCAGGCAGCGGATGTAATGGTAAAACAGCACGCAGGCAGCATTGTTAACATATCTTCAATTTGGGGCAACAACGGTGCAAGCTGTGAGGCGGTATATTCGGCTACAAAAGGCGGTATAAACGCATTTACCAAAGCATTGGCGCAGGAACTTGCACCAAGCGGAATCCGTGTAAATGCGGTTTGTCCGGGGGTTATAAAAACCGATATGCTCAGCTGCTTCAGTGAAGAAGATTTGAAGAACCTTGCGGAGGAAACACCGCTGGGCCGTCTTGGCACAGTGGCGGATGTGGCAGACACGGTGGAATTTCTGCTGAGCGACAAGGCGTCCTTTATCACAGGTCAGATTGTCACTGTGGACGGCGGTTTTTCAATGTAATACAGATAAAATAAAAGTCAACCGAAAGCTGAAACTTCGGCTGACTTTTTTGTTTGTATAAAAAACGTAAATTGTTTATCCTGTATAAACAATATCCTTTACCACAGGATTTATCATAGAGTTGTCAAGTGTAAGTTCGATTTCTTCAAGATGCTGGTTTCCTTTTTCATCAACTGGACGCAGCACGGTCACCTGAGAATAAAAATCCTTTGCAAGCTGTCTTTTGGTGTGATAATCTTCTGCAGAAACGCAGTCTTCGCCGTTTACTGAAACTATAATATCACCGATTTCAAGAGGTGTTTCATTTACTGCACCATCTGCCGAAAATCCTGTTACGATTGCACCGTCAAAAATACCATTCTCTGCCATACGGTCAACAGCGAGAAACAGACTGAAGGTTGTATCGGCGACAGACATATCATCCAAAGAGGCAACAGGTGTCTTGTTCTGCCACCAGGCAACACAGGTGTGTGCCCCGTCAAAATCCCCGAGAGCAAGCAGATGTGTCATTTTGGAATATACCTGTTCCGCAGTATCGGTATACAAGGGCTGAAAAGCAAGTATAAGGTTTTCTTCATCTGTCAGCGCAGGGTCCATATCAGCCAGCACCTGCAGGGCGGTATTTTCGGTATATCCCATCTCTGTAAAGCAGCTGACAACATAATCGCTGAACTGCTGCTGTGATGCTTTATTGCTGTGAATGCCGACTGCAACTGCAGCAACTAATGCTGCAGCCACTGCAACAGCGCACAATTTTTTAAACAACGGTTTTCTGATTAAATTGGACAGGTGTGCAGGTTCTGCAATGAGAAATTCCTGCAGTTTTTCGATAAAAGCATCAAAAAACTGGCTGCTGGCTTCAAGACCGTTATATTTAGGCAGCGTTCTGATGTTTTCGGGCAGATTGTCGGGAAAGGTGAATCCACGCATCAGCACGGGAACAATGTTTTTGTTGTGTTTTATTGCGTGCTCAATCTCATTTTTTACCCAGTCATTTTCATTGATGCAGCGGTCAAGGGCATTGGGGGATAAAATTATCAGAAAATCCCTGCAGTTTTCAATTATACTGTAAAGTTCGGCATTGAAATCCCCTGAACGCAGGGATTCAACATCAAAAAACACACTGTATCCCAGTTCAGTCAGTTTATCTCTTATTATTTTTGCTGTGTATTCGCCGCCGTCCCTGCGGTAGGATATAAATACATCATATTTCATAAAAAACCCTCTGTTAATCCAGGGAGAAGAGAATTCGGATATTTTCCCGGTCTTTGTCTTTTTCCGGTTCACTGAGAGAGGAGTAGGGGACAAGGTCGGCGTGGATACGTCTTGCCTTGTCCTTGGTGCCCTTTTCAGGTTTTCCGTATTTCCAGTTGTTTATATAGTGGTAACGGCACCAGCGTATGTGTTCCAGTTCGGAAAGTGTTTCAAACCATTCTTCCGACATTGTATCAACGGTGTTTCCCTGATTTTCCACCTTAAGAATAATGCGCTGGATATCGTTGAAATCAGCGGCGCTTATATTTTAATAACGGGTAAAGGTATCCAGCTTCTGCCATTCAAGCTCTGAATTTTCCGCTGTTTCAGCAATACCGCTGTATATGTGGGCGTAACGCATATTAAGCTGCTTCGCCTTTCTGAAAAGGGAGATATCCACAATGTTTTCCAGTGATGATGCGGTTTCTTTCCAGTCAAATACCGTAACTTTGCGTATATTTTCTGTCAAATCTGCACTGTATGGAGAATGGGAGAAAACAAATATATTGTCACACTCACAGGAAAGTGTCAGGTCTCTTACAAGCTGAGACTGGTTTTCCTGCTGCAGAACTATAACCATATCGGCAGTATTGATAAAACCAAGCTGCTCGTGCCAGTGTTTATATTGGAAGATAATATTGTCTTCTATATTTCCAAGCTGATAATGAATATTGCAGAAGCCGTCGGCTTCACCGAAAATATGATAATCTATCTGCTGGTCTGCGCTGAAAATATTGTTCTGCAATGCGGAAAGCAGAAGTTCCTTGCCCAGTCTGCCAAAACCGATGAACACAATCTTAAGCTTGTGGTTCTTTGCTTTGGAAAGTGAATATATGCAGTGCTTTTTCCAGAAAACAGATGCGGCGGTTTCTTCCGCACAGAAAAGATGAAGGTTGTGATATTTTACAGCCTGTGCGGATATGGAACTGCAGCGGGCAAAAACATCTCTGCCGTCTATTCGGGCATAGTTTTTTCTGAAAAAATCCAGGTTTTCTTCTTCGTTTCCGAGAAGTATGTATCTGTGGGCATCCAGGAATTTATTCTGCATATCTATGCCGTCTTTCCCCAGCTGTTCCAGAAATTCTGCCTTTTCGCCTTCAGGGCCGTATACGGCTGTGCTGTTGCCGCGCAGAAAAGCAACCCTGTTCATAAATCCCTGACGGAGAAATCTGACAATCATCACCAATGTGCTGGCGGTTGCAACAGGGCCAAGCCATCTGGCAATTTCAATAACTGCATTAGGCGGCAGTTCGTCAGCGCCAAATCCGTAAAGGGCGGTGGAGATATACACAGACTGCAGCAGCGGCAGACCTTCCACAGCGCCGTACCCCACAATACCAAGGGCCATTGGCAAAGCAAGGAGAAGATATTTGGCTCTGGAATAAATTTTATCTTTCATAGCGATAACCTTCTTAAAAATCTGAAAATATAGCAATATAATATTATATTATGGCATAAGCAGCAGCTTTTGGCAACAAAAAAGACCGGCAAAAATGTATCCGCCATATCACATTACTGCGATATGGCGGATATTTATGTTTTTCTACGGGTATGCCTTTTTATCGGTCTGTATTATGTTACATAACTCCTGTTTCATATCCTGCCTTCTGTGCAGCCGCAATTAAATCGGCAAGGATTATGCTGTTGGTTTTCATAGGGTGAAGCAGATATACAGCTCCGGGATGAAGTCTGTCGGTGGTCTTCTGCAAAGCTTCTGCTGCGTCGGGCTGATTTGCATTGTCCCAGTCGTTGTATGCAAAGGACCAGAAAACACTGTGATGCCCGTTTTCTGCAGCAACAGCCAGTGTTTTTTCGCTGAATGTACCGGCAGGGAAGCGGAACAGATATGTTTCATATCCGTATTTTTCTTTTACAATGTTGTGTACTTCTGTAATTTCACTGGCGGCATCTTCTTCGGAGATTGCGGTCATATCAGGGTGTGTATTGCTGTGATTTCCCACAGTGTGACCTTCTGCAATAATGCGTTTTACAATTTCTTCCTGATTTTTTGCATAGCTGCCTGTAACAAAAAAGGTGGCTTTCACATTTTTTTCACCGAGAACATCAAGGATATCGTTTGTATATCCTGATTCATAGCCAAGGTCGAAGGTGAGATAAATTCTGTTGTCTCCGCTTAGAAAAACAGCACCCTTGTCACCGTATTTTTCCTGAAGGGAAACGCAGGCTGCGGGCTGATTATCTTCATTGAAGTTTACACCCGGGCCCCAGGTTACAGGCTGGCTGCTGAAGGAAGCCTTGTCTGTAAGGTTTACATCTCCGAGAATGATCTTTACAGTGTCTTCCGTATCTTCTTTTAAAGAATCATCTTCAGCCACAGGTGCACCGGTCTGCACATCTTCACTTTCCACAGCAAGAGGCAGGTCGGACGGGATGGTGCTGTCTGAACTGTTGACGGCAGACGGGCTGCTGTCAGGTTTGTCAGAAGAAATCTGTGTAACGGTAAAGATGCCGGCGGCAATCATACTTATGCTTATCACCGCAATAAGAACAAGGCGTACAGCTTTCATATTTTAATTGCCCTCGCTTACAACAACAATGACACCTGCAGGCAGGCAGGATGCACTTTCTCCGTCATAGCTGATTTTGCCGAAACCTTCACACAGATGGTCGGGACACTGGCTGTCGGTAAACCAGATTTCGCCGTTTTCCACCACAAGGGTAACAGGCAGATTGGTCTGGATATGGTGGGTTTTGTTTACGGAAAGGTCAATTTCCATCCTTTCCTGTTTTCCTTCAAAGTTAATGTCCACAACAGCCTTGCTGCCTGCGGTTTTGTTGGCATTTATAAACAGCATGCCTGCAACACCGGCTATAAGTACAAGGCCAATGAGAATGGTATTTATGTTAAGTATTTTTTTCATATTTATTTCCTTTCGGTTTTATCGCAATAATGATATCATATCTCATTATATAATACAAATGTTTTATGTTGTAATTATGTAAGATTTTATGTATACTGTATAATAGTAAAATATGAATTTTCTGACATAAGGAGAAACGTCTATGGAAAATTTTCACAATAAAGTTCTGGAATTTGTAAAAGAAAATGAACGCAATATTGTTCAGGATATCAAGGATATCTGCGCAATAAGAAGCCTGCTTGGTCCTGCAGAAGAAAATGCACCTTTCGGCAGGGAAAACCGCGAATGTCTTGACCTTGCTCTTGCCATGAGCCGCCGTCTCGGTCTTGATGCTGTAGACTGTGAAGGCTATATGGGCTATGCAGAAGTTAAAGGCGAAAAGGAAGAATACATCGCTTCCATTGCACATCTTGATGTTGTGCCTGAAGGCAACGGCTGGAAAGGTGACCCGTTTGTAGTCCGTGAAGTTGACGGCTGGCTTATCGGCCGCGGTGTATGTGACGACAAAGGCCCTGCAGTCCTTACAATGTATATGCTCAAATTCTTCAAGGACAACTACGAAAAACTGCCTTACACACTCAGAGCACTGTTCGGATGTGAAGAAGAAACAGGTATGCGTGACCTTGAATACTATCTTGAAAACTATCCTGCACCTGTGTTTGCTTTTACACCTGACGCAAACTTCCCTGTATGCTGCGGTGAAAAAGGCCAGGCATCAGGCGACCTTGTAAGTGCAAAAATCGAAAACGGCAATGTTGTGGATTTTACAGCAGGTGTTGCGTCCAATGTTATTCCTGACCGCGCATCCATTACAGTAAAGACAAACGGCAAAGCACTGCCTGAAGCTGAAGGCATTGAAATTACTGTTGATGGCGAAACAGCAACAATGAAAGCATTTGGTATCGGCGGTCATGCTGCTATGCCTGAAGGAACAAAAAATGCAATCGGTATGCTTGTTAATTATTGCCTTGACAACGGCCTTTTAACAGCAGAGGAAGAAAAATATTTTAATATGCTGCGCGACCTTCACGCAACAAATTACGGCGAAGGTATGGGCGTTGCTTCTGATGACGGTATTTTTGAACCTCTTACATTTATCGGCGGTATGATGAAGATTGAAGACGGCTGCTTTGTGCAGAACTTCAACTGCCGTTATCCTACATCCATAACAGGTGAAGAGATCGAAAAAATTCTCGGTGAAAAGCTGGCATCTGTTGACGGTACAACAAAGAACATCCACACGGTAAAACCTTTCTATGTGGATAAAAATTCCGCACCGATTCAGGCACTGCTTACAGCATACAACGATGCAACAGGCAAAAATGAAGAAGCTTACACAATAGGCGGCGGCACATATGCACGCCACTTCCCTGCAGCAGCAGCTTTCGGTGTTGAACCTTGTATGAGTGAAACAGATTACTTCCCTGACTTTATCGGTCCTGTTCACGGCGCAGAGGAAGGCTATGATATCAAAGGATTTATGAAGGCACTTGAAATCCTTATTATTGCAACTGCAAGACTTATGGAGATCGAATTTTAATTGAAAAATACAGTTTAAACAGGCAAAACCACGCAAAATCAAAGTTTTGTGTGGTTTTGTTTATATTTTGTTCACAATTTGTATTGAAAATAAAAGTTTTGTATGGTATCATAAACAAATAATATTTCTAAATAAGAATAAATCGCAGAAACTGACAAAAGTCAAAAAATTAATTTCTGCGAAAGGAGAAAGTATGGAAAACAGAGGACAATTTGCCAGCAAATTTGGCTTCATTATGGCTTCCGTAGGTTCCGCAGTTGGTCTTGGCAACCTTTGGGGCTTCCCTTATAAAGCAGGTATGGGCGGCGGCTTTGCATTTATCGTTGCTTACCTTATCTTTGTTGCACTGGTTGGTATTCCTGTTATGATGTGCGAATTTGCACTGGGCAGAAAGGTTAAAGCCAATGTTGTGACAATTTTCAAGAAACTTGACAAACGATTTGGCTTTGCAGGTTATATCAGCGTTGTTGCTGTTTCACTTATTCTTGGATTCTACGCAGTTCTTGGCGGATGGATTGTAAACTATACACTTCAGTATGCAAAGGCAGTGTTCAGCCCTTCAAATGCAATTGCAGCACCTGGTGAATATTTTGGTGCATTTACAGCAAGTCCATATCTGGGCATCATCTTTTTTGTGCTGTTTATGATTGCTACAATCTACATCGTTACAAAAGGTATCGCAGGCGGTATCGAAAAAGCATCCAAATTTATGATGACTGCACTTTTTGTATGTCTTATCATTATCATTATCCGTTCTGTAACACTTCCTGGCGCAGCAGCAGGTTTTGAGTTCCTTTTCAAACCTGACATTTCAAAGCTTACACCGGAAACACTGGGGCTGGCTTTGTCACAGATGTTCTTCTCCTGCTCCCTTGGTGTAGGTACAATGATTACATACGGTTCCTATCTTAAGGACGATGATAATATCCAGCAGAATGCTATCATTATTCCACTTATGGACACAATGGCAGCTATCCTTGCAGGTATTGCTATCTTCCCGGCAGTATTTGCTCTTGGTCTTGCACCTGATGCAGGCCCTGCACTTATGTTTATCACTCTGCCAAGCGTTTTCAACGAAATGGCAATGGGTAACATCTTTGGTCTTATCTTCTTTGTACTGGTTCTTTTTGCTGCCCTTACAAGCTCAATCTCAATGCTTGAAGTTACAACATCTGTTCTCAGTGAAAACAAGGGTATCAGCCGTCAGAAAGCAGCTATCGGTACAGGTGCAATCATCACACTGCTCGGTATTCCTGTGGCGCTCAGCTTCGGCGAACTCAGCCATGTAACAATTCTCGGTATGGGATTCCTTGATTTCTATGACTGGTGCGGTGAATACATCGGTATGACAGTTGGCGCGCTTATTATCGTTATCCTTGCAGGCTGGATTCTCAAACCTAAATTTATCTACGATGAAATTGAACAGGGTGGCAAGTTCAGCGTAAAAGCAAAGGGATATTTCAGCTTTGTTATTAAATTTATAGCTCCTGTGCTTATCCTTATTGTTATGGTAACAAATGTTATCAGTATGTTTTAATTTAACCTGCCCTTACCGTGTATGTCTTTGGCATACACGGTTTTTATTTTATATTGTTTACAATCCATAAATTAGGGAGTATTATAAGTTTGGTAGGATAAAGAAAAGAAGGCGATTTTTTGCAAAAATTATGGACTAAAAATTTTACTATAATAACAGTGGGTTCAGCTATATCAATGCTGGGCAATATGGTGGCAGGCTTTGCCATAGGTCTGCTGGTGCTGGAAAAAACAGATTCCACATTTCTTTACTCAATCTTTATGGTGTTCTACAATATGCCAAAGATCATAGCACCTATTATGGCAGGACCGGTGGTTGACCGTTTTTCCCGCAGAAAAATCATATATACACTGGACTTTATATCGGCATCCATATATCTGTTTATGTTTCTTGTACTTAATGCCGACTTCTTCAACTTTTTTGCTCTGCTTGCAGTTTGCATTGTCATAGGCAGTATTGACGGCATCTATACCGTTGCATACGAAAGTTTTTATCCCAACCTTATAACAGCGGGAAACTTCCGCAAGGCATATTCCATCTCCAGTATGCTTATGCCGCTGGCCTCTTTTATGACACCTGTGGCATCAACAGTTTACAATGTGATTGGTACCCTGGCACCGCTGTTCCTGTTCAACAGTGTTACATTTTTTGTGGCAGCAGTCTGCGAAACACAGATAAAATACACTGAAGAGGGCAGAGAGGGAAAACTGTCTTCAGGGGTTAAAAATTATATCGATGATTTCCGTGCAGGACTGGAATATATAAAAGGGGAAAAAGCCCTTATAGTAATTACAAGCTATTTTTTTGTGTGCAATATGGCAGGCGGTGTTATGAACACACTGCTGCTGCCGTTTTTCAAGAACAATGCGCAGCTGTTCAGCCATATACCGATAGATGTAATAACACTTTATACGCTCATAACCACAACAGGTCTTGCAGGCCGTTTTACAGGTGGACTTATACACTATAAATTCAAATATCCTGCAGATAAAAAATTGTTTATAGCAATATTTGTATACTTTGCCTGTTCAATATGCGACGGCTTCAAGCTGTGGCTGCCTGTGCCTGTGATGTTTGTGGTGTTCTTCTTTGTGGGCATCATCAGTGTTACAAGCTACAATATACGCATATCTGCAACACAAAGTTATGTGCCGGACACCGTCCGCGGCCGTTTTAACGGTACATTCCAGATGATTACCACTATGGGTACCCTTACAGGTCAGATTGTTGCAGGCTCCCTCGGGGAATTTCTGCCGGAAAGAACAATACTTATAGGTATGATGATTGTGAATGTTACTGCAATTACACTTACAATGTTCCGCCACAGGGAAGATGTTAAACCGCTGTACAACAGGGATATATAACAAAAACTACGGTATATCAGCGACCTCCCGACAAGAAAACATCAACCTGGTTTCATACACAAAAATGCTGCTGTATTATCGGCACTTGCGTTACACAAAGCAGTGCTGTGTGCCTCTGCCTTGCAGCAGTACTTTTTCTGTAAAAACAGGCAAAAAGTATCCGCCATATCACATTTCTGCGATATGGCGGATATTTATGTTTTATTATCAGTATACCGTTTTCCGTATCTTTTTTATGCTTAAGGTAAAATTTCTATATCTCAACTGTATGCTTGGCGTATGCGTGATACTCTCTCTGCCCTTCAACAGTTTCGCCGTCAATCTGTATAGGTGTAGGTTCTGAGAATTTTACCCTGAAGTCCTTGCCTCTCATAACAGTGATGTTCTTTTTGAAATTAAAATGTTTGCCCAAAGGAATGGAAGCAAAAACAATCAGGGCTTTCCAGGCGGGCAGGTTGTGGACAATGATAAAGGTAAGCGTTTCATCAGGGTCGTTTCTGTCCTGATAAGGAGAGATTTTAACGCCGCCGCCAAAATATCTGCCTTTTGTTGTAATTGCAAGAAGAACATCTTTAAACTTATGTTCAACGCCGTTTTCGTCGGTTACAATTGCGTCGCAGAATTTGTATTTTGTAAGAATGCATTTAACCGCAAGCACAGAATAGTTTACACTTTTTTTTCCAAGGGATTTAAGTCTGTCAGCCTCCAGACAAACCTGTGCATCAACACCCATGGATGCAGAGTTGAAAAAACGCTGTTCCTTTCCGCCTGTAGAGATTGCAGGAAGGTTGGATATGAATTTTCTTATTTCAAAAGGCTCACAGTGCTTGGGCTTTCCGATATCACGGGCAAAGTCATTGCCGCTGCCGGCAGGGAAAAAATATACCTCCTGCGGCACATGGCAATAGTCGGTGTCGTTGATAAAGCGGTTCATTGTGCCGTCACCGCCTGCAACAATAATCTTGTCATCGGCATGTATGTCGGCAAAGAATCGGTGATAATCTTCTATTTCGGCAACATTGTGATACTTTAAAGTTTCACCGCTCATAATTTCATCCAGCATATGAGCTTCCAGTTCGCCGGTGTTGCTTCGGGACAGTCTGTTGTAAAGTATATGGTATGTACTCATTGTTCCTCTTTCCGGGAAATTCCTTGTTGTTGTAAATCGTGTTTTAATGACAAGTTTCCGCAAGATATTACAGCTGTGTATAATATAACATAAAAAGAAGCATAAGTAAATCAAAAAGCCGCCGGCACACATTGGTTCTGACGGCTTTCAGCATTAAGGGATATTATTCAATACCAACAACTTCATATCCTGCTTTTGTAACAGCAGCTGCAAGTTCTTCTGCAGTAATTGTGTCAGGATGGTTTACCTTTGCTTCTTTTGCTTCAAGGTTTACTTCTGCCTGTACACCAGGGAAAGCGTTGAGGGCTTCTTCAACATGTTTTTTGCACATAGGGCACATCATACCGTTAACTTTAAGTGTTGTCATTTTTATAATCTCCTTTTCTTCTGTTGTATCTTCGTTTGGTTTAATATCAGACAGGTTTTTGGCCTGGAAATATTTAAGTCTCAATGCGTTTGTAACAACGAACAGACTGCTGAAGCTCATTGCTGCTGCACCGAACATAGGGCTCAGCTGCCAACCGAATGCGTTGTAGAAAACGCCTGCTGCAAGGGGAATGCCGAGACAGTTGTAGAAAAAAGCCCAGAACAGATTCTGCTTGATGTTTCTGATAACCGCTTTGCTCAGTTTTATGGCAGTCACCACACTGTAAAGGTCATTATGCATCAGAATAATGTCTGCACTTTCTATTGCCACATCGGTACCATTGCCTATTGCAATACCTACATCAGCGCGCACAAGGGCAGGGGCATCGTTTATACCGTCACCGACCATAGCAACAATTCTGCCGTCCTTCTGCAGGTCGGATACCACCTTTTCCTTGTCCTGCGGCAGAACTTCTGCGATGATGCGGCTTACAGCAAGGTCCTTGCCGATGCCTTTTGCTGTTTTCTCATTGTCGCCTGTAAGCATTATAACATCAATGCCCATCTCTGTTAAGTCTTTTATGGCTGATTTGCTGTTTGTCTTCAGTGTATCAGCCACTGCAATCACACCTATGACAGCCTTGTTTTCGGCAAATATAAGCGGTGTTTTTCCGTTCTCTGCAAAGCTGTCAACCACAGCCTGCACTGGTGAGATGTCGATGCCGTTTTCCTGCATAAGGCGGATATTGCCTGCAATATATTTATTATCTGCAATTTCGGCGATAATACCTTTGCCTGAAACTGCTTCAAAATTCTGTGTTTCCGGCTTTGTGATACGGTTTTTGTCTGCGTATTCACATATTGCAACAGCCAGCGGATGCTCGCTTTTTGCCTCAAGACCTGCAGCAATCTGCAACAAGGTGTCTTTGTCTGTTCCCACAGGATAAATGTCTGTAACCTTTGGCTTGCCTTCGGTTATTGTGCCTGTTTTGTCCAGTACAACAGTCTGCACATTGTGGGCAATTTCCAAAGCTTCGCCGCTCTTTATAAGGATACCGTTTTCGGCGCCTTTGCCTGTACCCACCATAATAGCAACAGGTGTTGCAAGGCCGAGAGCACATGGACAGCTGATAACCAGCACACTGATTGCGTTGTTGAGGGCAAACTCAAAACCTGCACCAAGTGCCAGCCATACAATGGCAGTTACCAGAGCTATTGTCATAACCACAGGAACAAACACACCTGCAATTTTGTCTGCCATTTTTGCGATAGGAGCCTTTGTGGAGGATGCGTTTTCCACCAGTGCGATAATCTGTGAGAAGGTTGTGTCCTTGCCCACCTTTGCAGCTTTTACTTTGATGAAACCTTCCTTGTTTATGGTTGCGGCTATAACAGCAGAGCCTTCTTCCTTGAATACAGGAATACTTTCACCTGTGATTGCAGCTTCATCAATATGGGTTTCACCTTCAATCACAAAGCCGTCTGCAGGAATGCTGCTGCCCGGTTTTACTACAAGAATATCACCTGCGGCAACCTGTTCCACAGGAATTTCTTCAATATCACCGTTTCTCTCCACAAGAGCGGTCTTCGGCGCAAGGTCAATCAGCTTGTTCAGTGCTTCGCTTGTCTTGCCCTTGGACTTTGTCTCAAGGAATTTGCCCAGATTTATAAGGCAGAGAATCATTGCGGAAGATTCAAAATAAAGGTTCATATGGTACTGGTGAACGGTTGCCATATCACCCTGACCGAGAGCATAGCTCATACGGAATATTGCAAATATACCGTAGATAAGCCCTGCAGCAGAGCCTACGGCAATCAGACTGTCCATATTAGGGCTGCGGTGCCACAGAGAGCCGAAACCTTTTATGAAATATTTCTGGTTTACAATCAGCACAGGCACACAGAGAATAAACTGTATAAATGCAAAGGAAACTGCATTTTCAGCACTTGAAAGGAAAAACGGCAGCGGTGCGCCCATCATACTGCCCATTGAAACATACATCAGAGGGATAAGAAATGCAAAAGAGATTATAATGCGCTTTTTGAAAGCGGCAATTTCCTCCTTGTTTTCCCCTATGCGTCTTGGTGCAGTATATTCTGCTGTTCCTTCACTGCTTTTTGCACCCACGGCGGATGCGTCGTATCCTGCCTTTACAACAGTCTGGATAATTCTGCTGTTGCTGGTTATATTTTCGTCAAAATCCACCTGCATACTGTTGGTGAGAAGGTTTACGGTTACTTTATTGATACCTTCCAGCTTTGATACTTCTCTTTCAACTTTGCTTGAGCAGGCGGAACAGGTCATACCCGTAACATTGAATTTCTGTTCCATATATACTCCTTTACAGTATTTTGCTTATGGTTTTAATAAATTCATCTATCTTTTCATCCCGTTCTGTGCCGCTTTCCGCGTTATTCACACAGTTTTTAAGATGTGCGGAAAGTATTTCCTTGTTTGTGGTGTTCAGCACAGCTTCGGTAGCCATAAGCTGATGGGAGATGTCGATGCAGTATCTGTCATCTTCCACCATTTTTATTATGCCGTCAATCTGACCGCGTGCGGTTCTGAGCAGCCTCAGAACCTTTGCCTTGTCAGCCATCATAGATAATCACTCCTTTTATACCTACACCCCCTGGGGGTGTTTAAGACTATTATATATCCTTTTGAGGCTGCTGTCAATACAAAGTTAGCTTTGGCTTACTGCAAAAGCTGTATAAAATCTGATACAGGCAGCACAGAAAAAGATACCTGTATGCACTGTCTGGGGCAGATGTTCTTCAGCGGCAGAAATCTGTAAAAAGTGTAAAGGTGTCGCAATTTACAATGTAGAAAAAAATAATGTTTTTTTATGCAAAATAACATAAAAAGTGTTGACAAACGGGGGAGTTTACCCTATAATATTATAGGCTTGTAAAGCATAAAAACTTTACAGAAAGGAGTGGTACGGATGTCAAAGGATCTGAATATGTCCTATTTGCTGGATTTTTACGGCAATGTGCTGACAGAAAAGCAGAGAGATATGATGCAGCAGTATTATCATATGGACCTGTCCCTTTCAGAGATTGCTGACAATTTCGGTATCACCCGCCAGGGCGTAAGGGATTCCATCAAACGCGGGGAAAATATCCTCACAGAGCTGGAAGAGCAGGTTGGTTTTGCAGAAAAATACAAGGTTCTCACAGACGGTATCAGCAAAATCAAAACCTATGCGCAGAACATCGCCTTTTATAATTCTGCATCATATACTACCAATGATGATATTCATAAAGCTGCAAATGATATTATGAGAATCATCGACACATTGGCGGAACAGGAGGGCTAAATGGCATTTGAAAGTTTAAGCCAGAAACTTGGCGGCGTATTTAAAAAGCTGAAAAGCAAAGGTAAACTGACAGAGCAGGACATCAAGCTTGCAATGCGAGAAGTCCGCATAGCACTTCTGGAGGCAGACGTTAACATTACTGTTGCAAAGAATTTTATCAACACAGTAAGTGAACGCGCTATGGGTGCAGAGGTTATGGGCAGCCTTACACCTGCACAGCAGGTTATCAAGATTGTAAACGAAGAGCTTACAGCTTTGATGGGCAGCCAGAACCAGAGAATCAAATTTGCAAACAAGGGACCAACAGTTATTATGATGTGCGGTCTGCAGGGTGCAGGTAAAACAACACACTGTGCAAAACTTGCAAAAATGTATCTCAAGCAGGGCCACAGACCAATGATTGCAGCGCTGGACATCTACCGTCCTGCAGCTATCGAACAGCTGGAAATTGTGGCAGCACAGGCAGGCGCACCTGTTTTCCAGATGGGTAAAACAGACCCTGCGGTTATTGCAAAAAAAGCATATAACCACGCAAGAGACTACGGCAATGATATCCTTATCCTGGATACTGCAGGTCGTCTCCATATTGACCAGCAGCTTATGGCTGAACTTACCGAAATCAAAAATACCATCGATGTAACAGAAACACTTCTGGTTATTGACGCGATGGCAGGTCAGGATGCGGTAAATGTTGCAAAACAGTTCAACGAAACAATCGGTCTTGACGGTGTAATCGTTACAAAACTTGACGGTGACACCCGAGGCGGTTCAGCACTCAGTGTAAAGGCTGTAACAGGCAAGCCTATCAAATTTATCGGTACAGGTGAAAAACTTGACGACCTCGAGCTTTTCCACCCTGACCGTATGGCAAGCCGAATTCTCGGTATGGGCGATATGCTCTCCCTTATCGAAAAGGCAAGCGAAGTAACCGATGCAGAAGCCAGCATGGATCTTGTTCAGAAAATGAAGACCAACAAGTTCGATATGAACGATATGCTGGAACAGCTTAAACAGGTTAATAAGATGGGCGGCATCACCAGTATGCTCTCTATGATTCCGGGTGCAGGCAACCTTAAAACAGAGGACGAAGAGCGCGCCGAAAAAGAGATGAAGCGCACAGAAGCTATCATAAATTCCATGACAAAAGCTGAACGCGCAAAACCTTCCATCATTGACCCTAAACGCAAGCGCAGAATTGCAGCAGGTTCAGGCACAACAGTTCCGGAAGTAAACAAGCTTCTCAGACAGTTTGAACAGATGCAGAAGATGATGAAACAGGTTACAAAAAATCCTAAAGCATTTGCACGCATGATGCGTGGTATGTAAAAGGTATTTCCTGTCGTAAGGACAGTTAATATACAACTTATAAAAAAATAAAAAATTATATCAATATTTATCTTGGAGGATATTAAAATGGCTGTTAAAATTAGACTTCGCCGTATGGGCGCAAAAAAAGCTCCTTTCTACAGAGTAGTAGTTGCTGATTCCAGATTCCCACGTGATGGCAGATTTATCGAAGAAATCGGTACTTACGACCCAACTAAAGAACCAGCACTCGTAAACATCGATGCAGAAAAAGCAAAAAAATGGATTGCAACAGGTGCTCAGCCAACAGATACTGTTAAAGTTCTTCTGAAAAAAAGCAACATCATCTAATCAGGTGGTGATGTAATGGAGCAGTTGTTACTCAATATTGCAAGAGGCCTTGTTGAGAACAAAGATGCTGTGTCGGTTACAGGCGGCGACAAAAATGAAGAGGGCGCAATCGTGTTCCATCTTTCCGTTGCTCCTGAAGATATGGGCAGAGTTATCGGTAAACAGGGTAGAATTGCAAAAGCTATCCGTACAGTTATGAGAGCTGCAGCTACACGCAGCGGCGAAAAAGTAATTGTAGAAATAGACTAAACCGCAAGAAAGGCTGTCTCACAGTTATTGTGAGACAGCCTTTTTATGTGTTTATAAAGTGATGTAACTGAAATCAGACATTCTGTTCTTCAGATTCAAGCTTTTCAACATCAGCAAGAGACAGATTATCAATTGTGATGCCTTTGAAATTTGAAACTGCAATATATACAACAATCAGAACAGCGGCACATATAACGGTAATAACAGGAGTGTTGAAGAAAGCTGCTGCAACATAGCCTGCAAGCGATACAACCGCAACCATCATAGCATAAGGCAGCTGTGTCCATGTGTGGTTCATAAGTTCACATTCTGCGCCGATAGAAGAAAGAATTGTTGTGTCGGAAACAGGTGAGCAGTGGTCGCCGAACAAACCGCCGGAGAGTACAGCACCGATTGTAACAATCATATCAACACCAAGGTGGTGTGCCATTGGAACTGCTATAGGAAGAACTATTGCATATGTGCCCCAGGATGTACCTGTAGCAAAGGACATGATTGCTGCGATGATAAATATAATGGCTGGAACACTCCATACAGGAATTGTGTCTCGTGCAATCTGAACAATAAATTCACTGGTGCCGAGAACACCGTCAACTGTGCTGAGAGCCCATGCAAGAACCAGAAGCATAATGCAGTCAAACAGTTTGTTGCAGCCTTTGATATAGGTTTTGATACCGTCATTGATGCTCATAACATTGAAAACCTTCATAAGGATAATCATTGTTACAGCAGCAAGGAGATATGAGGATATAAGGGCAATACGCATTTTGCCGCCCGGAACAGCCTGTGTAGGGAATCCGAGAGGGATAAGGTTTGCAAAAAATACTGTGAGCATTACGATGAGAGGAATGATAACCACCAGAGGAGAAACTTTTTTGTCAACTGTCACAGGAGAAAATTTTTCTTCGCCGGGAGCAGGGGAGAATATACCTTTGCGTGCATTCTGTTCAGCTTTTGCCATTGCACTGAATTCTTTGCCTGTAAAAGCAACAAGCGGAACCATAATGAGACAGAGGATAGGATAAATCTGGTAAGGAATAGCCTGACAGAAAGCGCTCCAGTCGGTAAGGTGGGTTATGCCAAGGGTTTCAAATTCAACTGCAAGGATACCCATTACAGTTGCACCCCAGCCAAAGAAAGGCAGCAGAACACATACAGGAGAAGATGTTGTATCCAGAATCCAGGCCATTTTTTCTTTGGAAATACGCATTTTCCTGAAGGATGGGTTGAAGATAGGGCCAACAATCATCGGTGTGCCGAGTTCAGAAAAGAAGATGATGATACCGCCAAGCCAGGCAGCAAGCTGGGTTTTGCAGCGTGTGTCCACAAATTTTGCAACAGCTGCGGCAAATGCGTGTGCACCTCCGCTCTTTTCAAGCAAAGTTACAAAGCCGCCTATAAATACAAGCAGAACCATAATGCCTGCATTGTAACTGTCCATAAGACGGGGGATTATGTAGTCGCCTATTGTGGATTTAAGTGCTTCCATAGGTGCGTAGTTGCATACAATAAGTGCACCGGAAAATACACCTGTAAAAAGCGAAAGAATAACATTTTTGGTCCAGAGAACCATTCCTATTGTAACAATGATAGGAACAATTGATAAAATTCCGTAGTAAACAGTAGTTTCCATATATTTAGCTCCATTCTTTTGATATATTTTCAAGCCAGGCTGTGCCGTTTTCTATCTGACGCTGCACTTCAACTGGTGCTGTACCGCCAAATGTACTGCGGTTTTCAACACAGGATTTTATGCTTATATCTCCCAGTGTTGCACGGCTTATATCCGGGTTTACGGTTTTGATCTGCTCGTCAGTAAGGTCCTCAAGACGGCAGCCATTGTTTTCGCATAACTTTACAAGGCGGCCTGTAATGTGGTGAGCTTGTCTGAAAGGTATGCCTGCCATAACCAGATTTTCTGCCACATCGGTAGCATTGAGAAAACCGTTTTCCAGCTGAGCAGATATTTTATCCATACGGTATTCCGTTTTTTCCAGCATTTTTGTAAATATTACAACAGAGGCTTTCCAGGTGTCTACAGCATCAAAAAGATATTCCTTGTCCTCCTGAAAGTCTTTGTTGTATGTAAGAGGTGTGCCTTTCATCACAGTAAGCATACCCATAAGATCCCCATAAACTCTTCCGCATCTGCCTCTTAACAGCTCTGCAATATCGGGGTTTTTCTTCTGTGGCATCATACTGCTGCCTGTACAGAATCCGTCGTCAATAGATATGTATGAAAATTCTGTGCTGTTCCACCATGTAAATTCTTCAGCCCATCGGGAGAGATGCATCATGGAGATAGATGCAGCACTGAGAAACTCCAGGATATAGTCGCGGTCACTCACGGTATCCATTGCGTTTTCTGTAGGTCCTGCAAACCCCAGCAGTTCAGCTGTCATAAATCTGTCCAGAGGTATAGTGGTTCCTGCCAGTGCACAGGTACCCAGCGGACACCAGTTTATTCTTTCATAGGCATCAATCAATCGCTGAATATCTCTTTTGAACATCTGGAAGTATGCCATAAACATAAATCCCAGGGTTACAGGCTGTGCATGCTGTATATGGGTGAACCCGACTGTAATGTGGTCTTTGTACTGATGCGCTTTACGGAGGATAACTTTCTCCATTTCAATAAGCGCCTTTACAATTTCTTTCAGCTCAAAACAGAGAAACTGTTTTACATCAACAGCACTCTGGTCATTTCTTGCTCGCCCTGTATGTACTTTTTTGCCAACATCTCCCACCAGCTGTATAAGGCGGGATTCAATTGCCATATGAATATCTTCATCTTCATAGGTGAAAACAATTTCACCCTTCTCAATGCCTTTGCGTATCTTCTCAAGACCGTCTGTAATGATGTCTTTTTCTTCTTCTGTAATAATATTCTGTGCTGCAAGCATTGTTACATGGGCAATGCTTCCGTTGATGTCATAATTGTAAAGCCGCTGGTCAAATCCGATAGAAGCATTGTACTGCTTTACAATCTGTTCCATATCCTTTTCAAATCGTCCGCTCCACAGAGCCATGGCACTGTACCTCCGAAAATTCTTTTGCAGTAGTGATGTGTTATATTTATACTGAATTGATGATTAATTATTCAATAATGATATTATATCACTGCATTTGTCAATGTCAATATTACATTGAGTTCAATATATAAATCATCGCATTACAGCCGAAAATAAAAACAGAAACCGGGCACAAATAATCGGCACGGTTTCCGCTTGGTAAAGAATATTTTTTCACATATCATGTTATATGGTGCAGTGCTGTTTTACAATGAACTGAAATTCACGGTCACACAATCGGGTATATTGTACAGACGCAGGGTGCTGTTGCTGTCACCGTCAAACCTTATAATATACTGCTTTCCGGGATTTATCTGATAATAAAACCCTTTGGATACATATCCCTTCAGCCTGAATACAGGTGATTCTGTCTTCTTTTCAAGTATAGCTACCGTCCATCTGCGGCAGTCAGGACGGCACAGAACTTCTCCCGATACAAAACATTCACGGTTTATCACAGGAATGACAAGTCGGTTGCTGCAGACAGTTCTGATTCTTTCATCATCAAGATATTCTATTTTTGCAGTATTTATAAAGCTTTTCATATTGCACCTTTTGTTCTGACTTTATTCCATATCCACAACTGCGGAAAATTTTACCGATACATTTCCGCCTGATGCCAGTTCACCTATGTATATTCCGTCGGCAGGGTCGGCGTCAATGGCAGGGTTGCTGCCTATTACAGTGGAATTTTCCACATAGCTCATGCCGTTTGGCAGATTGTCGCTGATTACAAGGTCGTGCAGCATTCTGGCAGAGCTGTTGTGCACCGTTATGGTGAAAACCACAGTTTCGCCCCGCGAAGTTATATAGTTTTTATCTGCGGTTTTGGTCACGGTTATACCCTGATTTTCCAGCGGAAGGGTAAGGGTTGTGATATGGGTGGACGCTGTCTGCTCCTGACCGCCTGCACCGCGGAATGTGAAATCGGCAAAGGCGCGGTTTACAATATCTTCCGAAGCATCATCGGTGACAACGGCGGTGTAGGTGAGTGTTTTTTCACTGTTGGGGGAAACCCTGCCTATGGTTATGCCGCTTTCAAGGCTTTCGCCCGGACGGGGTGCAGGGACAATTGTTGTGGCGATTGGTGAAAGATATGAAGAAAGATTATCGGTTATCTTCACATTGTACATCTCGCGCTCCGACATATTGCGGAAAGTGATGGTATATCTTACCCTGTCACCTGCAGTTACGCTTTCCCTGTCGGCAGTCTTGACAATGTCGGCAAAAATGCAGCTGAGAGTAACCGAGTCTTCACCGCTTACCATAGTTGGTGTTCCGCTGCCTGCGGAATTATAATATCCCTGTGCAGTGGCTGTGTTTGTAAAAGAACATTCTTTTCCTCTGTTTACTTCATTGTTGCTGCTGTAAATGTCACTGTTATAGCTGTCTGATGTGTAAAATCTGTTCAATTCAGTATTCTCCTTTGAATCAGTTTAAAAATAAAGCTTCTGAACAATGTAATTCAAAAGTCCTTTACAGTTATAATATGTTTTCGGATTCCTTGGGGTGAAAGGTTTGCAAAGCGGCGGTGCAGATGTTATACTATAATAGTTATATATTAAAATTGAGGTATATTGTATGAACTATATTCAGACAGGCGAAATTGTAGCAGTACACGGCATAAAAGGTGAAGTAAAGGTGTATCCCTGGGCGGATTATCCTGAATTTCTCGAAGAATTTGACTGCTTTTTTATCCAGGCAAACAGAATGCATTATAAAGCTATGTATGCCGAGGAGGTGCGCTGCCACAAGAATATGGTGCTTATAAAGTTTGAAGGTGTCGATACAGTGGAGCAGGCAAGGGAACTTATCGGAAAGATAATATATCTTGACCGCGATGAAATCGAGCTGGAGGAAGGCACATATTTTATAGAAGACCTTATAGGCTGTAAAGTTATCAACGATGATACAGAGGAAGAAATCGGCACTGTACAGGCGGTTGACAACTTTGGCGCAAGTGATGTCTACACCATATTAAATGCGCAGGGAGCGGAATTTATGTTTCCCGCAGTGGACGAATTTCTTGTGTCGACAGATATCGGCAAAAAAGAGATAAGAATAAAGGTTATAGAGGGTATGTTCAGTGAAGATTAATATAGCAACATTGTTTCCTGAAATGTGTGAAGCGGTGGTAAACACCAGCATCATCGGCCGTGCAAAAGCTGCCGGCAAAATTGATGTGGAAGTATTTAACATAAGAGACTATACGCTGAATAAACATAAAAATGTGGATGATACTCCATACGGAGGCGGTCACGGTATGGTTATGCAGACACAGCCTATATATGACTGCTGTAAGGCAATTGAAGAAAAATCATCCTCAAAGCCTTTTGTGATTTTCACCACAGCAGCAGGAAAGGTGTTCAATCAGGAACTTGCAATTGAACTCAGCAAAAAGGAAAATATCACCATTGTGTGCGGTCATTA
>JAFSCM010000050.1 GCA_017436765.1 Oscillospiraceae bacterium
TGATTTTTTTATAATATAGTGATATACTGATTCAGTAAATAATACTGAACCTTGAAATTCATTTGGGGGCGTAGCTCACCTGGGAGAGCGCTTGAATGGCATTCAAGAGGTAGTCGGTTCGATCCCGATCGTCTCCACCAACCACAAAAAGCATTGAAGACATTTATGTCATCAATGCTTTTTGTTGTATTTGAACAAGGTTATTTTTTTGACAATCGGTTTTGTAAAAGGAAGTGTTTTAATTGAAGGAATTTAAACTTTTTTTGAAACGTAAGGATGTTGTTGTATCTGGTAAAAGATACGGCATAGACGCACTGGGTGCTATGGCACAGGGTCTGTTCTGCACTTTGCTGGTAGGTACAATTCTCAACACAATAGGTCAGCAGTTCAACATTGGTTTTCTGCAGGAAATTATTGTAACTGTAGGAACAGGTGAAGGTGCGGCTAAGTATACAATCGGCGGTCTTGCATCTGCCATGGTAGGCCCTGGTATTGCGGTTGCCATCGGTTTTGCCCTGCACTGTCCGTCAATGGTTCTGTTTTCTCTTATTCCTGTAGGTTTTGCAGCCAACGCTATGGCAGGGGCAGGCGGCCCACTGGCAGTGTATTTTGTAACCATTATTGCGGCTGAACTGGGCAAAATAGTTTCCAAGGAAACAAAAGTTGACCTGCTTGTTACCCCATGTGTTACAATCCTTGCAGGTATAATGTTTGCCAATGTTGTGGCAGAACCTATAGGTACTGCGGCTCATTCCGTTGGTCTTGCAATTATGTGGGCAACAGAGCTCAGACCATTCTTTATGGGAATATTGGTTGCTGTTATCATCGGTATGGCGCTTACACTTCCTATCAGCTCTGCGGCAATCTGTGCGGCTTTCGGGCTTACAGGCCTTGCAGGAGGTGCTGCGGTTGCAGGCTGCTGCGCACAGATGGTTGGTTTTGCTGTTATGAGCTTTAAGGAAAACGGCTGGGGTGGCCTTGTGGCACAGGGTGTCGGCACAAGTATGCTTCAGATGTCAAATATTGTAAAAAATCCAAGAATATGGATTCCGCCTACACTTGCTTCTGCTATTACAGGTCCTATGGCTACCTGTCTGTTTAAATTTCAGATGAATGGCGCGGCAGTATCATCAGGTATGGGTACCTGTGGTTTTGTGGGACAGATTGGCGTGTATACAGGATGGCTTAACGATATAGCAATGGGAACCAAAACAGCAGTCACTGCAGCAGACTGGATTGCAATGCTGCTTATCTGTTTTGTGCTTCCTGCAGTTTTAAGTGTGATCTTCTGCGAATTTATGAAAAAACGCGGATGGATTAAATCCGAGGATATGGTTCTGGACCTTTGATATAGTATAAAAATGAGAGTATTTCTGACTTTAAAATCAAAAATACTCTCTTTTTTGTTAAGGATTTTATAAATAAAAATTTACAGTTTTCTGTTTTTAAAACTTTCCACAAACCAGGGATCCGGGCAGACAAACTCTTTGTAGGACAGGTAAGAATACCGTTCATCTTCTATTCTGCCAAATTTAAGACAGCAGCTGCAGAGAAGCTGATATTTAAGCTTCAGCTTTCTGTTGAGGTTGTTGTCGCCGTATTTGCTGTCGCCAAGAACAGGCATTCCCATAGAGGAAAGGTGTGCGCGTATCTGATGTGTTCTGCCTGTAAAAAGAGTTATATCCATCAGTTTATAACTGTCAAAACTGTCCAGTGTTTTTATTCCTGTTTCGATGTTCTGGCTTGCATTGTTCAGCGGTTTGTCGCTTACGGTAACAAATCCGCGCTGGGAATTTTTGGTAAGGAACGCCTTGTATATGCCGTCTTTAATTTTAGGATTGTTTTTTACAGCGCAGATATACTTCTTTTTAAGCTGTTTGTCACGGAACATATCAAACATAAATTCCAGGGCATCATCATTTTTTGCAAGAACAACAATACCGCTTGTGCCTGTGTCAATGCGGTGACACAGCTGTGGAATATTATCTCCAAGACTGTTTTTGAGATAATAATGCTTTATTCGGTTTGAAAGGGTGTCAAACTCCTGCCAGTTATCGCTGATAACACTAATGCCGGAAGGCTTGTTCACAACAAAAATGTTTTCGTCCTCATAGATTATTTCAACCTGCGGGGAAGCAAAAAGAAATGCGTTGTTCTTGTCTGGCTGTATAAGATAATCATCGCTGATATACAGACTGACAATATCACCGTCATACAGTTTACAGTTTGCTGCCGCTTTTGCGCCGTTGACCTTAACCTTGTTCTGACGCAGGAACTTGTTGAGTGTGCCTGGCCTTACAAGTGGATATTTTTCGCTTATATAGCTGTCAAGACGGACAGGATTTTTGCATTTGTAAATTAATTCTTTCATTTTATCACCATACTGATATTACCATAAACAAGGGGTATGTTACAACAATTAATTAACAGATACAGCCGGCAGGGCATACTATATACTACAGGAGGTGGCAATATGAACTTTGATATCTATATTATTATTCTTACGGCCTTCGGTATGTTTGGGATATACTGCTTTATTGATATGACAATCAATGTTTTTTCAACATCAAAATTTCCGCCGTCAGTTCTTGTGCTCAGAAACAGCGACGATGAAAAAACTATGAAAAAGGTAAAATATGCCCAGGAGAACCTGCCAAACAATTACACTGTTTTTTATCCTTTTGAAGATGATGAGGACAGGGAAAAGCAGCTTGAAAAAATATGCGGATATATAGAAGATGTACTGGATGTTAAAAGTGTGAATAATTGGTAACATCTTCATTTTGGTATAGATAACAACTGTAAATTGTGATACAATATTTCTGTAAACAAACACGGAAAAGGATAAAATCTGCACAGTATGAAACGCATTGAAGGAAATGTTGCTCATATAACTTTCCAGAGCACAGATACAGGTTTTACTGTTCTTGAGCTTGAAACAGAATCGGAATACATAACAGTTGTGGGCGAGATGGCTGGTATAGGCGAAGGTCAGAAGCTTGTTGCTTTTGGCGAATATACCAACCACCCGTCTTTTGGTGTGCAGTTTAAAGCCGAAAGTGTGGAAATAAGCCTGCCAAGCGATGCAAACGCCATCTACACATACCTTGCCAGCGGTGCGGTAAAAGGGATAGGAATGGTTTTTGCAAAGCGAATTGTGGAAAAATTCGGTGAAGACACTTTTGATGTACTGGATAATTTTCCCGAAAAACTGGCACAGATTCAGGGAATATCCATGTCAAAGGCAAAAGCTATCCAGCAGGAATTCAAGAAAATCCATGGCGTACAGGATGCGGTGATTTTTCTTTCAAGGTATAATATTGCTGCAAAAGAAGCTATTGCCATTTATTCGGTTCTTGGTCCCAACACCATAGAGACAGTAACGGAAAACCCTTTTGTGCTGTGCGGTGAGCCCTGTTTTTTCGAATTTGAAAGAGCAGATGAAATTGCACAGAAGATGATGATGGAGTATGACTGCAGCTGCCGTGTTGAAGGCGGCATAATGTTTGTACTGCGCCACAATTCCATTAAGGGGCACACCTGTGTTCCTGAAGGGAAATTTGTGGAAACTGTATCATCCTTTATCGGGGTAGAACCTGAAAAGGTTATACAGTCTTTGCAGAATCTTTCTGAACAGGGTTTGATTATAGAAGAAAAAATCTATGATAAGGAGTTTGTATTCCTTGCAGAACTGTATGCTGCCGAGATTGTTATAACCCAGAAGCTTACAGAACTTATGGTAAACGAAATCCATAATTTAGAGGATATAAACTATCTGATAAAGTATATTGAACAGATAAATGACATAACCTATGCTGAAAAACAGAAAGAGGCAATCAGCAGGGTTTACAATTCGCCTGTGTCAATCATTACCGGCGGACCGGGTACAGGCAAAACCACAATTGTAAAAGGCATTATAAGCCTGTTTGAAGCACAGGGACTCAAAATAAGCCTGTGTGCTCCTACAGGGCGTGCAGCCAAACGAATTTCAGACCTTACCGACAGACCGGCAAAGACTATCCACAGACTGCTTGAAGTTGTGCCGGGAAGCAGGGACAACCTGCGCTTTGCACGCAATAAGGACAACCCGCTGCCATGTCAGGTGCTTATCATTGATGAATTTTCAATGGTGGATACAGTGCTTTTTGCACAGCTTATTACTGCGGTAAAATCAAACTGCAGAATTGTGCTTGTGGGGGACTCCAATCAGCTGCCTGCAGTGGGACCGGGCAATATTCTCAAAGACCTTATCGAAAGTGATATTGTACCATGTGTAATGCTTACGGAGATTTTCCGTCAGTCACAGCAGAGTCAGATTGTTGTCAATGCCCATAATATAAACAATGGTATTGCGCCTGTTTCGGCAGGAAAAGAAAGCGATTTTTTCTTTATAGATGCAGATGGAGACAGGGCAGAGGAACTGCTGGTTCAGTTTGTCACATCAAGACTGCCTCAGGCATACGGCTATGACAGCTTTGATGATATTCAGGTGCTGTGTCCATCCCGCAAAAAACGCGGAGGAACAGCAAATCTCAATGTGGTGCTGCAGAAAAGTCTCAATCCGCCCGCAGCAAACAAAAAGGAAATATCTTTCAACGGCGTTATATTCCGTGAATGTGACAAGGTTATGCAGATAAAAAATAACTACGACCTTGAGTATGTAAAGGACGACGGCAACGGAGATATCGGTGTTTTCAACGGAGATATCGGTGTTATCGAAAGGATAGATACATTCAACAAACTTATGTATATCCGCTTTGAAGACAGGCTGTACACCTATACACAGGAAGAATTCGGTCAGCTGGAACATTCCTATGCGATAACTGTCCACAAAAGTCAGGGCTGCGAGTTCAAAGCTGTGGTGCTCTGCATATCCGATACAGCAAAGGAACTGCAGTACCGCAATCTGCTGTACACTGCAATAACCAGGGCGAAGGAGCTGCTTATCATTATAGGCAAACCTTATATTCTGGGGCAGATGACACTTAATCATCGAAAACAGCTGAGATATTCGGGTATAAAATATTTTTTGGAAGAGATGAATGGATAATAAATTTTTGACTGACCTTATATTTCCGCCCAGATGTATGTTTTGTGGCGCTGTGCTTGCATCGGGTGAGAAATGTTCACCCTGCAGGGTTAAGGCAGAGCATTTTGCACTGTCAAACAGGCAGATAAATCTTTCGAATTTTAAAAATCTTGACAGTTGTATTTCTTTTTATCTGTATGAGGATATTGTCAGGGATGGAATTTTATATGCCAAGTTCAGAAGCTGTTCGGGTTTTATAAGGGAATTTTTGAGCTATACGGATTTTGATTTTAAAAAGTTTTTTGAAGAAAACGGTACGGATGAAATTATATCTGTACCATATCACAGATCAAAGCTGTATAATACTGAGTATGACCTTCCGCAGCAGATGGCGCAGACAATTGCAAAAAACTGCGGGGTAAGGTATAATAAAGACCTTGTAATAAAGACAAGGAAAACAGATAATCAGCATAATTTATCTTTAAAAGAACGCAGAAGCAACCTTAAAGATGCATTCAGATTAAACGGAGATGTAAAAGGTAAAAATATTGTTATTATAGATGATATTGTAACCACGGGATACTCTATGGAAGAAGTTGCACGCACACTTAAAAAGGGCGGTGCATATAGGGTTACAGGTATTGCTTTTGCATATAATAAAGGATAGAAAGAAGGTTAGAATATGGCATCAAATGATATTGGAATAGACCTCGGTACAACCAAGGTTATGATATACAGAGAAGACGAAGGTATCGTGGTAAACGAGCCAAGCGTTGTAGCTTATGATGCAGAAAGCGGTACACCTATTGCTTTTGGTCAGAAAGCTTTTGAAATGGTGGGCAAAACCCACAAAAACATAGTTGCGGAATATCCGCTTAAGGACGGCGTAATCTCCAACTATACACTTACAAAAGAAATGGTAAAGTATTTTATCAATAAATCCTATGATTCCAAGGTTGTTAAACCAAAGGTAAGTATCTGTGTTCCAAGTGCTGTTACAGGCATAGAGGAAAATGCAGTTGTTGATGCTGCAATATCTTCAGGGGCAAGACAGGTGCTTATCATTGAGGAGCCTATTGCAGCGGCAATCGGCGCAGGTCTTGATATTATGAAGGCAAATGGCAATATGATTGTTGATATCGGCGGCGGTACAACAGATATTGCGGTTATATCACTGGGCGGTATTGTGTGCTCAAAATCCATAAAACTTGCAGGCAATGCAATTGACAAGGAAATTGTCAAACTGCTTAAGAATAAATACAACTTCCTTGTTGGACAGAAAACAGCACAGCAGCTTAAGCACGCAGTTGCTGACTGTATGCCTACAGAGGAAAATAACCGTTATTTCGAGGTTAAAGGCATTAATCTTCTCAGAGGTCTTCCGGGCAAGCTCAATGTTTCCACATTTGACCTGCAGCCTGTCATCACTCCTGTTCTGGAAGAATATGTTGCCGCTGTAAAAAATGTTCTGGAAATAACACCTCCTGAACTTTCGGGCGATATTTATGAAAACGGCATCCTTCTGACAGGTGCAGGTGCAAAGATTGCAAACCTTGACAGATATTTTGAGCAGTACCTCAAATGTAAGGTTGTTGTGGCAGAAAACTGCGAACAGTGTGTTGCAATCGGCACAGGCAAAGCATTTGCACTTGAAGGCAGACTTGAATCCGGCTTCAGGGATGTAACACCGGGACTTTCAAAAAAATAATAAAATGAAAAAAGGCGATTTTTATCGCCTTTTTTGGTGAAATATGGAATACAGAATTATACGGCACCACAGAAGAAAAAGACTGCTTGTCACAGTTACTGTAACAGGTGAAGTTATCGTAAAGTCGGGCCCGTTCACAAGTGAAAAATATATAGATGAATTTGTAAAATCAAAGGAAGACTGGATAAACAGCAGACAGCAGTACTATGCACAGAAATTTCATCACAGAATTCTTGTTACAGAAGAGGAAAGAGATACACTCAAAAAACAGCTTCTGCCAGAAATGAAAGAAATTGTAAGCAGATATGCTGAAATGATGCAGGTCAGCCCCAAAAGTGTAAAAATCACAGTTGCAGAAAAAAGATGGGGTTCCTGCAGCGGCAAAAAGACAGTTTGCTTTTCATATCGGCTGGCACTTGTATCCCAAAGGTGCAGGGAATATCTTGCAGTACATGAACTCAGCCATTTAAAGCATATGGACCATTCCAAAAAGTTTTATGAATGTGTTGAAAAGTATATGCCTGATTATAGGGAAGCAGAAAAAGAGCTGGACGGATACTATATACATTTAAGGTAGTATTTGTGGAATTTGATTTACTAAAGCTCACTTTTATGGTAAAATAAAATGATTAATAATGTTCAGAGGTAACCGATGGAATTTTCCAGAGCAGTTTCATTGAGAAAACAATACATAGAAAAACAATTTGGCTTTTTAAACGCTATGCAGCAGAAAGCGGTATATGCGGTAAAAGGTCCTATTCTTATACTTGCAGGGGCAGGCAGCGGCAAAACCAGTGTGCTTATCAACCGCATTTCCAATATGGTCCGTTTTGGCCACAGCTATAATTCTGAATATTTCCCGGGTGATGTAAGAGAAGAAACATTTCAGGCACTGGAAAATGCTGTAAACGGGGGAGAAAAACTCTCCTTTGCACAGGAAAACGAAATTGCCACAAGTCCTGTACGCCCATATAATATTCTTGCCATTACATTTACAAACAAGGCAGCAGCAGAACTGCGTGAGAGACTTGAAAAATCAATCGGCGAGTATTCCCGTGATGTTATGGCAAGCACATTCCACTCCCTTTGTGTGAGAATTCTCCGCAGAGACGGCGATAAGCTGGGGTTTGAATCTTCCTTTACAATATATGATACAGACGACCAGAAACGCATAATCAAAGAGATTATGAAGGATCTGAATATAGACGATAAGTTTGTTCAGCTTAAAAGTGTTATGAGCCATATGTCTGGCTATAAAGACAAGCTGATTTCACCGCAGGAAGCTGCAGAATTTGCAGTAAATGCCCACGAAAAACTTGTTATCAGATGTTATGAGGAATATCAGAAACGCCTTAAAAAAGCCAATGCTTTTGACTTTGATGACCTTATCTACTATACGGTAAAGCTCTTCAGGGAAAACGAAGATGTTCTGGAATATTATCAGAACAGATACAGATATATAATGGTGGACGAATATCAGGACACCAGTACAGCACAGTTTGAACTGGTACATCTTCTGTCACAGGCACACAACAACATCTGTGTTGTTGGTGATGATGACCAGAGCATCTACCGTTTCCGCGGTGCAACAATTGAAAATATCCTCAGTTTTGAGGAAAACTTTTCAGGTGCACAGGTAATCCGTCTGGAACAGAACTACCGTTCCACATCAAATATCCTCAATGCAGCCAACTCTGTTATAAAAAACAACAACGGCAGGAAGGGCAAAACCCTGTGGACCAGCAAAGGTGACGGTGAAAAGGTAAAAATCTATTCACTTCCAAAGGAATTTGACGAAAGCCGCAATATTGTGGATGTTATTGCACAGAATGTAAGAAAAGGAGCTAAACTTTCCGATCACGCTGTGCTTTACAGAATGAATATGCAGTCCAGTGCGGTGGAAAATGCCCTTGCACGAAGCGGTATCAGCTATCGCATCATCGGCGGTCACCGTTTCTATGACCGTATGGAAATCAAGGATATCCTTGCATATATCAATGTGGCTATAAATCCTGAAGATGACCTGCGCTTAAAGCGAATTATCAATACACCTGCACGCAAAATAGGCAATACAACGGTGGAAACAATCTCCAATCTTGCCAAAGAAAACGGCACATCAATGATTGAGATAATTAAAAATGTGTATGACTATCCGCAGCTCGGCCGTGCAGCAAGTGCTCTTAAAAACTTTTACGGCATCTATGAACAGATTGTGCGTCTGTGTGAAGACTGCCCGATGGAACACATTGTTCCAAACCTCATCCGCATCACAGGTTACGAAGATATGCTTATTCAGCAGGGAGAAGAAGGGAAAACCCGTCTTGAAAACGTTGGACAGCTTGTAACCAATATGCAGGAATACAAAAACAATAACGGCGAAGATGCAACCCTTCGTGCATTTCTTGAAGAGGTAAGTCTTATCAGTGATATAGACAACTACGACCAGGATGCAGACAGCGTTACACTTATGACTATCCACTCAGCAAAAGGCCTTGAGTTTCCGTATGTATTTATAGTTGGTATTGAAGAAGGTATTTTCCCGGGAGAAATGTCAAAATACAATCCTGATGATATAGAGGAAGAACGCCGTCTTGCTTATGTTGGCATTACCCGTGCAAAAAAGGAACTTTATCTGTCCTACTGTGCTGAAAGAATGGTGTTCGGCCAGACAAAGCGACCGCTTCCGTCAAGATTTATTGAAGAAATTGATAAATCTGTATGTGATGTGATAGATAAAAATGTTAAAAAGTATAATCTTGAAAACAGTTTCGGAACAAATAATTCCACAATTATGCAGAGAAGACCTGCTCAGAAAGCAACAGGTTTTGGACAGTCCAGCAGCCTTATCGGTTCAAATATGCCAAAATCCACTGTTGCAGGCGGTGGTACTGCCGCTAAGAAACAGCCTGTTGCCAGCTATGCAGCAGGAGACAGAATCCGCCATAAAGTATTCGGTGACGGCACGGTTGTGGCAGTAAAACCTATGGCGAACGATGCAATGCTGGAGGTAAAATTCGATACAGCAGGCACCAAAAAGATTATGGCAAACTTTACACCTATAACAAAACTTAACTAAAAGGAGAAAGATAAATGAAAGTACAACTTATTGCGCATACACCAAATCCTGAAAAGGTTGTTGCAGCAGCAGCAAAACTTTGTTACTCCAACGCACAGATTGATACATTGCTTGACGGCCTTACAGAAGAAAAAAGCAAGGAATTTGTTACAATGCTTTCTTCTTTAGGTCACGAAAGTCCTACAGAACATGTCAGCTTCACATTTGCCATCGAAGGTGTTTCCCGTTCACTTCTTGCACAGATTACACGCCACAGAATTGCTTCATACAGCGTTCAGAGCCAGAGATATGTTAACCTTAAACAGTTTGAATTTGTAACACCGCCTGAAGTTGCAGCAGATGAAGAAACACTGGAAAAATTCAACGAATCTATGGATGCAGCCTGTGAAAACTACATCAAGGTTACAGAAGTTCTCAAAGAAGCACACAAAGCAAGAATGATTGCTGAAGGTATGGACGAAAAAGCCGCAAACAAAGCTGCAGAAAAACAGGCGATAGAAGATGCAAGATTTATCCTTCCTAATGCATGCACAACAAAAATGATTGTTACAATGAACGCACGCAGCCTCAACAATTTCTTTGCTCACCGCTGCTGTATGCGTGCTCAGTGGGAAATCCGTCAGCTCGCAGACGAAATGCTTAAGCTTGTATGGGAGGTTGCACCTGCACTTTTCCAGAAGGCAGGTCCGTCCTGTGCCTGTGGCGTATGCAAGGAAGGCAAAATGAGCTGTGGCAAAGCAGCAGAAATGAAAGCCAAGTACGCAGAACTTAAAAAATAGCGGATAATTAACAAATTAAATCGTGTAAAGTTAAGTAGCTTTACATAATACGGGCTGAAAAATATTGAAATACTTATTTTATGAGGTTGCATAAATGGGTAAACTTATTGTAATTGAAGGTCTTGACGGTTCGGGCAAGGCCACACAGGCAAATCTGCTTTATGAAAAACTGAACAGAAATAATTTAGCAGTAAAAAAAGTTACATTTCCGGACTACGAAAGCGATTCTTCCGCTCCCGTAAGGATGTATCTGAGCGGAAAATTAAGCGAAAGACCTGACGGTGTAAACGCCTTTGCGGCATCCAGTTTTTATGCTGTAGACAGATATATCAGCTTTAAAACAAACTGGGAACAGTTCTATAATAACGGTGGTATAGTTGTTGCAGACAGATATACAACAAGCAATGGTGTTCATCAGTGTTCCAAGCTTCCAAGCGAAGAATGGGACGGATTTATGGACTGGCTTTATGATTTTGAATACAATAAAATCGGCATACCAAAGCCTGATGCTGTAATATATCTTGATATGAGTCCCGAAGTCAGCCAGAAACTTATGAGCAAAAGATACCTCGGGGATGAAAGCAAAAAAGATATTCACGAAAAGGATACGGAATATCTGGAAAAATCCAGAAAAGCAGCATATTTCTGTGTTGGTCATGACAACTGGACAAGAATAAAATGTGACGACGGTGAAAATCCGTTAACCATTGAAGAAATTGCAGATAAAATATTTGATACAGTAAGCAAGGTTTTATAATTTATGGAAAATTTCAAAAAACTTGATATAACGGATTTTGAAAAGATAAACCCGCTTTTAAAAGAATACAATGTGGAAAACTGCGACCACTGTTTTTTTACAATGCTTATATGGTCGTTCAGACATCATGTAGAGTATACAATCTGTGAAAATACGCTGTTTATGCGAACTAAGGGGGATAATTCCTTCTGGTATCTTTCACCGGTTGGAGAGCTGCCTTTTGAAAAAGCTGTTCAGATGATAATTGATGATGCAAAGCAAAACGGTTACAGAATAAAGATTTTCGCTATGGATGAAAATCAGAAGGCTGTAATGGAGCAGCATTTCGGCAGTTTGTTTGAAATAATTGCAGACAGAGACACCTTTGACTATATATACAGAACAGAGGACCTCAGCAACCTGCCGGGCAAAAATTATCAGAAAAAGCGCAATCACTGTTCAAGGTTTGAAAGGGATAACCCTGAATATACCTTTCACATTCTTACAACAGAAAATGTTGAAAAGGCAAAAGAGTTTGAAAGAGAATGGTGCCGCAGAAACAACTGTGATGAAAGTCTCGGCCTTTATGCTGAAAGGGAAGGAATTATAGAAATTCTTGACAATCTGGAAAAAACAGATATAACAGGCGCTTTTATCGAAAACAGGGACGGGGTAGTGGCTTTCACACTTGCTTCACCTGTCAATGATAATATGGTAGATATAATAGTGGAGAAAGCTTTCCACGAAATTACAGGTGCCTATGCGGTTATAAACCGTGATTTTGCACGCAACTGTCTGCAGAAATACGAGTTTATAAACCGTGAGGATGATATGGGGCAGGAGAATCTGCGCAAGGCGAAACTTGCAAATTTCCCCTGTGAAATCCGTACAAAATATATGGCAAAACTTGATGTAGTGTAAAAAAGGAGACTTT
The DNA here is from genome assembly GCA_017436765.1 of Oscillospiraceae bacterium. Taxonomy (GTDB): domain Bacteria; phylum Bacillota; class Clostridia; order Oscillospirales; family Ruminococcaceae; genus RGIG3102. The sequence continues at coordinate 12,263 of JAFSCM010000050.1, forward strand.
TTATGCAGTTTACAACAGCCACTACAGCTGATTTGAATAAAATACAGCAGCTCTGGACAGAAATTTTCGGTGATACACCGCAGTTTGCACAGTTTGCCGCAAATATCTGTAAGCCGGAAGAAATATATCTTATAAAAGAAAATGATGAAATAGCTGCAATGGTTATTGCAGGTATAGACCTTTTTGCATACGGTAAAAAGGGATTTTACATCTATGGTCTCGCAACAGTTCCGCAGTACAGAAACAAAGGCTGTGCAAAGCAACTGATGGAATATGTAGAAAATAAAAAGTTCGGTGAGGGATATCAGTTTGTCCTAACACAGCCTGCACAGGAAAATCTTTTTGATTTCTACAGGAATATGGGCTATAGCAACACAGTATATCTGCGCAGAGCTGTCATTGATATAAAAAGAAATCTCTGGGCAACTGCAGATTTTGACACAGTTACATCTTCGCGGTTCAAAGATGTACGCTCAAAGTTCAGCGAAGATGAAACAGTGCATTTTTCAAAGGAAGGCTACGAAAAATTTACAGAGTATGTATACACAGAAGGCGGTTCCACTGCTGAAAGCAAAAATGCATACTGTCTGTATTTTGAAGATAAGGACAGGATAATTGTAAGAGATATGTTTGCCGAGTCCACATCCTATGCCCTGCAGCTGCTGCAGGCAGTAAGGGAACGCACAGGCAAGGAAAAGGCAGAAATTCAGCTTTCACAGAACTCATCTCTGTTTTTGGGGGAAGGAAAGCTGCAGCCACATTGTCTTGTAAAAAATCTTGATAAGGAATTATATGCAAATTTGATGTTTGATTAATATATAAGGAGAAAAAGAAAGTGAAAAAAATTATTTCTATTCTTGCGGTTATTGCAGTAATAGGTGTTGCGGCAGTCGGCTTTGTATTTATGTCCTACAGCGGCGATGTAAAAGGCGGCAAAGGCAGTGACGAAGCAGTAACAGTTCAGCTTGACAAAGGTATGGGTGCATATTCTGTTGCAGCAGTACTTGCAGAAAACGGAATTGTTGAAAACGAGCTTTTCTTTAAGCTTTATGCAAAACAGAATCCAATCGACAATCTTCAGTACGGTGAATTTACTCTCAGAGAAAATATGTCCTACGAAGAAATTGTAAAGGAAATCACAACAGCAAAGGACCTGCGCGAAACAGTTTCCGTAACAGTTTTTGAAGGCTCGTCCATAGTTAAAATTTCAAGAATTGTGGAAGAAGCAGGCTTCTGTACAGCACAGGAATTTATTGATGTGGTGGAAAACACAGATTGGTCACAGTTCAGATTTTTCCAGTATGTTGAGGATGATGTTAACAAACCGTTCAAAATGGAAGGGTTCCTTTATCCTGAAACATACGATTTCTATCCGGAGGCAACAGCATACGAAATTGCCGAAAGAATGCTTGGCCATTTTGATGAACTTATAACAGACGAAATGTATGCACAGATGGAACAGCAGGGCTTCACACTTCAGGATGTTGTTACACTGGCTTCCTATGTTGAAGAGGAAGCAGGGGATCCTGTTAACCAGCCTGATGTTGCTGCAGTATTTCTCAACCGTCTTAAACCGGATTCCCCATATCCTAAACTTGAATCCGATGTTTCCTACTACTATATGAGAGAACAGGTTGAACCATACCTTGGTGTCGGCCGCGATCAGAGCCCTGTTGAAATGCAGGAAGCTGTAAATACATATCTCTGTGTGGGTATCCCTGTCACACCGGTTTCTTCTCCAAGCATTTCTGCAATTCAGGCTGTGCTCAACCCTACACCGGACAGCCCTTACTACTTCTTCCTGACAGACCTTACAGGAAAGTACTACTATGCAGAAACCTGGCAGGGCCATGTAAACAATATAGCAACAATGGAAGCAGTAAATGCTACTGTTAAATAAGGAGAATAACAATGAATATTCCTGAACTTTTATCTCCTGCCGGGGATATGGAGCGACTTAAATTCGCTTTTACTTACGGCGCAGATGCAGTATATCTTGGCGCTGAAGATTTTGGTATGCGTGCTGCACCAAAGAATTTTTCTCTGGAACAGCTTAAAGAAGCTGCAGATTACGCAAACAGCCTTGGCAAAAAGGTGTATCTCACACTCAATACAGTGCCTACAAACGCAGATGTCAAAAAAATGCCGGAATTTATCCGCAAAGTTGCACAGACAGGCGTTCATGCTGTTATTGTTGCAGACCTTGGTGTTCTGGCAATGGTAAAGGAAAACGCACCCGGTATGGAAATCCACTTTTCCACACAGGTTGGCATTATGAACTATGTTACAGCAAATGCAGCTTACGCACTTGGCGCAAAACGCATTGTTCTTGCCCGTGAAACAAGCCTTGAAGATATAATTGAAATCAGAGAGAAAACACCAAAGGACCTTGATATCGAAGCATTTGTACACGGTGCAATGTGTATGTCCTTTTCAGGCAGATGTCTTTTGTCCCAGTATCTTAACGGCCGCGATGCAAACAGAGGCGAATGTTCACAGCCATGCCGCTGGCAGTATCAGCTGGTGGAGAAAAAACGCCCTGATCTGTATTTTGATATCAACGAAACAGAAGAAGGCACATACATAATGAACGCAAATGACCTGTGTATGGCACCTTACATAGATATGCTTGCAAAGGCAGGTATCACAAGCCTTAAAATTGAGGGCAGAGCAAAAAGTTTCTACTATGTGGCATCTGTAACAGCAGCCTACCGTCAGGCACTTGATGCCTATGCTGCAAACCCGGACGATTTTCTCTGTCCTATCCCTGTGCTTGAAGAACTTACAAAGACAAGCCACCGCAGATATTCCACAGGTTTCTATTTCGGCAGGGAAAATGCAACACAGACAACAGATTCCTCCACATATATCAGAGAGTGGGATCTGCTTGCAGTTGCTGAAAAATGGGAAAACGGCATACTTTACTGTTCACAGCGCGGTAAGTTTGTAGTTGGTGATGAAATTGAAGTTCTCAGTCCGGACGGAAGTGTAATCAGATTTACTCCTGAAAAGATTTTTGATGCAGACGGCAATGAAATTGAAAGCACAGCACATTCAATGATGCCTTTCAGTATTCCTTGTGATACTGTTATCGCACCTATGTCTGTTCTCAGAAAACTTGCAAAATAAAAAATAACAGCAGGAAATGCCGGTTCAGGTCAATTCCTGCTGTTTTCTTATACTTTTTTCTATAAATTCACGGGAAATATCAGCCAGTTCTGAATTTTTTGATATATCGTCAGATGCGTAAAGTTTATCAGCTTTACATGTCTTTGCGTTATCGGCACAATAGAAATAATGTTTCTGGAAAGGAACAAGCATACCGTAAATCACATCACTGTGATGATATGGCGACATAATGTATATAACAAAATCATCGCAGTATATATTTTGTGAAAGCCTGCAGCACAAGTGGTGAAAAAAAGCACAGTAGGGGTCATCAATAAAAAAACAATAATCCTTTATGGCGCTGTTACTGCCGCAGTTATTCAGGATGCTGCTGTATTTATCATCGGAAACCTTATAGTCAATGCTTTGGAAAGCAGCGGTGAACACCTTTTCGTTTATGTTTTTTGCGGCGTTTATATAAAGAGTATTCAGATAGCAGTTTCTGTTTATTCTGTTTTTCATCTGTAACCACCGCCTTTGAATTATAATATTCAGAACCGGCTTAAAATGTGACCGTAAAGGCAAAATAGCAAAATACAGCTTTATTTATCAAAGCGTATTTATGCAAATGTTTAAAATATAACAAATAAAGGATTTTTCTTTAAATATCTATTGTTTTTTTTGTGGTTTTAGGGTATCATTAATATACAAACAAATGTTTATTAAAAACGGAGGATATATAAATGGCAAAAATTTTGATTGAAACATCTGCAAGACACATTCATCTGTCTCAGGAACATCTTGATATTCTTTTCGGCGCAGGCCACGAACTTACAAAGAAAAAAGACCTTTCCCAGCCAGGCCAGTATGCTTGCGAAGAAAGAGTAACAGTTGTAGGTCCTAAAAAAGAACTCAAAAACGTTTCCATCCTTGGTCCAGTTAGAAAAGGCACACAGGTTGAATTGTCCCTTACAGATGCTCGTTCCATCGGTATCGCTGCTCCAGTAAGAGAATCCGGTGATGTTGCTGGTTCCGCAGGCTGCAAACTCGTTGGCCCAGCTGGTGAAGTTGAACTTACAGAAGGCGTTATCGCAGCAAAAAGACATATCCACATCACACCAGAAGATGCACAGAGCTTTGGCGTAGCTGACAAAGAAATCGTTAAAGTTAAAGTTGACACATGTGGTCGTGCACTCGTATTTGACGATGTAGTTGTTCGTGTAAGCCCATCCTTCGCAACAGCAATGCACATTGACACAGACGAAAACAATGCTTGCGGCGGCGTATCTGAAGGCGAAATCGTTAAATAATTAAAGTTACTTAAAGCATAAAAAGCGTATTCCTTGAGAATACGCTTTTTTATTTTGTGCA
>JAFSCM010000051.1 GCA_017436765.1 Oscillospiraceae bacterium
ATTGCAGAATTTAAGGGAGGCCGCTAAAGCGGCCTCCCTTTTTGTTTGCGGTGTATATGCTGTGATGCAATAAAAGTCTGCAGGGGGTAAATTGTGCTGTATATGCCGTAAACACAAAAAAGGAACAGTTTTATACTGTTCCTTTTCTGTATGATTTGCTTCCAGAAATTAGAAGTTAGTTTTTTTGATTTCAAAGTAAGCCTGTGGATGAGCACATACAGGACACATAGCAGGTGCTTTAGGGCCATAGTGTACATGACCGCAGTTTGCACAGTACCATGCCTGAGCTTCGTCTTTTTCAAATACTTTGCCTTCTTCTACGTTTGCAAGAAGTTTAAGGTATCTTTCTTCGTGGTCTTTTTCAATTTTGCCAACAGCTTCAAAGAGCCATGCAATCTTTGCAAAACCTTCTTCTTTTGCTTCTTCAGCCATTACGCGGTACATTTCTGTATGTTCGTAGTTTTCGCCTGCAGCAGCATCTTTAAGGTTTTCGATTGTGGATGGAACTTCGCCGTCGTGGAGAAGCTTGAACCAGAGTTTTGCATGTTCTTTTTCGTTGTTTGCTGTTTCAAGGAAAAGGTCAGCAATCTGGTTGTAACCTTCTTTTTTAGCTTTGGATGCATAATATGTGTATTTATTTCTTGCCTGACTTTCGCCTGCAAATGCAGCCATAAGGTTAGCTTCTGTTTTTGTGCCTTTAAGATTCATAGTGTATACCTCTCATCAGAATATATTCAGGCTTTGCCTGTAAAAATATTATACAATAAGTTTGTGTAAATTTAAAGAGATAAATCAAAAATTAACCCCTGCATTTTCCGCAGATTCCTTCAAAGACAAGGATATGGTCGCTTACACAGCAGCCTGTCTTTTCTTCACACAGTTTTTTGATGTTTTCGGCATCCAGTTCCATCTCAACATTGATTATGCTGCCGCATTCCCTGCAGACAAAATGGTAGTGCGGTGTAAGCTGATGGTCAAAATGGTCTGCACCGCAGGGATTTTTGAAACGCTGTATTTCGTGAGCTTCGCTGAGCTGATTGAGGTTTCTGTATATTGTGGCACGGCTTATTTCAGGATATTTTTCTGAAACAAAGGCGTAAACCTGATCGGCGGTAGGGTGACATTTCATCTCCCTTACAGCATCAAGTGTAAGTGATTTCTGAAAAGTTTTTCTTGTTTGCATAGTCAGATTCCCCGATTCTGTTTGCAAAAGTGTACTATAGTCTAATTTTGTCAGTGTTATTATACTTAATAAATCATTTAAGATAAATTCGCATTATATACAAAGTTGCAGCAGCTTTTTCGACAGTGCAAACTATTGAATATATAACTTTTGGTTATTGAAGGTGAAAAAACAAGAGTAAAAATGATGGGAAACAGAGTGGCTGAGCAGTATACATGCACGTCATTTTCCGCCTTTAAAAAGGTAAAAGCAAAGGCTACTGCATCCCGTCAAAGACATCTGCAAGGCTGTATGCAATAAGTCTTGCGCTGTTCTGTGCTTCTTCAAGGGTGTTTGCGTGTCCGCCCACCTCAATCAGCAGACTGCCTGTGGTAAGCTGCTGGTTATAATTGCGGTAGTCAAACAGCACAGGTCGGGTAAGACCGGGGTAAAGGGTCTCCATACTGTTCTGAAAATGGCTGGCAAACCGCAGGTTTTTTCTGAAATTCGGCATATTAAGGTAGCCGTTGTCGGCTCCCGATATAATCATCACCTGGGCGCACTGCTGTCCGTTTACGGTTACAACGGGTTTTATCCTGGTGCCGTCTGTGCGTTCAATGGCATCACGGTGTACATCCAGCACAACCTTGATGGAGGGATACTGCTGCAGATATTTTTCAACGGTGATTTTGCTGCGGTCGTAGCTTCCGTTGTAGTTGGGATAGTCATGGAGGGTGGCATCCTGAATGGTGCAGTAGCCCAGGTCGTTCAGCTTTTCGGTGATAATTTTCCCCACACTTACCATATTTCTGCTTTCGTCGGTGTCGCGGCAGGTGTAGGCAGGGTCATAATACAGCTCTGGGTGGTTCTGATAGCTTTCGGTGGCGTGGGTGTGCATTATAAGTATCTGCGGTTCGCTGCTGTGTTTTTCCACCCTGAAATCAATTTCCGCAAGCAGTTCGGGCTCCACTTCGCTGCGGACAAGCTTTGTTGCGTTTTTTACATAGCAGTTCTGCTTTTTGTAGGTAACATCGTTTTGCACGGGTATGTAGGTCATAGCGGTAATGGGGTAGTCGGTATCTGTTACGGGCTGCTCGGCAGGCGGCGGGCTGGGAGTGGCAAAGGTGAAATCTTCAAAGGGGTTTTCATATTCAGCGCTGTCTGCCGTGCTTTGGGGAATAACGGAAGTGCCGAAAGAATCATTTGGAGACGCCACCGTATATCTTACAGCTTTTAACGGGTTCATGGCAGACAGGGTGAATCTTGCGGCGCAGACAGCGGCTTTTTCCCGAAATGCAAACAGAAAAAATGCACAGGCAGCAGGGAATATAAACAAAATCCAGATTTTTTTCAATCCGCACACCTCCGTATCCGGCTGTATATATCAGCTGCTGACAGCTGATATGGTAAAAAATTGTGCCACAATGGCAATTTTGTGCTATAAAGGGCAAAAATTTACCCTGAAACTATCTTTATTTATATTCAAAGTTGTGATATAATATACCTGTTGCGAAAATTTGTAAGAAATTTATAAAAAAATACTTGCAATTTAGTGCATTTAATGATATTATAATTAATACTGTCACAGTAATTGAAGGAGGTGGAATCATGCCAAATATCAAATCTCAGAAAGATAGAGTAGTTCAGGCGAAGAAAGAAAATCTTCGTAACAAAGCTGTGAAGAGTAACCTCAAAACTGTTATCAAAAAAGCAGACAGCGCAGTAGCTGCTGGTTCCGCTGACGCAGAAAAAGCTGTAGTAACAGCTGTATCTACAATTGATAAAGCTTGTGCAAAAGGTGTTCTTCATAAAAACACAGCTGCAAGAAAAGTTTCTAAAATGATGAAAGCAGCTAACGCAGCAAAATAATCAAAGAAAATTTAAACCGCTCATTGAGAGCGGTTTTATTTTTTGCATACAGCAGACAGATGTCCTTTGTGAAGCATACGGGGAATATCTGTCTTTTTATACTGCTGTGCTTATACGCTGTTTTCTTCCAGCCATCTTGCGGCACAGTGGGCATAGGCTGCTGCCCCGAAACTGCATACATCCTCGTTGAACATCACCTTTGGATGATGGGCGGAATAATCTCCGCGGCTGTCATCAAAGCCTGCGGAAAGATAAAACATTGCCGACGGCAGTTTTTCGGCTATGCAGGCAAAGTCTTCCGAAGCGGAGGCTTTCATATCCCCGCGGGGCAAAAGCTGCGGCAGGGGCAGTTCGCGGATGTAACCTGCCATATCTTCGGTCAGCTTGCTGTCGCACACAAGAGGCGGCACAGCAGAAAGCCATTCTGTAACGGCACAGCCGCCCCACATCTGTGCAGCTGCGGACACGGTTCTTTCAATACGCTGCTTTATATGATGCCGGCAGCTGCTGCTGTCGGTGCGCAGGGCGCCTTCCATTACAGCGGTATGGGGGATAATATTGGTGTTGTCGCCGCCGCATATTCTGCATACAGTCAGCACACAGGACGCATCAGGGCCTGTTTCGGAGGCTGAAATTCCCTGCAGGGAGTGGTAAATCGAAACTGCCATATCCAGTGGATTTACGGCAAGGCCGGGATATGCCCCATGGCCGCCTTTGCCCTGTATTTTTATGCGGAAGTGGTCTGCGGAATACATCATAGTACCTCGGCTGTTGTACATAAACATACCATCGGGAACCCTGCCTGCCGCAACATGAAAAGCAAGTGCGGCATCGGGAACGGGATTTTCCAGAATTCCGTTTTCAATCATATTCCTGCAGCCTTTGATAATTTCTTCACCTGGCTGAAACATCAGCTTTACCGTGCCTTTAAGGCTGCTCTCCGCCTCTTTCAGCATTCTGGCGGCACAAAGCAGCATCGCCGCGTGAAAATCGTGACCGCAGGTATGTGCACAGCCGTTAGTGCTGGCAAATTTTTCTCCGCTGTCTTCATCCATAGGCAGAGCATCCATATCGGCACGCAGCAGTATAACAGGCTTTCCGCTGCCTATGCAGGCGGTTATGCCGTATCCGCATTTCTGCGGCTGTATGCCGTACTCTGTCAGCCTGCCGCAGATGTATTCTGCTGTCACAGGCAGCTCAAGGCCGCTTTCTGCGTTTCTGTGAATAAAACGGCGGTGGGATACAATTTCATCCTTAAGTTCTTCAGCCCGTCTGTAAAAGTCCATAAAACCTCCATATATCGGTATAATCTGCACTAAAATCTGTTTGTTGCTATTGATTTTATTTTTGAAAATAATTATAATGATATAGTTATTATGGAGATGTATCGAAGTGGTCGTAACGAGAGCGACTCGAAATCGTTTTGTCGGTGTTGAGCCGGCACGTGGGTTCGAATCCCACCATCTCCGCCAAAAAAGCAGGTAAGCAGTTTGCTTATCTGCTTTTTTATTATTTACCCGAAAGATAAAATAATTCCTGTAAATCCGTGCATAATACCATAAAAACAAAGGAGATGATTTTATGGTCGAAAAGGATACGGTGCGCCTGCTGCGTGAATGTGATGCAGGGGTTAAAATGGGTGTGTCATCCATTGACGAAGTTCTTCCCTTTGTAAAGGGCGAAGAACTGGAAAAACTGCTGACAAAATGCAAGGAAGAGCACGAAAAGCTGGACAGGGAGATACAGTCCCTGCTGGATAAATACAGGGATGAAGGCAAGGAACCGAACCCTATGGCAAAGAGTATGTCCTGGATGAAAACCAATATGAAGCTGATGATGGAGGAAAGCGATGCCACCATTGCAGACCTTATGACCGACGGCTGCAATATGGGTGTGAAAAGCCTGAACATGTATCTCAATCAGTACAAGGCGGCGGATGAAGTGAGCAAGGATATTACCAAACGGCTGATAAACCTTGAGGAAAAACTGGTTATAGATATGCGCGGTTATCTGTAAAGCAAAACAGCAGAAAAAGCGGCATTCCGATAAGAAAACATAAATATCCGCCATATCGCATTAATGTGATATGGCGGATACATTTTTGCCTGTTTTTACAGAAAAGGTGCTGCTGCAAGGCAAAGGCACGCAGCACTACTTTGTGTAATGCAAGTGCCGATAACACAGCAGCCTTTTTGTATTTAAAATCAGGTTTATGTTTTCTTGTTGGGGGGGCGCTAAGCAGGGTCGCTTTTGTCCTGCCTTTTCTGCTGTGATTTTTTGACTATGGGATATCATTGTGATAAACTGTTTAAGTAAATCTTACATAAAGAGAGAATATATATGACAAAATTCAGAAAACCCATAAAAATACTTGCAGTTATACTCATTGTCCTTTTCGGGATGTATCTTTTTCTTATTGCACCAAGGATGAGAAACAAGCCCGATATGTCTGCCTTTGACGGTGCATTTATTGCCCACAGAGGATATTTTGACAACGAAAAGGGCATACCCGAAAACTCACTGCCGTCCTTTGAAGCAGCAATAGAAAAAGGATTTGCCATAGAGCTGGATATTCAGCTTTCTTCCGACGGTGTGGCTATGGTCTTCCACGATGCCGACCTTGACCGCGTATGCGGTGTAAAGGGCAAAATCTGGGATTATACAGCGGCAGATCTGAAAGAGATGAAGCTGTTTGGCACAGAGCAGACAATCCCCACCTTTGAAGAAACTCTTGCCCTTATAGACGGCAGGGTACCTTTGCTTGTTGAGTACAAAATGGACAGGGTGGACACAGCCGTATGCGCCGCAGGACAGGCCTTGCTTGATGAGTATGAGGGTGAATATATGATGCAGTGCTTTGACCCGAGAGCGCTGCTGTGGTATAAAAAGAACGCCCCACAGGTTGCCCGCGGACAGCTGGCGGAAAAATTCTGGGAAAAAGATGAGTACAGCGGCAAACCACTGTACCTTGTCCTTACATATATGCTGGAAAATGTGGCGACACGCCCTGATTTTATCAGCTACAAGGCAGTTCACAAGGACAATATATCCCTTAACCTTTGCCGTCTTATGGGGGCAGAAACAGCCTGCTACACCCTTAAAAGCGCAGAAGAGCTGGAATATGTAAAGGGCGAATTTGATATGTACATCTTCGACAGCTTTGATATTTCTCAGTACAGATAAAAATAAAAGTCTCCCCGATTGAAAGGGAGACTTTTTTGTTTGTACTATTCCTTGCAGTAAAGTTCAATTGCCTTTGCAACAAAAGCTGCAGCGCCTTCGCCGCCTGCCTTGTCAATGTTTTCCTTAAAGCGCTTGTCAGCGATATACATACTGCCCAGACCTTTAAGGATATCCTTTGTGCAGCTGTAGTAGTTTGCGGTTATAAAATCCTGCAGTTCTTTAACCTTTGCCTGTACCTGTTCATCTTCAGGTGAAAGGTTTGTCAGTTTGCCTATTTCGGCAAAGATGTCCATAAGCTGTGTTCCAAGGGCGTTGTGCTGGTCAGCGGTGCGGCTGCGGCTTTTCTGTGCATATTCGCTGTACTGGTCGGTTGCGCCCCAGCGCTGTTTAACCTCTTCGGCATACCTTTCCATCTCTGCCCTGTCAAATTTTTTAAATGCCATATAGTCCTCCTGTATAATCAGCTCATCGGCAAGTGCGATAAGCCCGTCAATGTGTTTTCGTTTAAGTGTCAGCAGTTCACGCTGGTCTTTCACAGCCTTTATGCTGTCAAAATCCGGATTGTTCACTATCTTTTCAATCTCTTTAAGAGGGAACTCCAGCTCTCTGAAAAGCAGTATACTCTGCAGTTTTTTAAGGGATGCGTCATTATACAGTCTGTATCCGCTTTCGGTTATTGTGGCAGGTTTCAGCAGGCCTATACTGTCATAATGGTGCAGTGTGCGCACACTGACGCCCGTTATGCTGCTCACATCTTTAACTGTCAGATAATCTTTTTTCATAGTGGGTTACCTCTTACAGTTACAGTATAAACCATAACGTAAGGTGAGAGTCAATAGGGAAAATAAAAAATATTCTGCATATATGCAATATGCCCCAAAAGTGTATATCACAAAGTAAGCACTTGACAATATCGATAATCGACATTATACTGATATCAAGATATATCGATATTCGACATATATGACGGCATATCTGTCTGTACAGGGGGAGCAGTTTTCGGCAGCGACGGCTGCTGCGCATATCCGCCGTGACAGATACGGAATACAGCTGCTGTATATGTTCCAATAAGCGTATGGAGTGATTTTATGCCAAGAGAAAAATTCAAAACCCTTACAGAACAGATGTTCTATGTGCTGCTGGCACTTACCGACGAGTGCTGCGGTATGGATATTATGGAAAAGGTGTCACAGATAACCCACGGCCGCATAAAGGTGGGCAGCGGCACACTGTATAACCTGCTGGAGCAGTTCAGTGACGAGGGCATTATTGCTGAAACAAAGACCGAAGGCCGCCGCCGCAGCTATATCCTTACCGACAAGGGCAGAACTCTGCTGGAAAGGGAATATGACCGTCTTGTAACACAGGCACAGGACTACAACCGTGTTATAAACAGAGAGGTTAGCTATGGAACAGAAGAAGATTATGCCGAACAGATGGGGAATATGGGACTGGCCCCTGCTTATTGAGCACCTTGAGAAGATGGCCCTTGAAGGCTGGCTGCTGACAGACTATCACGAAAAGACGCTGGAATTTGTTTCTGCAGAGCCAAGGCGGATTCATTATGATATAATGTTCTTTCCTGACTACAACTATGATTTCAGCGATATTCCTCCAAAACTTGAACAGATGTGGGAAATTGCAGAAATGGACGGGTGGAAACACATAACCAAAAACTATTATGTTCAGGTTTTTTACAATGAACAGCCAGACCCTGTTTCATTGCACAGCGATGCCGTTGTTACACTGAACGGCTTTGACGGATTGGTGAAAAAGAAATTTGTAACAGTATGGCGCAGGGCGGCAGTTGCGGCGTTTGTGCTGCTTGTGGCGTTTTGTGTATGGCTTGTGGTGTCTGCACTGGTGTTTTCACAGACTGGCGAAACAAACTTTATGCAGTTTGCGGTGTTGTCAATGGGTTCGGTACTGGTGCCGTATATGGTTATACAGCTTGGATATCACTGTTTCAGAATACATAGCTACAAAAAGTGGCTGAATTATGCATATATTGCAGCGCAGGACGACAATCAGCTGATACCACCCGTCAGCTACAGCTTTGCGGAAAAAGCACATTTTGCTGTTTCTGTGGTTGGCGGAATAATAATGGTGATACAGTTTGCAGCTTTTGCAAGAATTGCGTTCTGGTTGAGTTTTTTAGGTATATAAGGAGTATATTATGAAAAACAAAAAAACAGTTATAAAGGTTGTGGCGGTTATGGCTGTGGCAGCAGTTTTTTATCTGTCGCTGTTTACAACAGGGGAAAAGGCCTTTGATATGGAGATTATGAATACAGACGGAGAAATTACGGTTTTTCGTATGGATTCAAGTTATCCCGAATACAATTCAAAGGAACCACCGGGACTCAGAGAAACCTATCTTCTCGATGATGTGCAGAAAGCAGAACTGCTGGATTTTATTGCTCAGTCAAAATACAGAAAGCGTATCAGTATAAATATGTTCACCTTTATTCCCGGCATTTCTATGGACAGCGTTTCGTCCAGCGATAAAGTGGACTACAGAATTTACATAAATAACGGTGGAGAAGAAAATCAGACGGGTTTTATAACCTGCGGCTGTGATTATATAAGACCGATTGAAGAAGGATACAGATATGTAAAAATTACCGATAAAAAGTGGGGAGAAAAGCTGGATGAAATAATTGCAGACGCACAGATTACAGATACAAACAGAGAAGAATAAAGTGAATAACAGTATAGCGGGAAAAAGGAGGGGAGAATATGGCAGACAGAATGACCGAAAAAAACAGATTTACCCTGTGGGAATACCCGCAGCTTGTAGAACATCTTGAATATATGGCACAGAACGGCTGGATGCTGGAAGATTTCAATGAAGCAGAGCTGTGCTATGAAGAATGTCAGCCGCGAAAGGTTCATTTTGCTGTGACATTTTTTCCTGAATACGATTTTCTTGACCCCTGTGTTCCGGAAAATCTGCAGAGGCTGTGGGATTTCTGCAGGGAAAGCGGCTGGCAGCATATAACAGACAGCGCATCAATGCAGATTTTTTACAACGAAAGGGAAAACCCTCTGCCTATTCACACCGATGCGGTGGTACAGCTGGAAAATTTCCATTCTATGATAAATGTGTTAAAACTTAAAAACTGGCGGCAGGATGCGGTGATAAACGGCGCATTTACGGTGTTTCTCGCTATAGTGGCAGGTATGTTTATAAGGGATACCTCCTTTGCATATATGGTGGAAAGGGTGTCTGCCCTGTCGATGCTTATAGCGGCATATTATATATACAGATGCATATCCGCACTCTGCTCCCTTGCAGGTTATTACAGCTGGTATGTAAAAGCACGCAGGGCAGCGGCGGAAAAGGATGTATTCACCAACTTCTGCCCCAACAGAATATGGGCAAATGCAGACGGGGCAATATCCTCATTTTTTCTCTGCGGTATGGCTGTTCTGCTGGCAAAAAACGGAGAAATCGTCTCCACCCTTCTTTTTGCGGTGCCATTTGCAATACTGTTTCTGATTGTTGTTGCATCTGCAAAATATATGAAGAAAAACGGTGTGTCTGCAAAGGATAACCGCAGGATAATATGGGTTATTGCAGCTGTTTTTGTACTGCTTTTTGTTATGGCGCTGCCTTATATAATTATGACAATTGCAGATATGGGCCTTGGCGGCGATATGATAACACACACAATAGTATATCCCTGAAAACAAAAAACTCCTTTCGTGTGAAAGGAGTTTTATTTTTGTGGTTTTAATTAATCTTTTTTCAGCAGATCTCTGATTTCTGTAAGCAGCAGAACTTCTTCGCTTGGTTTTGGAGGTTCTGCAGGTTTTGTTTCTTCCTCTTTTTTCTTCTGTGCTTCCATCTTTGCGCGCATTGTGTTTATCATCTTAACCATACAGAAAACAACAAAGGCAATGATAAGAAAGTTGATGATTGCCTGGATAAAGTTGCCGTAAAGGATAGCAACCTCAGGTGTTTCGCCCACAGCAGGTGTGATAACATATTTCATCTGTGTAAAATCCACACCGCCTGTGAGAACGCCGATAAACGGTGTTACAACATCCTTTACAAGGCTGTTTACAATAGCGGTGAAAGCGCTGCCTACGATAACACCGACTGCCATATCAACAACATTGCCGCGGCTGATAAATGCTTTGAATTCATTTACAAAATTTTTCATAGTTTATTCTCCCAAAAATTCAGAATCAATGTAATAACTATATCACAAAAATACTTTTTGTATCAATAATGTCAGGCTGCAGATTATGCAGAATCTGTACAGCAGTGAACACAGCCTTTAGAGTATGGCGCTTTCGGCCTGCTGCGCAAGATATCCGTCCAGCCAGGGCAGCCTTGCAGCTATAAAGTTTTCCACACCTTCAAGGGTATCAGCGCCGTCTTCGCCGATGCCCCATTTTTTGTGGTCGCGGGCAAGGGAAGAGCTGAAGGTTATTTCCGCCATACAGTTTTCAATATGCTGTGCTATGTTTTCTTCACTCAGCACATCCTGCCGCAGCATCTGCCATCTGTCGTATGCCCTGCGGTCATAGTCAGGGTGCAGCGCCCTTATGCTGTCGGTGTCCTCACGCTCCATAGGTGTGTGGATGGTTTCCTCATAGTTGTAGCCGTTTACGCTTTTTTTGCCAAAGGATATGTCGGTATCCCACATTGTCATCACCGTATTGTAGCCTGCAGGGCCTGCCTTCATTGTAAAATATGTATTGTTGTACAGGCGGTTGTCGCGGGCATAGGCAAACTGTATAAACAGGTTGCAGTCGATAAAGTTATCTATACTGAAGGAACTCATATCGGTGCGGTTGTAATAGTTTTCCAGCAGCAGATACACATAGTCGTGTTCAAGGTTTGTGTGTATTATTTCGTATGCCTTGTAAACATATTTGGGATTATAGCTTCTGGCACCTTTAAGCAGGATATCGTGTTCTGTAAGGCCCAGCAGCTTGGCGTCGATACGGCGCTGTACAAGATACAGCCCGTGGTATTCTCCGTTCATTACAACTTCGGCATACTGTCCTTCGGTCATCTTTGTGTTGTGGTTTGTCTTTTCCGCCATTTCGTTCCACAGGCCGATAAACAGCTTTTCCCTTATTCTTGTGTGGTCGTAGGCAATTGCGTTTATAATCCAGTCATCATCTGCCCCAAGACCGAACAGGTTAAGGTCTGCGTTTTCGCCTTTTTCGTCCTTCAGCGAAACCTTCCACGGCTTTTTGTCGTGCACGGCGGCACTGTGTCCGCGGACATGCCATTCCAGCAGACTGCTTTTTGCGGTGTATGCCTTTACTTCAGGGTCAAAAGGCGTCCATACATTTATGCTGCCTGCAAATATTTCAACAGGCGGGTCACCCTCCACATCGTTGTCACGCAGATATGACAGACCACCTTCTATGGAGATAACGGGCAGAGATGTGAAGATTATGCTGTACTCCATATATTTTCCGCTGCCGTCAGAGATTATAAGGCGGAAAGGGTGTCCGTCCTTCACGGCATTTTCCATATCCGCAAACGCATCATCAGGGGCAAAAAACATACTGCAGCTGTTATCGTTCAGCCTTAAGATACCTTCAAAATCCACATAGTCACAGCTTTTTTCAAGGTTCTGTGAAATGTAGATTGTGCTTGTGGAAGTGTCGATGGCGGCGGGCTTGCCGTAATGGGTTATGCTGCCTGAGAAATCACGGTATTCATAGCTGGTGTATTCACTTGTATCGCTGAGAATGGCAACCCCCATGCACTCCATCCTCTCCCGTGCACAGATATATACAAATATTGCGCAGAAAAGGACAGTCAGTATTACAAGGGCGGCTTTTCTCAGATTTTTTACATCATAAGCTGACATCTGATTCACCGTTTGATTAAGTTTGATATTTTACAGTATACCACAAAAATATTGCAGGTGTCTATCGGTATGTAACTTACAATGCCTCTTGCCTAAACGGAGTATTGATGTTAAAATTTTTATACCATATACCGAAAGGATATTATTTTATGAAGATAATGGCAGTAGACTACGGTGAAAGCAGAACAGGCATTGCAGTCAGCGATGTCACAGAGTTTCTGGCAAGCCCCGTTGGTATTATAAAAGAAAAAAATACACTTAAGGCGATTGAAAAGATTGCTCAGCAGGCAAAAGAGCTTAAAGCAGAGCTGATAGTTATCGGCAACCCTGTGAATATGGACGGCACCCGAGGCGAACGCAGCGAAAAATGCACCTTTGTGGCACAGGAAGTTGAAAAGATGGTTACAGTGCCGGTGGTTATGTGGGATGAAAGGGCAACCACCAAAACCGCCCTCAATATGCTCACCGACAACGGTACCTTCGGCAAAAAGCGCAAAGAGGTGCTGGATGCCGTTGCCGCAACGGTTATTCTGGAAAATTATATGGCATACAGAAAAAACCACAGATAAAAAACAGACCTGTCACCAAAAGGTGGCGGGTCTGTACTTTTTATTGCTTTTTATCGTCAGAAGGCGGCAAATCTGCATTCCGGCTTTCAGGTTCCATACGCTTTTTCATAGCCTCTTTTTTTGCGGAAAGTTCTTCTTCGGAAGGCAGCTTTATCCTGTTTACTGCCATGGCTATTGCAAAACCCATAAATGTGTCCAGAAGGCGGTTGAAAACAAACTGCAGGTTTGTCATATTGCCCACAGGGGAAACGGGGATAATCAGATATACAACCGCACTGGTGGCAACCATGGACGCCC
>JAFSCM010000052.1 GCA_017436765.1 Oscillospiraceae bacterium
ATAAAACTTACTCCTTAAAAGCAGAAGCCGTACGGAACACCGTACGGCTTCTGCTTTTGTATGATAAGCTGATAAAAAATCTGTCTGGAATACTGTGCTGTACAGTACGAAAAAACAAATAACTGTATAAATGACTTGTTGCGAAAAAGGCAAAGAGCTGCTTGTTATATATAAAGCTCACCCCAGCGGCCGACAGTTACAAAATCAATTTTTTTGTACAGTTCTGCCACTTCATCATAACCTGAAATAAGGCAAGGAGTTTTGCCCTTTTTCAGTATTTCTTTTACAAGGAAAAGTGTAATATAACTGCCGATGCCTTTGAGACGGTATTCAGGTATAACAGCAACAGCGGCAATAGCGGCGTGGGTTTCATCCTGACTGATAATACTGCCTGTACCTATAGCCTTTCCGTCTCTTTCAAGCTGATAAACTTCTGTGCATCCTGCCTTGATGCAGCTTTCCAGATGTGTTGCCCAAGGGTCATATTTAAGATGTGTGCGGTAGTATTCGTGACTCTGCCGCAGCACACTGTATACATCGCGAAGGCAGGCGGTTTTTATATCAGGAAAATCTTCTGTTATTTCTTCCCCTGTATATGTCATATAATAGCTGCTTTCGGTGAAGCCGCCCAGTATTGCGTGCAGTTTTTCACAAAGGTCCCAGTCACTGTCAATTTCGTGTATTTCAAATTCTTTAGTAAGGGCAATAATGTCGTCAGTGTTCACCATATTTTCCTTGATAACGGTCAGTACCTGACCATTAAGGTGAAGTGCGGCAGTATCGGTGCCGTTTTCAGTCATAATCCAGAATTTATGTATGTTATGGTCTGTGCCGTATGCGGAAAGGGCGGTCAGTGCGCGGCTGCCGAAAACATGTTCTGCTTTGCACATGGAGATAAAACGCTCTTTGTTTGTACTGTCAACTTTTGTAATCATATATCAGACCTCTTTTAATTTGTATAAATGAAATATATTTATATATTTAAGTATTGTGGTTTATAAGGGGGAATATGCCGCATCTTCCATCTGCCGTTAAAACTGTTCCTTTATTCTGGAAAGGTGGCGGTACATGGTTGCCTGGGAACAGCCGAAAATCTTTGCGGCATCCTTTACAGCACCTTTTATCAGGAATACGCCTTTTTCATCAAGATAGCTTAAAAGCTGAATTTTGTCCTTAAGGGTCATATTGCCTGTGGAAAGGTCCAGTTCCTTGACGGCCGCCATAATAATATCATAGGCACTTCCGTCGGGGGCACTCTGAAGTCTCGGGGTGTGCTCGGAAATATTTGCAGGCACGCGGCTTTCGTCAAAGCGGAAGTTGGTGTCAACAAGGGCATCAGGATGGCACAGGTTGAACACCTTCTGGCTCAGTTCACGGTATCGGCTGTCGTCAAAGTTGATGCACAGAACACCGATAAGATTTCCGACAACATCCTTGATAAACATGGAAGATGAACACAGGATTTTCCCGTTCGGGCTCATTCCGTACAGGTGCAGGATAAAGTCCTGATCCACATATTCTCCGTTGTCAATAATATTTCTCAGACGGTCGCTTACCCCTTCGCCGATTTTGCGCCCGCTTATATGTCCGTTTGCAAGGGCGACAAGTGCTCCGTCACGGTCAGAAATATCGTGCAGGGCAACCTCGTAGTCCGGACCGAGCACTCTGCCGAAAAATTCTGTGATTTTTGTAAAGTAGTGAAGCTGGTTGGATGTCATAGAGTTTCTCCTGTGAAAATTATGCATAAAATGGTTGTATATACATATAAAACAATGCATCGATAAGAAATATTTAATAAATATACATTAATTGTAAATGTCGTATTTCCGATGTATAAATTATAACACATATTAATAAAAAATTATCAAAAAATGAGAAAAAATTATCCCACGATTTGCACAAAAATTATATAAATTTTATATAAAAAATAGAAAAAATATTCATTTTGCACAATAAAAAGTTGAAAAATTCTCATTGTCGTGATAAAATTATACTTGCAATTAAGTGAACAGTACCAACTGTACACCAAAATCGTTTGTTAAAAAATTTAAATAGATACTGACCGCTAGGCAACCGTAGCCGACCGGGGTATCTCCAAACTAGGAGGTTTTACCAATGAAAAAGTATCCACTTAAAGCAGCTACACCACATTCCTACACATACGCAGTTCGTAACCTGCCTGAAGTTACAGTTGAACAGCGCGAAAGAGCTCTCAACGCAACACACTGGAACGAATTCGCATTCCCAGCAGGTATGCTTACAGTTGACATGCTCTCCGACTCCGGTACAACAGCTATGACAGACCTTCAGTGGTCCGCTCTTATGCTCGGTGACGAAGCATACGGCCGTAACAACGGTTACTATGTACTTCTCGATACATTCCGTGATATCTTTGAACGCGGCGGCGAAAAGAACTGGAAAAACTCTATCGACCTTATCCGTACAGGCTGCAAAGATGTAGACAAACTTATGGATGAACTTTACCTCTGCGAATACGAAGGCGGCCTCTTCAACGGCGGCGCAGCACAGATGGAAAGACCAAACGCATTTATCATCCAGCAGGGTCGTGCAGCTGAATCCGTTCTCATGGAAATCGTTAAGAAAATCCTTGCAGAACGTCACCCAGGTAAAGTATTTACAATTCCTTCCAACGGTCACTTCGACACAACAGAAGGCAACATAAAACAGATGGGCTCCATCCCAAGAAACCTTTACAACAAAGAACTCCTTTACGAAGTTCCAGAAGGCGGCAGATACGAAAAGAACCCATTCAAAGGCAACATGGACCTTGAAAAACTCGAACAGCTTATCCAGGGCGTAGGTCCGGAAAATGTTCCACTCGTATTCTCCTGTATCACAAACAACCCAGTATGTGGTCAGGCTGTTTCTATGGCTAACATCAGAGCTACATCTGAAATCGCTCACAAATACAACATCCCATACGTTCTCGATACAGCTCGTTGGGCAGAAAACGCATACTTCATCAAAATGAACGAAGACGGCTATGCAGATAAAGACATCGGCGAAATCGCAACAGAAATGTTCAGCTACTGTGACGCATTTACAATGTCCGCTAAAAAAGACGGCCACGCAAACATGGGTGGTATGCTTGCATTCCGCGACAAAGGTCTCTTCTGGAAAAACTTCACAGACTTTGACGCAGACGGCAATGTAGTAATGGACGTTGGTGTTAGACTTAAAGTTAAACAGATCTCCTGCTACGGTAACGACTCCTACGGTGGTATGTCCGGCCGTGATATGATGGCTCTTGCAGTTGGTCTTAAAGAATCCTGCAACTTCCACTACCTCGACGAACGTATTGCACAGTGTAACTACCTTGCAGAAGGTTTCTACAATGCAGGCGTTAAAGGCGTTATCCTCCCAGCAGGCGGTCACGGTGTATACATCGACATGACACAGTTCTTTGATGGCAAACGCGGTCACGACACATTTGCTGGTCAGGGCTTCTCTATGGAACTTATCCGCCGTTACGGTATCAGAACATCCGAACTTGGTGACTACTCCATGGAATACGATCTTAAAACACCAGAACAGCAGGCTGAAGTATGTAACGTTGTTCGTTTCGCTATCAACAGAAGCCAGCTTACACAGCAGCACCTCGACTATGTAATCGAAGCTGTTTCCGAACTTTACAAAGATCGTGAAAACATCCCTAACATGAGAATCGTTCAGGGCAGAACACTCCCAATGCGTCACTTCCACGCATTCCTTGAACCATACCCAAACGAAGAAAAATAATTCGTTAAGCTAAGATTTGACAATTTGAGTGTGAGCACACAGCACAATATCTTAAGTGCTCTAAAATTAACTGATTAATTTAAAGCACTCGCATAACTTAATATAAGCTATGCGGGTGCTTTTTATTTAAACAAAACGTAAACAAATTTTTTAAGAGGAGGTATTCTCAAAATGAGCAATATCGAAAAAAGAGATGGTTTCCAGTCTAAATGGGGCTTTATCTTGGCATGTATCGGCTCTGCTGTTGGTATGGGCAACATCTGGCGTTTCCCTATCATGGTATCCACATATGGTGGTATGACATTCCTGCTTCCATATTTTATCTTCGTAGTTCTTATCGGTTGTTCAGGTGTTATTGAAGAATTTGCACTTGGTCGTTGGGCAGAAGCTGGCCCTGTTGGTGCTTTTGGTAAAGCAACAGAAAACGGCGGCAAAGGCAAAGGTCTTGGTACAGCAATTGGTGCAGTTCCAATCGTTGGCGCAGCAATGCTTGCTATCGGTTACACAGTTGTTCTCGGCTGGATCTTCAAATACACATGGATGGGTATCAATGGCGGTCTCTTCGCTATGGGTACAGATATGGCAACAATCGGCGGTACATTCGGCGCAACAGCTCCTGAATCCGCAACACTTGGCGAAGCTATCGGCGTTATGTTCGAAAACGGTATCTTCGGTATCGGTAACGGCGTATGGCAGCTTATCGGTCTTGTAATCTCCCTTGCTATTATGGTTATGGGTATTGCAGGCGGTATCGAAAAAGCTAACAAGGTTATGATGCCTGTTCTTTTCGGTCTCTTTGTAGTTCTTGCAGTTTATATTGCATTCCTTCCAGGTGCAGATGCTGGCTACAAATACATCTTCACACTTAACCCAGCAGGTCTTGCAAACCCAGAAGTTTGGGTATTTGCATTCGGTCAGGCATTCTTCTCCCTCTCTGTTGCAGGTAACGGTTCTGTTATTTACGGTTCCTACCTTGGCAAAGACGAAGATATCCCATCCTCCGCAAGAAATGTTGCTATCTTTGACACATTGGCAGCTCTTCTCGCTATGTTCGTTATCCTCCCTGCAATGGGCGTTGGCGGCGTAGAACCATCCAGCGGCGGTCCTGGTCTTATGTTCGTTTTCCTTCCAAACGTATTCAACGGTATGGCAGGCGGCAGAATCGTAGGCCTTGTATTCTTCGTATGTGTTCTCTTTGCAGGTGTTTCCTCCATCGTTAACCTTTACGAAGCACCAGTTGCATTCTTCCAGGAACAGTTCAAGATGAAACGTCTCCCAGCTGTTCTTACAATGGGTATCATCGGTGCAGTAGTTTCCCTTCTTATCCAGCCTTGGACAAGCCAGTGGATGGACGTTGTTTCCATCTACATCTGCCCACTCGGTGCAGCTCTTGCAGGTATCATGTTCTTCTGGGTAATGAAGAAAGAAACAGCTCTTGCTGCTGTTAACCAGGGTGCTAAAAAAGCTATCGGCAACTGGTTCTACCCACTTGGTAAATATGTATATGTAATCCTTGCTATCGCAGCACTTGTTCTTGGTGCTAAATTCGGTGGTATCGGCTAATAGTTACATAATTCAGAAATTATATTATTGAATATAAATCGAAAACAGACGGTCATTTGACCGTCTGTTTTTTGTTTATTTTTACATTATTTTTTGCGGACAAACAGTTTGTATGCAGTGTGGTAAAAAATGGGGAAGAATATAAAAATTATGTCAGCAAACAACCACATCGTAGGGCCAGTCAATTATTCCGCCAAGATCATACACATGGCAGTACCCCATATTGCAAAGTTCAAGACAGGCGGCCTTGCTGCGCTGGCCGCTGTGACAGTATACGATAATTTCCTGTTCGGTGTCGGGCAGAACTGCTTTGCTGTCTGACAGTATGCGGCTCAGCGGCAGGTTTACAGCCCCTTTTATATGTCCTGCCCGGTATTCATCGGTGCGCCGTACATCCAGCAGAATGGTATATGTGCTTATGTCAGTCATCATTCTTAAAGCCTGTTCGGGCATAAGATTTTTATATACAGCATCGTTTTTTGTACTTTCCACGGCATAACCCCCTTTTAACTGTATATATTGTTGCCGTTTCCTTTGATTTTATTATATGAAAAGGGGAATACGGCAGTGAAAACAAAAAGGTCACCCCGCCGATAAAGGGGATGACCTTGAATTTGTATAGTGATATAATCCGCTCAGGTTATGCAAAGAATGTGGAGAGAATTTCGTTTACAAGCTTGCCGTCTGCCTTGCCTTTAGTAAGAGGCATAAGGTTTTTCATAATAATACCTTTTTCCTTTGGTGTAGGAGCTTCAATGCCGAGAGCTGTGAGAACAGATTTGATTGTAGCTCTGATTTCTTCTTCGTCCATCTGTTTTGGCAGATATACTGCATAAAATTCAAGCTTCTGCTTACATTCTTCCACAACAGCTTCATAGCCTGCAGGTGCTGTGTCCATTGTTTCCTTAAGCTGTTTAACCTCTCTCTGAACAACAGCAATTTCTTCTTCAGGAGTAAGGTCTGCGCGTTTGTCGATAGCTTTTGATTTGAGAGCAGCCAGCAGTGCGGACAGAGCCTCTTTTTTCAAAGTATTCTTTTCTTTCATAGCAGCCATCATTTCGCCGCGAACCTGGTCTATAAGTGCCATAATTTAAAGCCTTCTTTCATATGGGAATTTTCACAAGGACAGACATTGTCCGCCCTGATTTTAGTATTATTATAACAGCACGGAAATAAAAGTGTAAAACACAAAATTAAACTGCTGTTACAAGGTTCTGACCGCAGCGGAGAAAGCCGCTGCAATGCAAAGCACAGAACTGTGCAAGCAATTCAGTCAGGTTCTTATTTATTGTACACTTTGTTGAATGCGTCAGCCTGTTTGTTAGGTGTCATAATAACTTCTGGCAGCTGAACATTTTCAGGCAGGTTGCATACATAAGCAACTGTTTCTGCAATATCGTCAGGAGTAAGGGATTCAATACCTGTATAAACAGCTTTTGCCTTGTCTTCATCACCGCGGTATCTTACAACGCTGAAGCCTGTTTCAACGATACCAGGTTCGATGTTTGTAACTTTGATTCTTGTGCCCATTGTGTCAACACGGAGACCGTCAGCAATGTATCTGAGAGCAGCTTTGGATGCACAGTAAACTGCACCGCCTGCATATGCAAAGTTACCTGCAACGGAACCCATTGTTACAACCATACCTGGCAGATCTTTTTCCACCATCTGTGGAACAACAGCCTTGATTGTGTAGAGAGCACCTTTAACATTTGTATCGATAACTTCGTCAAATTCTTCGATTCTGCCTTCATAGAGTTTTTCTGTGCCGCGTGCAAGGCCTGCATTGATGATAAGAATTTCAATATCAGCCCATTCCTGTGGAAGAGCATTGATTTTGTCCATAACTTCGTCAGAATGTCTTACATCCATAACGATTGGATATGCTTTTGCACCAAGTGCTTCAACTTCCATTTTAACAGCTTCAAGCATACCTGCTCTTCTGCCTGTGATGATAACATTACAGCCGAGTTTTGCAAGTTCTCTTGCACAGCTGCGGCCGATACCGCTTGTTGCGCCTGTGATTAATGCAACTTTACCTTTGATACGACTTTCCATAATTGTAATCTCCTTTTATATGTAAATTATTTTATCCGATTAAAACAGCATATCGCTGTTAATTTCGCCAATATTTTTTGCGCCGCACATTGCCATAACATCGCAGAGTTCGGCTTTCAGTTTTTCAGTATATGCAGCAATACCTTCTTCGCCGCCTCCGTAAACAGCAGTTACAAACGGTCTTGCAATAACAACCCCGTCAGCGCCCATGGCAAGCGCTTTGAACACATCAAGACCGCTTCTGATGCCGCCGTCCACAAGAATTGTCATTTCGCCTTTTACAGCGTTAACAATCTGTGGCAGAACTTCAGCTGTGCTTGGTGTGCCGTCCAGCACACGGCCGCCGTGGTTGGAAACAATAATAGCCGCTGCACCTGCTTCTTTTGCCTTAAGTGCACCTTTGACGGTCATGACGCCTTTAACGATAAACGGTGCAGGGGAAAGACTGATAATTTCCTTAAGCTGCCGGGTTGTCTTGCTGCCAGCAGGCGGTGTCATATTTTTAAGGAAAGGCAACCCTGCTGCATCCACATCCATAGCAACTGCAAAACAGCCGCTGTCTTTTATAAGGTCAAACTTTTCTCTGATTGTGTCGATATTCCATGGCTTGATGGTAGGAACACCGCATCCGTCATATTTTTTAATCATGTCAGCGGCACTTATCATAACCTGCGGATTGGTACCGTCACCGGTGAAAGCAGCAATGCCGCATTCCTTTGTGCCTTTCAGCAGAATATCGTTGTATTCAAGGTCGGTATATTTTTCACCGTAATGGAGCTTTACCGCGCCTACCGGACCTGCAAACACAGGAAGGTCAAATTTTTTGCCGAAAAGTGTAACGGAAGTGTCAATCTCTGCATTTTCGCAGAGAGTATCCATATTTACGCGCACTTCCTGCCATTTCTGCCAGTTGCGTATTGCAACATCACCCATACCCTTTGCGCCCGGGCCGGGGATTGTGTTTTTGCAGGCAACGCCGTTGCAAACATAGCAGGCTTTGCAGAATGGCCCGATATTGCCTCTTGCAGCATCACAAACCTGTTTAAAATTCATAAAAATACACCTCAATTCAGCAATAGTGTGTCATTAAATTCCATTATATATTTTACCATATAAACAGTCGGTTTTCAAATTTATAAGCAGAAAAGATGTACAAATTTTAACACCGTTATTTGTAGGAATAGCGATGCCTGTTTTATAACCTGCGGTTATCAAAGATTTGTAAAAATATGGATGAAAATATCTGATTACCTATTGACAAGGTAGGAATATGATGTTACAATCAAAATACCAACTGAATAGGTAGGAAATATAACGAAAATAAAAGTTTTGATATACATATAAAATGAAAGGAGCATATCTATGAGAGTATATGCAGACAACGCTGCAACAACAAAGATGAGCGCAGCTGCCATCAGTGCAATGCTGCCCTATATGGATAAAATATATGCCAACCCGTCCAGCCTTCATTCTCTTGGCCAGGAGGCAAAGGAGGCACTGGAAAATGCAAGGGAGCGGGTGGCAAAGGTGCTTGGCTGTGAAGCAAGGGAAATCATCTTCACTTCAGGCGGAAGCGAGGCGGACAATCAGGCTATAATTTCCGCGGCACGCATCGGAGAAAGAAAAGGCAGGAAACACATAGTTTCCACAGCCTTTGAACACCACGCTGTGCTACACACCCTTGATAAGCTGAAAAAGGAAGGCTTTGAAATTACACTGCTGGATGTGGGCGAAAAAGGTATCGTGACACCGCAGCAGGTATCCGATGCCATAAGAGAGGATACAGCCCTTGTTACGGTTATGTATGCCAACAATGAAATAGGCACAATCCAGCCTGTAGAGGAGATTGGCAAAGTATGCCGCGAAAGAGGTGTGCTGTTCCACACAGATGCTGTTCAGGCAGCAGGACATCTGCATATTGATGTGAAAAAGCAGAATATCGATATGCTTTCCCTATCAGGGCATAAATTCCACGGACCGAAAGGTGTGGGCGTGCTTTATGCAAAAAAAGGTATCGCACTGACAAATATCATCGAGGGCGGCGCACAGGAAAAAGGCAAACGGGCAGGCACAGAGAATATTCCTGCAATTATGGGTATGACAGCTGCCCTGGAAGAAGCGGTGAAGAATATTGATACAAATGCAGAAAAGGTTTCTGCTATGCGGGACAGACTTATAGACGGACTTTCCCGTATCCCACACAGTATTCTCAACGGCGACAGGGAAAACCGTCTGCCGAACAATGTTAACTTCTGTTTCGAAGGCATAGAAGGCGAGGCAATGCTGCTTCTGCTGGATGATATGGGTGTATGTGCTTCTTCGGGTTCTGCCTGCACTTCAGGCTCCCTTGACCCAAGCCATGTGCTGCTTGCAATCGGCCGCCCCCACGAAATTGCCCATGGTTCACTGAGACTTTCTCTCTGCGAAGAAAACACAGAGGAAGAAATAGAATACATCATCAATGCGGTAACACAGGTTATCTTCCGTCTGCGCAGTATGTCACCTGTATGGCGAGATTTAACAGAAGGCAGACAGCAGTTTGTAATCAGATAAACAGGCGGATAAAAGGCAGAAGCCGGTGAAAATGCCGCCTGAAAACCACAAAACATACAGAAACCAACATAACAATCCACAGGGGAGAGGGCGTAATTCTCCCGCACTCTCCCCACTATTTATAAAATGAATACGAGGTAAATACTATGGCTCTTTACAGTGAAAAGGTAATGGATCACTTCCGCAATCCGAGAAATGTGGGCATAATTGAAGATGCCGACGGAGTGGGGGAAGTGGGTAACGCAAAATGCGGAGATATAATGAAAATATATCTTAAAATTGAAAACGACATCATCAAAGATGTAAAGTTTGAAACCTTCGGCTGCGGCAGCGCAATTGCTTCCAGTTCAATGGCAACAGAACTGATAAAAGGCAGAAGCATCAATGATGCTATGACACTTACAAACAAAGCTGTGGCAGAAGCGCTGGACGGACTTCCGCCTGTAAAAATGCACTGTTCCGTTCTGGCAGAAGAAGCAATAAAAATGGCACTTAAGGATTACTATGACAAAAACGGTATAGCATACGACTGCAGCGTTTTTCCAAGCTGTGATGACTGTTCCCACTGTCACCATTAATCCAGCAGCAGACTAAATCAGCACATAAAGACCGGCAGGGCAATCTTATACAGCCGTTTGCCGGAATTGTGCTTTTTGCACAGGATATTTTCAGATGTGTGACATCCTGACTCTGCGGTTGATATGCTGCAGGGGTTTATGGTAAAATATCTGCAGAAAATGAGGTGACCTGTTATGATGATTTCCACCCGCGGGCGGTATGCTCTGCGTGTTATGATAGACCTGGCTGAAAATGGTACAGACGGATATATTCCCATGAAAGCTGTGGCAGAAAGACAGAATATTTCTTTAAAATATCTTGAACGGATATTGCCTGTGCTTGTGAAAAACGGACTTATAGAAGGCATTCAGGGAAAAAGCGGCGGATACAGGCTGACCAGAAAAACAGATGAATATATCATCGGAGAAATTCTCCGTCTCACAGAGGGCGACCTTGCCCCTGTGTCCTGTCTTGAATGTTCCGCACAGCCCTGTCAGCACACTGCCGACTGCCGCACAAGACCAATGTGGCTTAAGCTGCAGGCAGTTATAAATAACTATCTGGATTCTGTTACCCTTGATGACCTGCTGCGCGGAAATGTGGACGGAGTGCTGTAGTTTTTTGTAGTTTTGGTGTACACCATTGATTTTTTAAAATTAATGTGGTATATTGAAACCAATCAGAAGTTAATATCCG
Source organism: Oscillospiraceae bacterium (assembly GCA_017436765.1). GTDB lineage: Bacteria > Bacillota > Clostridia > Oscillospirales > Ruminococcaceae > RGIG3102. Next base: position 11,188 of record JAFSCM010000052.1, read on the forward strand.
TTACAGGTGCCGGAATAATCTCCGGTGAAAAGGGAATCAGGTGTAAATCCTGAACGTACTCGCCGCTGTAAAAGGGGAGTGTAACACCATTGTGTCACTGGGCGTATGCCCGGGAAGACGGTGTTATGCACAGATCCTTAAGTCAGAAGACCTGCCTGTGATGCAGCAATGTAAAACCACGAGTAATTGGTTAGTTACATAATATTCCTCAAAGCCACAGGTGGACTTTCAGGCTTATAATGTTAAAAAAATACCTCTTACCGCAAGGTGAGAGGTTTTGTTTTTGATGAAAGCTGTTTTACTTTTTAATTTCTGAAAAGCAAAAAAGAAAGGAAATTGAAAAAATGAAAAACAAAAAAATCTTTTTAAGCCTTATCGCTGTGGTGGCTGTTGTATCGGTGCTGATTTTTGCATACAAAACCTATGCACCTGCAGCGGCACAGGGAAGCAAAAACATCACAATCGAAGTTATCAACTCTGCACAGGAAAGCACAGTATACAATGTTTCCACAGAGGCAGAATATCTTGAAGAAGCCTTTGCCGATGCAGAAGGTCTTGTGGTGGAAAGTGTTGAAGGTCAGTACGGCATTATGATGAAAGCTGTAAACGGCGAAGAAGCAGTGTGGGAAGTAAACAACGCATACTGGTCAATTACAGTTAACGGTGAATACGGAATGTACGGCGCTTCCGAGCAGGTGGTAAATGACGGGGACGTATTCCAGCTTGTGTATACAATAGGATAAAGGTGATTTGTCTTGACGGAAACAAAAAAACTTACAACCCGTGACATAGCCTTTATCGGTATGGCAATTGCAGTTATCGAAGTGTGCAAAATTGCCCTGCAGGGTGTTCCGAATGTGGAGACAACAACCTTCTGGATTATGATGTTCACACTGATACTGGGCAGAAAGATGCTTTTTGTCATCCCTGCATTTATTCTTATCGAGGGCTGCATATACGGTTTTGGTATATGGTGGGTAATGTATATCTACGCATGGCCGCTGCTGGCATTTATAACCTGGCTTATACGCAGTCAGGATTCCGTTATACTTTACAGTATAGTGTCGGGTATATTCGGGCTGTGCTTCGGTGCGCTCTGCTCTATACCGTATTTCTTCATCGGCGGTTTTGCCATGATGTTCAACTGGTGGATTGCAGGCATACCCTTTGACCTTATCCACGGCGGCGCAAACTTTGTTATAATGCTGCTGCTGTACAGACCTGTCCGCAATGCAATGGAAAAAGCGGGACAGATGAACAAAACATAACAATATCTTTAAATATAACCTCACTGAACGGCACCGGCTATTTCACTTGAAGCCGGTGCTGTTTTTTTGCAGAAAAACAGCCACAGAACATTGTCTGATATACACCCTGAAGTGTTTGGCTTTCCGGGATGCTGCAACTGTTCTGCGGCCGTATGATATTAAATTATTCAATTGTTAAACTGTCTCGCCAAAGCGTTTCTGCACACTCTTTTTAAACCATATACCCGACAGATAGTAAATTGTAAAGATTACTGCTGTAAGACACCAGGAGATAGGATAGCTGATAATTGCTGTTATAAGGGTATTGTTCATTGGCAGAATAAATGCAATCCAGAAAACGCGGAATACGCAGATGCCCATAATCGTAAGCACTGTCGGCGCAATGCTGTGACCGACGCCGCGCATGGCACCTGAAAAGTTTTCGATAAATACAAAGGTGAAGTACAGCGGCACCATAATTTTTACCATTGTTGCGCCGATTTCTATAACAGCGGCATCCTGTGTGAATATGCGGTAAAGGAACGGGTAGAATGTCAGCATAACGGTACTTAGCATAACTGCGGCGATAATGCTGAGAACATTGCATGCGCGCACTGATTTTTTAACCCTGTCAAAGTTTTTTGCACCGAAGTTCTGTCCCACAAATGTTGTGGTTGCAATACCGAAGGAGCCTACTGTCATCCAGAACATGGCATCAATTTTGCCAAAGGCTGTCCAGGCGGCAACAGTGTCGGTGCCGAATGCGTTGATGCTGGACATAATTGCAATGTTGGAGATGGAAAATGCAATGGACTGTATACCGTTCGGAATACCGATTCTGAAAATTTCGCGGCACATACTGCCGTTGAGTTTAACCTTGTTCCAGATAAGTGCAATATCTTCAGGCAGTCCTTTAAGTGTAAGTATAACAAGAACAGCACTGGAAAACTGTGCAATAATGGTTGCCAGGCCAACACCTGCAACACCCATATTTAAAAATACAACAAATACAACGTCCAGAACGATATTTACTATACTTGCAACAATAAGAAAGTACAGCGGTTTTTTGCTGTCGCCCATAGCACGGAGAATACCACTGCCGATGTTGTACACAAGGTTGAATACAGCACCAAAGAAATATATGCGGATATAAACGGTTGCCTGTTCAAGAATATCGGCAGGTGTGCCCATCCATTCAAGAAACATCGGTGAAAATGGTATGCCTATTGCCATAAGTATAAGGCCGCCTGCAACGGAAATTGCAATGGCAGTATGTATTGCGGTATCTGTCTTTTCCACATTTCTGCTGCCGAAATACATAGCGATAACAACACCTGCACCGCTGGATACACCTACAAAAAAGTTTACAAGCAGGTTGATTATTGTGCCTGTAGGTCCGCCTACGGCAGCAAGGGCTGCCTTGCCTACAAAGTTGCCCACGATAACAGCGTCAACGGTGTTGTAAAGCTGCTGGAAAAATGTGCCGAACCATATAGGCAGAAAGAAAAGCATAATATTTTTATATAAGCCGCCTTCAAGAATTTTGTTTTGTTCCATAAATCCTCCCTTTAAGCGATTTTTCTGCAAATAAAGAGCCGATGCCGGAATACATCTGACAAAGGCTTTTGCTCAATTTATCTTATATCTTGAATTTAATACTTTTTATATTAAAAGTCAATATGACACAATATAAAATATTATTTTGTTTTTCCATTGAAAATTGTATATATTACTTATAAAAGATGATTGAAAAATAACAATCCTTATACTATAATTGATTGTGCGTGATTTTATACATTTACAGAGGAAATATGAAACATATATCTTTAAAATTTTCTGCCCTGCTTATTCCATACTATGCAATGTGGGCAATAGGTCCGGGCTTTTTTGTGGTAATTCTGGAGCAGAAAGGTATTGCAGCCAACGAGTGTGCAATCTTTACCTGCCTTATATCCCTTACAGCAGCATTTGTGCAGCCTCTTATGGGTTTTCTCTGCGACAAAACAGGCAAGGCAAGAACAATCCTGTCTGTCTGCAGTATTCTCACGGTTGCGGCGTATACCTGGCTTTATTTTCTGGACGGAAAAATTCCGCTGGTGCTGTGCAGTATACTTATCGGCGCAACCATCAATGCGATGTACGGTTTCAGTGAAGGCTGGCTGTCAAAACTGGACTGCGACAAGCTTGGTGTAAACTTTGGCGCAGTGCGTTCCATCGGCAGCCTTTCCTATGCGGTTACAGCAGGTGTATACGGACAGCTGTTCGACATTTTCGGCGCTGTATCACTGCCGATAGCTATGGCGGTAAGCACTCTGGTGCTTATTCCTGTTGCTATGCTGTGTCCGAACCCGCAGATAAGCGAAAAGCAGAAAGACAGCGGCAATTTTGCTGTAATTTTCAGGGAACTGCTCAAAAACAGGCGTTTTGTCCTGCTGATTATATGCTATGCACTTGCCGTTCTTCCCACAGGTGCAGCAACAAGCTATTACGCAATACATATCCGTCAGCTGGGCGGCACAGCAGGGGATGTGGGCATGGCTCTTTTTATCCTTGCAGGTGTGGAATTTCTCACAATGCCATTCTATAAAAAACTGGAAAGAAAGTTCGGCGCAGAAAAGCTGCTGGTGGTTGCATTCTTTATGTACGGCGTAAAAAACCTTGCAATCGGCCTTTCAGGCAATGTAACCTTTGCGCTTCTGGCATCTGTAACCCAGGCGGGATGCTTCTCGCTGTCACTTCCGGGTGTACAGAGTTATGTTGACCAGATAACCCCAAGGGAATATGCGGCAACAGCACAGCTGGTAAGCAATACCTGCGGTCAGATTATCTCACAGATTATCGGCCTTGCACTATGCGGTGTGCTTACAACATACATTTCTGCAGGTGCGGCACTTGCCTGGCTCAGTATCACGGCATTTGCCGGATGCATAATCTTTGCGCTGGGAATAAGAAAAATCAGCAGAAGATAAACAAAAAAATATCATACCATAAAAAAGAACAGACCTGTTTTTAAGACAGGTCTGTTCTGTTATTTTGCGATATAAGCTGCTACAGTCTGGCGCAAAGCCCAGCTGAGGCGGTGGGAAAAAGGCTCGCTGTCCTGGGAAAAATCAAAGGAATCAACCGCTTTTTCCAGTGCGGACATACAGTACAGTGCAAGGCTGAGACTGTTTCGGGTTGAGGCGGAATGTTTAAGCCTTGCTGCCACTATTGGCATATAGCTTTCTGTCAGCTGACGGCGGGCATCACTGTCGCCGTTTTTCATCCTTTCAAAACATTCCTTTTCCTGCTCTCTTGTCAGCACGGTGCAGCGGTCTGCCTCTGCATAAAAATCATCTATGGTAATATATGCCATATTATTGCTCCTGTAATAAATAATGGTAGCTGTGCAAAGTTTATTTTACCATAATTTCGCAGATAAGGTCTGTAAGTTCTGTAGGATTTTCAACAGGAAGTCCTTCGATAAGTCTTGCCTGTGCATAGAGAACAGCTGCGTATTTTGCCAGCATCTCTTTGTCGGATTCGTACAGTGCTTTAAGTTTGTCAACAATAGGATGGTCCTTGTTGATTTCCAGTGCCAGCTGTGCTTTTATGCCGTTGCTGTTCGGCAGGCTGTTCAGTACCTTCTGCATTTCTATGGAGATATCCCCTTCGCTTACAAGGCACACAGGGTGATTGCGCAGCTTGTGTGTAAAGCGTACATCTGCAACCTTTTCACCCAGAGCTTCCTTCATTGAAAGGAACATATCCTTGTTTTCTTCGTTGAGGGTTCTGAGAGCATTTTTTTCATCTTCTGTGGAAACATCAAAATCTTCGGCAGATATATTTACAAATTTTTTGCCTTTGTATATTTCCAGAATTTTTGCGACAAATTCGTCAACAGGTTCGGTCATATAGAGAATTTCAATGCCTTTTTCCTTTGCAAGCTCTGTCTGTGGCAGCATTTCAATCTTATCCACAGTTTCGCCGCAGGCATAGTAGATGTTCTCCTGACTTTCAGGGCAGCGGTCAACATATTCGCTCAGTGTTGTCAGTTTTTTATCATTGGAGGAAACAAACATCAGCAGGTCTTCCAGCACATCACGGCAGGCACCGTATGTGTTGTAGATGCCGAACTTGAGACCAAGTCCAAAGCTGCGGAAAAATTCCTCATAACCTTCGCGGTCGTCCTTCATAGCTTTGGAAAGCTCGTTTTTAATCTTCTTTTCAATGTTTGCAGCAATTATTTTAAGCTGTCTGTCGTGCTGCAGAAGTTCACGGGAGATATTGAGGGACAGATCTTCGCTGTCCACAAGGCCTTTTACAAAACCGAAGTAGTCAGGCAGCAGGTCTTCGCATTTATCCATAATCATAACGCCGCTGGAATAAAGCTGCAGGCCTTTTTCAAAGTCTCTGCCGTAATAGTTGTGCGGTGCTTTTTTAGGGATGTAAAGCAGTGCGCTGTATGTTGCGTTGCCTTCCACTTTATAGTGAATTTCCTTGAGAGGTTCGGAATAATCGTGGAACTGTTCATGATAGAAATTGCTGTAATCCTCTCTGGAAAGTTCCTTTTTATCCTTTTTCCACATAGGAACCATACTGTTGAGAACTTTTTCTTCGGTATATTCTTCCCACTGGTTATCTTCCCCTTCTTTTCTGCGGCTGGAAGTCCAGTCCATTACAATAGGGTATCTGATAAAGTCGGAATATTTTTTTACAATGGAAGAAATTCTGTACTGTTCAAGGTATTCATCAAAGTTTTCTTCTTCAGTGTTGTCTTTGATATAGAGTGTGATTTTTGTGCCTGTTTCAGCCTTTTCACATTCTTCAATGCGATATCCCTCTGCACCTTCGCTTTCCCAGCGGTATGCAGTATCTTCGCCGAATCTGCGGCTTTCCACCACCACTTTTCTGCTCACCATAAATGCGGAGTAGAAGCCTACACCAAACTGGCCGATAATATCAATATCTTCCTGCTTTTCATTTTCCTGCTTGAAACTGAAGCTGCCGCTTTTTGCTATTGTACCAAGGTTTGCTTCCAGCTCTTCGCCGCTCATACCAATGCCGTTGTCTTCGATTGTAAGGGTACGGTTTTCTCTGTCAACAGAAAGCTTTATGCGGAAATCTTCCCTTGATTTATTCACGCTGCTGTCTGTAAGAGAAAGAAAATACAGCTTGTCTATAGCGTCGGATGCGTTGGAGATAAGCTCACGGAGAAATATCTCTTTATGCGTATAGATAGAGTTGATCATCATATCCAAAAGCTTTTTGCTTTCGGCTTTAAACTGTTTTGTTCTTGCCATTTTATCACCTCAAAAAAATATTAGCAGTCGTAACTGCTGACTGCTAATATTATATTCCTGTACAAAAAATAATGCAATATATTTCGCAAAACTTTAACAAACATTACATAATCAGACATAAATGTCAATAAATATACAAAATATTCCAAAGAAAAATATATTTATGCAATTGTAGAATAATTGTTGATATGTAAATAAAATTGGAATAAGATGAAAACAGATTAATATAATCTGTTTTTGTTACCAAAAAAGGAGGTTGTAATTTTATGGAAAATACATTTTACAAAGGCAACAGAGAAAAACTTTACGCTTCTTTACCAAACGGCACACTGCTGGTAACATTCTCCGGAAAAGAGGTTATCAAGACAGCTGACGAGTTCTATCCTTTCTATGCAAACAGAACTTTTGCATACCTTACAGGTATCACACAGAAAGAGCTTGTTCTGGTGGCTTTTAAAATCAATTTCAAGGTGGAAGAAACACTTTATGTTCTTCCTTGCGACTATCTTGTTGAAAGATGGACAGGCAGACGCATTACAGTAGAGGAAGCAAAAAATATTTCAGGTGTGGAAAATGTTGAATATATCGACAGTTTCCGCAAGGATTTTGAAAGAAGAATGCGCTCAGGAAAAGTACAGAACATTGCCTGTGATTTATATAAAAACAGCGATATAGACCGCGACAGCGAGGATATGCTTTTCGCAAGAAATATTATGCACAACTATCCTGCTATCAAGCTTATTGACATTATGCCGCAGCTTAAAAAACAGCGTGCAATCAAACAGCCTTGCGAAATTGAAGCTCTGCGCAAAGCAGCCCTTGCAACACGCGACGGCATTGTTGCTATGATGAAGGCTTCAAAACCGGGTATGAAGGAATACGAATACCGTGCAGAATTTGACTATGCACTGGCTAAAAACTGGGGTATGCTGGAACCTGGCTTCCCGCCGATTATCTCCTGCGGTGACAACAACTTCTGCATCCACTACTACGGCAGTGACGGCGTGGCAAAAGACGGGGATATGATTCTCAACGATGTTGGCGCAAGATACGATTTCCTCGGCACAGACGTTTCCCGCGGCTTCCCGTGCAACGGCAAATTCACAGAACAGCAGAGAGCACTCTATATGGCAGCATACAGAACAAGCGAATATCTGTTCAGCATTATCAAACCGGGTATGCCTATGGAACGCGTTGACCAGATTGCAAGGGAATTCTGCTTTGAAGAACTTAAAAAGCTTGGTCTTCTTGAACATTTCAACGAAATCCGCAAATATATGTGGCACGGCGGCGCACATCATATCGGTTTTGATACACACGACCTTGTTGAAGCAGATGTGATAAGAGCAGGTATGGTTTTCTGCGTTGATATCGGTATATATGTGGAAAAATGGGGTATCGGCTTCCGCATTGAAGACAACTGCCTTGTAACAGAAGACGGCTGCGAAAACCTTACAGCTATGATTCCGAGAACAATCGAAGAAATTGAAGCTGTTATGGCAGGCGAAATGGATTAATAAACAAGCAGAAAGATGTGGCAAAATCCTGTCACATCTTTTGTTTTTATTGCCACTTACTTTTTATTGTGGTATATTAAACTGTAGGGATGATGTCCTCAGCATCCCGCATACCGCACATACAAACCTGTATGTGCACAGAAAAACGGAGGGCGTTTTATGGATTTTGAAATTTTCAAAGGTATTGATACAGTATATATAACAGGCCACCGCAATCCCGATGCAGACAGCATTGTTTCGGCAAAGATTATGTCGGATATCCTGAATGATAACGGCATAAAGGCACAGTGGGTGTTTTTTAAAGGGGATACGGTGGACCCGTCCTCCCGTATGCTGCTGGAAGAAAGCTTTGACAGTACACCGCAGGTTATTACCGAAGCGGAGCTGGAAGGCAGAAAATTCCTGCTTGTGGACCACAACGATGTTCTGCAGTCGGTGGGAAAGGTGGAAAGAGCAATAGCTGCAATTGACCACCACTCCGCCAGCGGACAGATTGAGCATCTGTGGTTAAGTGACTACTGCTGTACAGCTCTGTACATATATATGATGTTCAGGGACAGGTATAATTTTTCTGCCATACAGAAAAAGCAGATTTTTTATGCCGTTCTGGGCGACAGTGTTTTCGGCCGCAGCAGCCGCTATAAGCCACAGAAGGACGGCGACGGTGTAAAGGCCCTTGGCTATACCACCGATTATGATGAATATTTCAGAAAATTTTTTGTTCCTACCGATTTGTCCGACCCGCATAAAGCTTTCAGCGAAAACGGTGTGAAAAACTATAAATACGACTGGGCATCTATGAAAAGCGGATATATCGAGGCAATGGACACCGCTTTACTGGCGGAATACAAAGAATTTGTACAGAATTATGACGGCAATTTTCTCGGTATATGGCTGGACTATTCGGTGCCCGAAACCTATGCGTTTTTTAAGTTCGGGGATAAGCTTTACGAGTACAGATACGGCTGTGTAGCTTCCCGTGCGGCGCTGATAATGCCGTATATAATTGAGACTTTCGGTAAATAACAGGCAATGCCTGTTTTGATACAGTTAATAATTTAAAGTAGAAAAAGGAGAAACTGCTATGAATTTGTTTTATAAAGAAAAGCTCTGCGAAGTATTGCAGAAAAACAATGTAGATGCAATCCTCATCGCACCGGGCGAAGAACTGGAATTTATCCTTGGCCACACAACACATATCTGTGAACGCTTCCAGGCTCTGTTCATCAAAGCAACAGGCGAATATTTCTATGTTTGCAACAAGCTGACAGAAGACGAAATCAGTATGTATATGGACGGCAACAAGGTTTACGGCTGGTACGATAAAGAAGGCTTCCTGCCAACAGTGCAGAAAGCTCTGGAAGAAAACGGCCTTATCGGTGCAACAATCGGCGTAAACAGCACAGAAAGAGCATTCCTTGTGCTTGATATTATGCAGAACATCGATGTTAAATTCATCAACGGCAAACCATTGCTTGAAAGAATGAGAATCTGCAAAACAGAAGAAGAAATCGAAAATCTGCGCATTGCAGGCCGCATCACAGACGAAACATACTACGAAATTGTTAAATATGCAAAACCCGGTATGACAGAAAAAGATGTTGTGGACTTTATCAAGGAAGAATTTGCAAAACGCGGCGCAGACTTTGGCTTTGCAATCATCGCTTCCGGTGAAAACGCAGCACTTCCGCACTACAATGACGACAAACGCGTTATTCAGGAACAGGATGTTCTTCTCTGCGACTTCGGCTGTATCTACAAAGGTCTCTGCGCAGATATGACAAGAACATTCTTTGTTGGCGGCGTAACAGAAGAACAGAAAAAGATGTACGACTATGTTCTCCGTTCTCAGCAGGCAGGTGTTGATGCAGCAGTTAACGGCGCATTTATCCCTGATGTAGACAAGGCAAGCCGCGACATCATTGACGAAAGCGGTTACGGCCACACATTTGTAACCCGTCTGGGTCACGGCATCGGCTACTCCATCCACGAAGCTCCGGACATCAAACAGTCCAACCCGATGTACCTTGAACCTGGCATGACATTCAGTATCGAACCAGGTATCTACCGCGTTGGCGAATTCGGCATCCGTATAGAAGATATCGTTCTGGTAACAGAAAACGGCAACGAAACACTCAACAACGCAACAAAAGAACTTATCGTTGCAAACAACTAAATAAAAACGAAAAGCCACGGAAAATTTCCCGTGGCTTTTGTTGTGTAAAAATATTTAATATTCTGCAATATGATATAAATATATAAAATGCTTATGCCGATATAAAAGGTGCACGCAAAAGCGGTTTTTAATGCAATATATATACTGCCGCAAGAATACACATAAGTCCCGTTATTACAGACATTGTCATAGGTTCGCCAAAAACTATAACACCAATCAGTGCGGCGGAAACAGGTTCCATGCATGCAAGGATGGCAGCTTTTCCGCTTTCAACCTCTGCAAGTCCCTTGGTGTAAAGGATAAATGGCAGTACAGTACCTATAAGTACAAGACATACTGATAAAACAGGGACAGCAGGGGAAATGCTGAGAGAGGAAATAACCTTTGACGGAGAAGCCACCAGAAGTGATGTCAGCCCTGCGCACAGAAATGTGTAGTATGTAACGGTATAGGGTTTGTAGTGCTCAAGGGCAAACCGGCCGAATATGGAATAAAGTGCATAGAAAAATCCGCTGCCGATACCTGTGATGAAGCCGAAAAATGTAACACTCAGGTTTCCGCCGATTATTCCGCTTACCGATACACAGCCTGCAAGGGTAACGGCAAGGGCAAGCAGCTTCTGTTTTGTTATTTTGTCTTTCCATATCAGTGTACTCATAACCATAACAAAAACAGGGCTGGTGTACAGCAGAATTGCAGAAACCGCAAGGGAACAGTGCTGCTGACAGGTAAAGTACAAGAGAGTAAATGCCACTACGCTGATAATTCCGGTGCCGATAAAAAAGGGAAAATGGCGCAGTTTTATGCGGAATATGCTTCTGTCCATAAAAAAGAACAGAACTGTCATTACAACAAGGCCGCCAAAGTTTCTCACAAGGACAATGTCCTTTGGTGTAAAACCGTAAACGGCAAGATTGCGGTTGAAAAATCCAAGAGAACCCCAGAATATACCTGCGGTAAGAACAAACAGATAGGGAATATATTTTTTCATAATTAAACCTCGGGAAATGCTGTGTGTAATGTGGCGGACTAAAGTACGGTCTTTACAAAACTGTCTGCCACAATGCTGTTTTCGCTCACTTTACAGTCAAGGGCATAAACGCCGACTCCTTTTTCTGCGGCGTTTTTCAGTGCATCTGCAAATTCGGGATGTGTTTTTCTGTTTGGAGTAAAATATTTTACATTATCCATCTGTATGATAAAGAAAATATACGCCCTGTATCCGTCATCAATGCAGCTGCACAGCTCATTTATATGTTTTACGCCTCTTTCGGTAGGGGCATCAGGAAAAAGGACAACTCCGTCCTGCTCAAGCGTGACGCCCTTTACCTCTACAAAAATTTTATCCTTTTCTGTTTCAAGGTAGTAATCAAAACGGCTGTTTCCGTAGGATTTTTCAGCTTTCATCACCGTTAAATCACCAAAAAATCCGCTGTTCTGTGCCCACTCACCAAATACTTTATTGGGTATCTGACTGTCCATATTTATCATTCTGCCGCCCTTTAAAACACCTATAAGGTCATATTTGGTCTTTCGGGCAGGGTTATCGCTTTTCTGTACAAAAACCGTTGCACCATCGGTCAGCAGTTCCCTGCAGCGGCCCGTGTTTTTTACATGGGCAACTTCCTTCTGCCCGTCAATTTCTATATGTGCGACAAATCTGTTGGGGCGGCTTATAAATTTTGCTTTGCAAATATTATTATATGTCATAAAAAATCCGTTATTTTCTGTAGTTTTATGAAAATCTGTGATAAAATTATATTAGTAAAAATGTGCGCTTTTTTCAAGGAGTATTTTATGGAACAGGTTTACAAAAATAAAAAGGACTGCAGCGGCTGCACAGCCTGCCAGCACATCTGCCCCAACAAAGCCATAACAATGCAGGCGGACAGCGAAGGTTTTCTCTATCCTGTCATCGAACAGAAAAAGTGTATCGGCTGCGGTCTCTGCCGTGATATCTGCCCGTTTATCAACAGTGAAAGCCTTAAAAACGGCGGCCAGCAGAACTGTTACAGCTGTGTGCACAAGGACGAAGATGTGCTCAGGGCTTCCACCAGCGGCGGAGCATTCACAGCCCTTTCCGACTATATTCTGGAAATCGGCGGTGTGGTTTACGGTGCGGATTTTGACGAAGAGTTCAATGTCTGCCACAGCCGTGCAGCAACAAAGGAAGAAAGGGACCGCCAGCGCGTGTCAAAGTATGCACAGAGCGATTTGAAGGATATCTTCGTGCAGGTTAAAAATGACCTGCAGAACGGCCTTACTGTGCTGTTCACAGGTACACCATGTCAGGTTGCAGGGCTCAAGGCATATCTGCCAAGACACATAACCGCAAATCTTTACCTCTGCGACCTTATCTGCCACAGTATCCCAAGTCCCCTTATCTGGAAAGAATATAAGGTCTTTCAGGAGGCAAAACACGGCGGAGGAAAGATGACAAAGGTTATGTTCCGTTCAAAACTTCACCCATGGACCCGCAACAACTCAAACCGCGGTTTTATCTTTGAGATGAACGGCGACGGCACACTCCACGAGGACAATATCTTCTACGATTTGTTCTTCAAGGTGGGCACAATTATGCGCCCGTCCTGTGCAAACTGCAAATTCACAACACAGAACCGTGTTTCCGCAATCACAATCGCGGACTACTGGGGCATTGAGGAATACAGTCCCGAAACATACAATCCGCTTGGGGTTTCGGTAATACTTGCCAACAACTCCAAAGGTGAAAAGCTGGTTTATCATATGAAACAGCGTGCCAACATAAAACAGCGTCCGCTGGCAGAACAGCTCAAACATCAGAAACGCCTGTCAGAGCCTGTGCAGTATCCTGATTTCCGCAGTGAATTCTGGGAAGATTTGCACAGAGACGGTTTTGAAGCTGTTATGAACAAATATGTTTATAAAAAATAGCATACAAACAGAAAAGCACTTCAGACGATGCCCTGACAATAAAAGATAAATATCCCACCGGACATTTGCCAATGTCCGGCGGGATAAATTTTTGCTCATTTTTGTACAAAGAGATTGAAGGTGCTGTGTTTTCTGCAGTATTTACTAGACAATCTTTGTGGTCCAGTTTTCAAGATTCCACACATCTGTAACGATATCTTCGTAAAATTCAGGCTCGTGGCTTACAAGAATAACTGTGCCTTTAAAATCTTTGATTGCCTGCTTAAGACTGTCCTTTGCATCAACGTCAAGGTGGTTGGTAGGTTCGTCCAGTACAAGTACATTAAAGCTTTTAAGCATAATTGCGCACAGACGCACCTTTGCGTTTTCGCCGCCACTCAGCACCTTGCACTGTGTTTCGATATGCTGAGTGGTAAGGCCGCATTTTGCCAATGCACCGCGCACACCTGCGTTGCTCATGGACGGATACATATCCCATATTTCGTTAAGGGCACTTTTGCTGCTTGCAATATGCTCCTGCTCGAAGTATGCAGGTTCTGCATAGAAATCAAGGTTAACCTCGCCGCTGAAAGGTGGGATTATGCCCAGTATTGTTTTAAGCAGGGTGGATTTGCCAAGGCCGTTCACACCCTTGATGGCAATTTTCTGACCGCGCTCTATGATAAAGTTTACAGGTTTTGTCAGAGCTTCGTTATAGCCCAGCACAAGGTCTTTTGCCTCTGCCACCACTCTGCCGGGAGCACGGGAATATTCAAATGCAAAAACCGGCTTTGGTTTTTCCTTTGCCAGCTCGATAATTTCCATCTTGTCCAGTTTTTTCTGACGGCTTTTTGCCATATTTGTAGTGGCAACGCGAGCTTTGTTTCTTGCAATGAAATCTTCAAGGTGAGCAATTTCCTTCTGCTGTTTTTCATAAGCCTGTTCAAGCTGACGCTTTTTCAGCTCGTACATAGCCATAAAGTCGTCGTAGTTGCCCTTGTATCTTGTCAGCACCGCATTTTCAACATGGTAGATTACATTGGTAACATTGTTCAGGAACGGCACATCGTGGCTTACAAGCAAAAATGCGTTCTCATAGTTCTGCAGGAAGGTTGTCAGCCAGCGGATATGGTTTTCATCAAGGTGGTTGGTAGGTTCGTCAAGGATAAGGATTGTAGGGTTCTGCAAAAGCAGCTTTGTCAGAAGTACCTTTGTTCTCTGGCCGCCACTCAGTTCACTTACATCCCTGTCAAGACCGATTTCACCGAGACCAAGGCCGTTTGCATATTCTTCAATACGGCTGTCGATTGTATAAAAACCGCTGTGGTCAAGAATATCCTGAATATCGCCCACATCCTCCATAAGCTGTGTCATCTCATCATCGCTGCAGTCACCCATTTTATTGTACATTTCCAGCATATCAGCTTCCAGTTTGTACATTTCATCAAAGGCTGTGCGCAGCACATCGCGGATAGTCTGTCCTTTTTCAAGTACGGAATGCTGGTCAAGATAGCCTACAGTGGCTCTTTTGGCCCAGGTAATTGTGCCTTCGTCAGCAGGTTCTTTGCCTGTGATTATGTTGAGAAATGTGGTTTTTCCTTCACCGTTGGCACCCACAAGGCCGATATGTTCGCCCTTTTTCATACGGAAGGTGGCGTTGTCGAGAATCTGTCTTTCGCCAAAACCATGGCTTACATTCTGTACATGCAGCATATATTTTTACCTCTCTTTTCGGGGAATTGTTGTGTACACTTTAATTAAATATTTTACCATACAAATACTGTTGTGGGCAAGGAGTAAAAATTTGTATACATTTAATTAACTATTTGTGTTTTCGGTTTTAGCCTGTTTTGCTATGCGTTGAATGAAATATAAGAATATGGTAAGATAAACTGAAAGATAAATTTGAATTTGACGAATAGTTAGTATGTGGAAATTTACACATCTGTTTGGTATAATGTTGTTAGAAAAATTTGAATTTTGCGAATAGATTAAAATTAAATTGGTTAGGTGTATAAAATGATATATAGACTTCCTGAAATCAGTGATAAAAATATATTACAAGAATATGTTCAAGAGCACTACGATTACAACGAAACCAGTATCAGTGCAAGTTTGGGTCTAACCTCTTCCGAATATTGCGACTGGGTAGAAAAAATACAGAAAAACGCTATTATTGGTGATGAACTGTGGGGCAAATCATTGCTGTATCTTTGCTTGGATAGTGACAGACTAATCGGTTTATTAAGTATTCGATATGAACTGACAGAGCCTCTGTCTAAAAAGTATGGCGATATAGGCTATGGTGTAAGACCAAGTGAAAGAAACAAGGGTTACGCAACTGCTATGCTGAAATATGCATTGTCTGTATGTAAAGAAAAAGGAATGGATAATGTCATACTTGGGTGCTATAAAGACAATTTTGCTTCTGCGGCAACCATTAAGAAAAATGGCGGGATGCTTACAGATGAAAATGACAATTACAAAGAGGGCAAAATCAGCCAGTATTATATTATAAGTTTGTAAAGAGTAACATTTGATTTTGACAAGGAGACACACTGTATGGACGGCAAAACAACGATTAAATATCTACAGAATTATATTAAAGAAAAAGACTATCACCCTGAACTGCTGAAGGATTATTTTTTGAAACTGTCTGAAGAAGTCGGGGAACTTTCCCGTGCTATGAGAAAAGGACTTAAAGCGCAAAACAGTACAGATATTTTAGGTACAGTTGATGAAGAACTGTGGGATGTAATTTATTATGCTTTGGCTATTGCAAATATATATGACATTGATATAGAACAGGTAGCTAAAGTGAAATCGGAGATGAACGAAAGCAAATATCCTTCCAATGTAAAGTTTGAGGAAGGTCGATAAATTCCAATTTGTCGAACAGAAAGTATGTATAAGCTTTTAAATTTATTCAGTACAATAAATTTGGAAAATTTTAATGTTTCGAACAGTCAGATAAATCCCAGACTGTAATACAACTATAGCTTTTATAGAAAGCCCTCCATCCGTCATTTGGGCGGATGGAGGTTTTTGCTTGTTCCAATAAGGCAAAAAGGAGAAATAAAAGGGCAGGGCATACGGTGTGGCAATGGCGGATAAAAACAAATGTATGCGCAGAACCGCGCGGAATACCGATATCCGGCACATCAGATATCAGCACACTTTTCACGGATGTTTTATCTATATAAAAGTTGCAGTTTTTGACTTTTGGTGATACAATAATGTATTAAGGAAAATATGTTTTTAAACAGATAAAAATACAGTTTTTATATAGATTTTTAACGAGGTAAAGATGGAAGTTATTGTAATCGGCGGCGGTGCGGCAGGGCTTTTCTGTGCGGGCTTTATTGCAGATGCGCATAAAGTGACAATTATCGAACACTCCGATATCTGCGGCAAAAAACTGCTTATAACAGGCAAGGGCCGCTGTAATGTGACAAACGACAGCGACGAGGAAACCATCCTCAAAAACATCCGCACAAATCCCAAATTTATGTTTTCTTCCATATACCAGTTCCCGCCTGCAAAGGTTATGGAGTTTTTTGAAAGCCGCGGTGTGCCGCTGAAAACCGAAAGAGGCAGACGCGTTTTCCCGGTAAGCGACAAGGCCATGGACATCAAAAAAGCTCTGGAAAAACACTGTAAAAATGCAAAAATCCTCTATGATGATGTGGAAAAGCTTATCATTGAGGACGGTGCGGCAAAGGGTGTTGTGCTTAAAAGCGGAAAACAGCTTTATGCGGACAAGGTTATCGTTGCAACGGGCGGTATGAGCTACAAACAGACAGGCAGTACAGGCGACGGTTACAGATTTGCCCGTCAGGCAGGCCACACGGTTATTACACCAACAGCCAGTCTTGTTCCATTGGTGGAAAACGGCAGTATGTGCAAGGAGATGATGGGCCTTTCCCTTAAAAATGTAAACCTCTCCCTTGTTTACAAAAACAAAAAGGTGTTCAGCGAACAGGGCGAGATGCTCTTTACCCATTTCGGCATTTCAGGTCCGCTGGTGCTGTCCGCTTCCTGCCATATAAAGGACAAGGAAATCCAGCAGTACAAGGCGGTTATTGATATGAAGCCTGCTCTCCCCAACGAGGTGCTCTACAAGCGTATCTGTGACGACTTTGCAAAGCTGAACAACAAAAAAGCGGCAAACTGCCTTGAATGGCTGCTGCCGAAATCCATGATTCCCGTTATGCTTAAAGTGTGGGGAATAGATACAGAAAAGGCGGTAAACCAGATTACCCGCGAAGAACGCCTGAGACTTGTTGAGATTATGAAAAATTTTGAAATTCCTCTCAACTCCAAGTACAAGCTGGATATTGCGGTTATCACATCAGGCGGAGTTGCGGTAAAGGAAATCAATCCAAAGACAATGCAGTCAAAAATCTGCGAAAATCTTTACTTTATCGGTGAAGTTATCGACGTGGACGCCTACACAGGCGGCTACAATCTGCAGATTGCCTTCTCCACAGCCTATGCAGCAGCACAGGCTATACTCGAACAGTGATGTCATTGGTGTATGCTGTATATTACAGGACAGCTTTTTCATAAACAGAAATTATAACAGACTTATTTCAGATATAAAGGTGGATAAACTATGAACTATCGTATAGCATTGGACGGCCCGTCAGGCGCAGGCAAAAGCACAATCGCAAAAAGACTTTCCGCAGAACTTGGTTTTGTGTATGTTGACACAGGTGCAATGTACCGCACAGTAGGCCTTTACTGCCTGCAGAACAATGTGGACATTGAAGATGAAGCAGCTGTTGCAGCAGTGCTTGGAAATATCAGTATCGAGCTTAAATATATTGACGGCGAACAGAGAATTCTGCTCAACGGCACAGATGTTTCCAAAGAAATCCGTATGAACGAGGTTTCCATGGCAGCAAGTAAAACTTCCGCATACAAGGCAGTGCGTGCATTTCTGCTGGATGCACAGCGCAATGTGGCAAAAACACAGAGCGTTATTATGGACGGCAGAGATATCGGCACAGTGGTTCTTCCTGATGCGGAAATCAAAATCTTTATTGTGGGCGATGCAACAGTGCGTGCAAAACGCCGTCATAAAGAGCTGCTTGAAAAAGGTCAGAACATCTCCCTGCAGGAGGTTCTGGAGGATATTATCACAAGAGACCACAACGACACAAACCGTGCCGAAGCACCGCTCAGACAGGCAAAGGATGCTGTTCTGCTTGATACTACATACAAAAATTTTGACGAAGCTTATGAAGCTGTGCTTGAAATTGTAAAAAGCAAAATGGAATAAAAAGGTTAAAGGTAAAAGAGTATGATATATGTAATAGTTGTTGCTGTTGTATCGGTGCTTTTCCGTGTTCTGTTCAGATTTGAACACTACGGCAAGGAAATTATCGACAGCTACAAGACAAACGGCAGACCATACATCGTCTGTCCAAACCATGTTTCCGCCATCGACCCGGTATTTGTTGTTATAGCAAGAGGCAGCGGCAGAAAGCTGACGGTTATGGCAAAGGAAGAGCTGTTCAAAATCAAAATTCTCGGCTGGTTCTTCGGTAAACTCGGTGCAATACCTGTTGCACGCGGCACAGGAGACAAGGGCGTTCTTGACCGGACTATCAACGACCTTAAAAGCGGCGCAGGTGCGCTTATCTTCCCGGAGGGCACACGCGGCGACGGCAACTGTATGGGCAAGCTTAAAAGCGGTGCTTTTGCCATTGCGGCGCAGACAGGCGCAGATATTATCCCTGTGCGTATCATCTATCACACAGAAGACGGAAATATGAAGATGTTCTGCAAGGTTACTGTTGTTTTCGGTCAGCCTCTTAAAATTGAAGACACACAGCTGGACACAGGCTCCCGTCAGAAAATCCGCGAAACAAAGGCGCTGATGGAAGAAAGCTATGCAAAAATGCTGGAGGAATATAAATGAAGATAACAACAGCAAAGACAGCGGGCTTCTGTTTCGGCGTAAAAAGAGCAGTAAACCTGACTTATAATCTTGCAGAAGAAGGTAAAAAAGTTGCAACTCTGGGTGAGCTTATCCACAATAAACAGCTGGTGGCAGACCTTGAAAAGCAGGGTGTTATAACCCTTGAAAACACCCTTGTTCCGGAGGGTTATGAGGTGGTTATCCGCAGCCACGGCATAGAAAAATCAGTGTGTGAAGAGCTTGAAGCAAAGGGTGTTGTTACCCACGATGCAACCTGTCCTTATGTAAAAAAAATTCACCGCATTGCAGAAAAAATATCTGCGGATGGTAAAATATTGCTGGTAATGGGCAACAAAAAACACCCTGAAGTACAGGGAATTGTAAGTTACTGCAGCACCGAAAGTTATGTTTTTGACGAGCCGGAACAGCTGGAAATTTGGCTCAGAGAAGGTGAAAACAGCAAAATGTCTTTTGCTGTGGTTGCCCAGACAACATATATGTTAAAAAAATGGCAGGAATGTGTAAATATCATTAAAAAAGTATGTACAAATCCCGAAATATTTGATACAATATGTAGAGCAACACAGGAAAGACAGCTTGAAGCAGAGACTCTTTCCAAAAGCAGTGATGTTATGGTTGTAATAGGAGGAAAACATTCCTCCAATACACAGAAGCTTGTTGAAGTATGCAGCAAAAACTGCAGAACAATAAGCATCGAAACAGGTAATGAGCTCTCGCCAGAGCTTTTTATAAATATTCAAAATGTGGGCGTCACAGCAGGTGCAAGCACCCCGGCGTTCATAATTCAGGAGGTACTTAATAACATGAGCGATATGAATCGTGACTTAGAAATGGACTTTGGAGCGATGCTCGCAGAATTCGAAGGTTCTGAAGTAAAACTTCACAGAAATGCTGTTGTAAACGCAACAGTTGAAAGCGTAACAGCTAAAGAAATCATCGTTTCTGTTCCAAACTGCCGTTACACAGGCACAGTAAAGGCCAGCGAATTTTCTGCTGACCCAAGTGCAAAGCTTGAAGAATTAGTAAAGAAAGGTGACGAGCTTACACTCATCGTTATTAAAACTGACGACAACGCAGGCGAAGTTCAGCTCTCCAAAAAGAGACTTGACGAACGTGAAGGCGAAGGCGCAGTTGAAGCTGCAGCACAGAGCGGTGAAATTCTCACAGCTAAAATTGCTGAAGCAGTTAACGGCGGTCTCGTTGCTTTTGTTAAAGGCGTTAGAGTATTTATTCCAAAATCTCTCGCTGCAGGCAGAAACGAAAATCTTGAAGACTTGGTAAAAACAGAACAGCAGATCAAAATTATCGAATGCTCCAGAGACGGTGGCAGAAGAAAAGTTATCGGCTCCATCAAAGCAGTTAAAGATGCTGCTACAAACGAACTCAAAGAAAAATTCTGGGCAGAAGTTGAAGAAGGCAAACACTACACAGGTACAGTTAAATCCCTTACAAGATACGGTGCATTTGTTGATATCGGTGGCGTAGACGGTCTTGTTCACATGTCCGAAATCACATGGGAAAAAATCAAACACCCGGCAGAAGTTCTTACAGTTGGTCAGGAAATCGACGTATTTGTTAAATCTTTGGACAGAGAAGCTGGCAAAGTTAGCCTCGGTCACAAAAAAGAAGAGGACAACCCATGGGCTAAATTCGAAACAGAATACCCAATCGGTACAATCTTCACAGCAAAAGTTGTTTCCATCACAAAATTCGGCGCATTTGTAAAAATCCTTCCAGGCGTAGATGGTCTTGTTCACATTTCCGAAATTGCTTGGGAAAGAGTTGAAGATCCTAACACAGTGCTTAAAGTTGGCGAAGAAGTTAGCGTTAAACTCATCGGTGTAGACCTTGAAGCAAAACGCGTAAGCCTCTCCATCAAACAGACAAAAGAAGCACCTGTTAAAGAAGAAGCTCCAGCTGAAGAAGAAGCAGCAGAAGAAGTTGCTGAATAATCAGTTCTAATAACAAGAAAATTCACCCCTGCTTTGCGGCAGGGGTGTCTTTATGATAAACTTTATTTGCGGCAGAAATATCAGAATTTCAGTACAATGTGCGGAAGCATTTCTGCTGCGGGAGGAAAGTTATGTATGTAGTAAAATATATCAGATACGGTTCTGAGGAATATCAGGAAACACTTAAACTCCGCAACGAAGTTATGCGCAAACCTTTGGGAAGAAGCATATATGACGAGGATTTTTCCTGCGAGGCAGACCAGATTATCATAGGTGCCTTCGAGACTAACAGTATGTTTTCCAATCTGCTTATAGGCTGCGGCGTTCTGTCATATCAGGGGGACAATACCTGGATGGTTGAATATCTCTGTGTTGACACAGTTCTACAGAAAAAAGGTGTTGGCTCTGCACTTATGCAGTGTATGGAAAAAATAGCTATGGACCGCGGTGCAACAAAGATGACACTGGATGCACGCATCAAAGCCATTGACTTCTATCAGCGTTTCGGTTATATCCAGAAGGGTGAAATTTTCCACAAGGAAATTGCTCCGGGCGGACATGTGGTTATGGAAAAAGAACTTCATCCTATGCCAAAGGAACATAAACACGAACACGGCGAAGGCTGCGGCTGCGGCTACGATCATCATCACCATCATAATCATTAAGATAAACAAACACCGTAGATTGCTCTACGGTGTTTGTTTTTTATCCTTTTATTCTGTTATTCTTTCAGAATTACAGTTGTTATGCGGAACACAACTTTTTACATCATCGGAAGATTATCGGAACTCAGATTAATTTTCCTCGCTGCTGTCGTCGGAACCTTCTTCTTTGTCGGACTCTGTTTCTTCGTTGCTGTCATCGCCGCTGTCATCATCAGATGGCTGCATTTCTCCGTTTCCTTCAATGTTCTGGTCAGGTCCCTGGATTTTCAGTGTTTCAACCATATCATCTTCAATCACTGCAACATAGGTTTTGCCCACATTCATCTGAACAGGCATACCTTCGAGGTCAAATATCTGCAGAGGTTCTTCAGGCTGACCTTTTGTCCAGGTTACAGGGATGTATTTTCCGCCGTAGAAATAATAGCCTTCCCCGGCTGTCAGGTCAAATGCCGTGCAGAGTCCGTCAGGGTAAATGGAAACATTGGTGTTGAGCAGCAGTACATTTTCAAAGGCAATCTGGTTGCCGGTGGATTCATCTATCTGCGGTGCACCGAAAGTGTTTTTGTAATATCTGTTGTCTTCTGCGTTGTAGTGCAGGGAGGCATCTGCATAGCTGGAGAACATAAAGTAGATATCTGTTGCGTCCAGTCCGCTGTCAAGGGTAACAGGAGCTTCGCGGTAATCTGCAAAGTTGAATGCAGGGTACAGGTTGCCGTTGATGGAAAGACCTGTTTTGCGCATACCTTCCTCAATCATGCCGTCATCTGTGTACCAGCAGTGTTCGTGAGCATATTTTGTTGCTCTCTCTGCATCAAATACAAAGCTGGAAACCCCAAGGTAAAGGCCGTCAATATCCTGATAATGGTAGAAGTTCAGCATATCTGTTGCATAGATACTTGTGCCGATATGAACATAGATTGCGTTGAGAGGCAGCATAAACTGCACAAACTGGTCACGGGCAGAACGGATTGGCCCTACATCTTCAACCTTGTCTATGTCGGAATAAACTGCCATAAGACGGGTTATACCGCCTTCAGTTACCATTTCGTAGATAATTTCCGCAGCCTCAATGCCCGACTGCGGCATTGCAAATTTGGAGTTGTCCACCATAACGGCAACAGGTCTCATGGTAGCCAGTTCTTCAAATTCCAGTTTTTCACCTGTAATATAGTTATAGGAGCGTTCTTCCACAGGTTCAGGTGTAATCTCCGGCTGAATTTCGCTTTCAGGCTGAGGGTCGGAAGAACCGCATGCGGTCATACTCAGTGAAAGAATAAGTGCTAAGAAAAGTGATATGAATTTTTTGATAATAAAACCCCCTTTAACATTTTTAACCTGTATATTACTCTTTGCCAAGGAAAATTGCTGTGATAAAGCCGATAGCAGCAGTTACAGCAGTTGCAATATAGGCAGAGAAAGGAATAACACCATTGTAGGAGCCGTATGCAATCGGGTCAAGGAAAATACCGATAAGGGACCCGAAAATAAGGCCGAGGATGATATAATATGTTTCTGTATGATATCTGCTCATAAGAAACTCAATGGCTCTGGAAATAAGTATTGCACCAAGAATCATACCGATACCAAGAGGTGCACAGAATTTTATAATGCTTACAAGAATTGTAAGGTCAAAGGTCATAAGAAAATCTTTTACAAGGGCAACATAGCCGATAACCACATTGTAAAGGCCCATAAGCATCAGCATAAAGGAACCTGAAATACCAGGAACTATCATGGAAGCACAGGCTATGGCGCCGCCGAAAAATGCCTTGATCATGAGGTAAACAGGTACATCGCCCACAACAGCTGTGCCGCCTTCGGCAGTTTTGAGTGTGGAAAGGAAGATTACAAGTGCAAAGGCAAGAACTGTATAAATCCAGTAGGCTGACTGTTTTTTACCTTTTGGCTGTTTGCTTTTTGCAAGACCGTAAATAAGCGGAATACTGCCTGCTACAAGGCCTGCAAAGAAACCGCAGGTTGGCAGGGAATAGTTTGTGAGGGTGTAGTCGATAAGCATTGAAAAAACCAGAACACCCACAACTGCACCTGCACCGAGAGGTGCAAGAAATCTGATATGCTTTTTGATATCTCTTGTAAAATGGTTGATAGCATCAATCATCCGGTCAAAGATATGTAAAACAACAGCTATTGTACCGCCGGACACACCCGGAATAACATTGGCAACACCAACGATAATGCCTTTAAAAAACAATTTAATATAATCCATAATGAATAAAAACCTCATTAAATAATAGTATACATAATTAATCAATTTATAGTATATCGCAAATTATACTTTAATACAAGCAGAATAGGGCGAACTTTTGGTGAAATATGTTTTAACAGACTGTAAACGATGACATCAGGAAAGATAATTGCAGGTATAACGGATTGCAGGATAATTTTGGACAAATTGTCCAAAAAACATCCCTTAAAATTGTGGCTGAGATATAATATTTTACAATTCACTGATATTTTTTACTTTACAAACAACGGGTAAAATAGTAATATATAAGGTAGAATAATTTGTGTTTCCAGACCATATATTGTGTGGAAATGTAAACAACAGACACGGAGAAAAGTTATGAAAAAATTGTTATCTTTAATGTTGGCAATGATTCTGGCTCTTTCCATGACAGCCTGCGGCGGTGATACACCTGCTGCACCTGCAGAGCCAACACCGGAACCAACACCTACACCAAGACTTTACTTCCCTAATCCATTTACAGGGGAACAGAAAACATCTTCCTTCAAAGACGGTCAGAGAGCTATCGCAGTTATGGTTAACAACATCTCTTCCTGCCGTCCGCAGAGCGGTTTGTCCCAGGCTTCTATCCTTTTTGAAACAAAGGTAGAAGGCGGTATCACACGATTTATGGCTATTTTTGAGGACTATACAACACTTGACGACGTTGGTCCTGTAAGAAGCGGCCGTGACCAGTTCCTGCGTCTTATCATGCCG
>JAFSCM010000053.1 GCA_017436765.1 Oscillospiraceae bacterium
ACCTAACCGTGAACACTACCACGCCGAAGCAGATATTTATGACGCCAGCGGAAAACTGCTTTTTGAACCATACAAAAAATAACAGAAAAAATCCGTGATTTCGGTATAATTTCCAAAATCACGGATTTTCTGTCTGTATACAGTATATTTTTAATAAACAGGACAAAAGTGTATATTTACAAAAGCAGATTACTGGCTAAGCATCTGAAGCAGCCTTTCCATATTGTCATCAGAATATTCCACTTCAGATGAATACATACGGCAGATTTCTACAATATCATCAAGAACGATATCGTGGTTCTTGTTATACTGCACCGCACAAAGCCGGTAAATAATACTGCAGCTCAGTGCCGCAAAAGCAGCACGGGCAGCCAGTCTGTCATCATCAAGGCTGTCGGCAAGATGCCTGTATACAAAGTAGACGGCAAGCTGTTCAAGTATAATATCAAGTTCTTCGCTTTGTGGGATATTCAGGCTCTTTTCATCAGCAGTTTTCAACTCTTCCAGCACAGTGCCCCAGGCGTTATCCATCCTCTCAAGACTGAGATAAACTTCTGCCCATTGAGCAGCTGTTTTCTGCGGCAGAGAGGAATCACACATATCCAGCATTTCTTTTATGCGGCGGTCAAAAGGCTTGGTTCTGTCCTGAAGGATATCAAAAATATCATCACGCAGATCCAGAAAATCACATTCTTCCTCCCACAGCAATTCATCGCCGTCATCTTCCATACAGGCAAGTTTCACAGGGTGATAGCGGGAAAGTATCAGCCTGCCTGCAGCTTCACAGCAAAGGCCAAGGCCCACCTCTTCGCGGTCGGAATAAAAATTGCGGAAACGGGGATGGTCGCTGCATATCTGGCAAAAGCCTTTTTCTCCAAGTTCTGCATATATATCACACAGATTCTTTTCATTCAGGAAAGGGCAGCGTTCATCTTCGCCAAGACAGAAATGGCTTATGCCGTCCTTTTCGGTTATGATATTTCCTCTTATGCGGTTTCCCAGTTCTCCGTAAAGACTCATATAATAATCAAGTGTTTCATCATCAATGTCAATTTCCCAGCCGATACAGCAGTTGTGCCGGCATTCTTCGGCAATACAGCGGAAGTTGCGGCAGTATTCGGGTGCGTATTTTCTCATATATTACCTCATCAGTCAAGAAATTTCGGCGGCAGAGTATCGTAACCCATATTTTTAAGTGCATGGTCTATTGTCTGTCTGCCGTTAAGCACCAGCAGCTTTGATGTGCCATGGGCAACAACGCGGTCATTGTCGTCTTTTACCACAGCTTCGCACAGACAAACACTTCTGCCTTCCTTTATGGCTGTTGCGTGTACGGTCAGTTTTCCTTCTTTAGCCATAGCAAGGTCGGTGACAGATACATCCAGTGTGGTGAAACCTGCATCTTCAGGCTGATGATAGTATGCAGCCCAGTAAGTTGCCGTGTCTATAAGTGAAGCATTTACACCACCGTGTACCGAGCCGAAAGGGTTATGGTGTTTGTTTTTGTCTATATCAAGCTCAACCCTTGCATATCCCGGGCTGATATCCACAAGCTTTATTCCCAGCAGTGAAAAATATGGACTGTGATTTACCAGCTCCATAAGTTTTTCTATATGCTGCGGGTTTACCTTTTTTCTGCTTTCCATAAATAATCTCCATGTAAGGTTTTATATATTTTACCACAAAGACAGACAGCTTGTCCATTTGAACAGATACTCTACGGAACGCAGGTTGTGGCATACAGCAGGGTAATGTATAATTAAAGCGAAATGAAAAGGGGATATAATATGGACAGTTACATTACAGCATCGGCAATAAAAAAGCTGAGAGAGAAAAAAGGAATAACACAGGCAGAGCTGGCACAGAAAATTGGGGTCAGTGACAAAACCATATCAAAATGGGAAACAGCAAAAGGGCTGCCCGATATTTCCCTTATAGAACCGCTGGCAAAAGAGCTGGGCGTTTCTGTTATAGAGATTATGTCGGGAGATTATATTACCAACAGGAATATATCCTGCAATATGCTCCGTTCAAAATTTTATCTGTGTCCTGTATGCGGAAATATAATCCACTCCAGCGGAGAAAGCCTTATAGGCTGCTGCGGCATAACCCTGCCGCCACTTGAAGCAGAGGAATGTGACGGTGAACACACTGTACTGGTGGAAAAGGTTGAGGATGAACACTTTATAACGGTGAATCACCCTATGGAAAAAAGCCATTTCATAACATTTATCGCCTATGTGACAGGGGACAGATGTCAGTTTGTGAAACTGTATCCGGAAGGAAATGCACAGACTCGTCTGAATCTGCGGGGCAAAGGTGTGCTTTATATCTGCTGTAACCGTCACGGCTTGATGAAATGCAGGTTATAGAAAAAATTATACGGTGTTAAAACACTGAAATAATTGTATAAGAAAAACTCTCTGAAGGAAAATACCATCAGAGAGTTTTGTTTTTATAAATTAACTTTTTATTTTATGTGCCGCGGATATTACAAACTGCATTGTTATAAGAACACATACCATAATTGCAGCTGTTATAAGCAGGACAGAAACATAGCTGCCTGTTGTGTCGTACCCAAGATTGGTAAAAGGCGTACCCACAGCATACCCTGCAGTATTGGCAGATACGAATATGCCGGTAACCTTATCAAAACTTTTTTCTCCGAACAGGTCGGCGGAATAAAGCGGAAGCATAACAGTTTCAAGGGGAAAGGCTATTGCAGAAAATACAGCATATACTGCGGCAAATATTTTTCCCGTTGCAGAAACGGAAGAAAAAGCCAGGGAAAGCATACATATTATTGCGGCAAAACAGCATACAGAGATTGTTTTTCTCAGCCCGTACTTATCGTACATAACTCCTGCAAGAAATTTGGAGGCGGTCAGGACAAGAAAGGTAACACTGGACATTGTGGCAATAAAAGGTGCGCTCAGGCCTACATCACGCATATGTGCGGCATATATACCCACAACCCCCTGCAGGCAGAAACCTGTGAAAAAGATGCATACAAGTGCGGTGTAAAAGCAGGGTGTGCGGCATATACGGTTAAAGTCAGGCCCTTGCAGCTGCTTTGATTCGAAATTTCCAGAACTACTGCTGTTTTGGTTATAAGAAGCAGATTTCTCCTTGAAAAATACAATAACTCCGATAAATGTTACAGCAAGGATAACAGCGATAAAACGGTATGCGTTACGGTATCCGAAAATATTGCCGCTTTCATAAATCATAGGGGATATAATCTGTGCGGCAACAGCACCGCCTATACCATTGGCACATAACACAGCACCCATAATTGAACCTTTGTTTTCCGGGCTCCAGCGGGTTACAACACAGCCTACCATAGCGGTACCTGTCAGACTGAAACCTACACCTGCCAATATTTCGCTTAAGATAAAAAGGAATACATCAGCTGAAACAGAATTTATAAGACAGGATACAATAAGAAAGACAAACCCTGTGCTTATAAGCTTTTTTGTTCCGAATTTCAGGACAAAATATCCGAAAAAGAAATTGATTACCGAAGAAGTTATATACCTGCAGCTGGTGGAAAGGGAAAAAACAGTCCTTTTGATATTCAGTGCTTCACATATGGCAGCAAGAAAAAGGCTCTTGTTGGCACTGCAGAAGCCGAGACAGACAAAAATCATGGCAAAGCAGATAAAAATATTTATCCGCTTATTGCGGTTATAGGATTTATCCATACACATCACCTCCTGCAGAAATATATATCGCAGCTTTCAGGTTCATTATATTATCCTGATGTTTTACTTGTCAAATTATAATATAAAAACATCTGCCTCAAAAATATAAAGGCAGATGTTTTATCTTGGCAGATTGTGGTTATTCAGCTCTTTTGCCGAATTCGTAATCGTTGCCCGGGAGAATTGCGTTGAGAGCAATACCCAGAATAGCTGCAATTGCAAGAGCTGTAAGTGTGATTGTTGTGCCGGCAACAACAAATGTAATGCCGCCTGTGCTGTTGAAACCAAGTGCGGAAACAAGTATAACAGCTGCGATAATCAGATTGCGGCTCTGTGAAAAGTCAATTTTGTTTTCAACAATATTTCTTACACCTACGGCGGAAATCATACCGTAAAGGATAAGGGAAACACCGCCGATAATTGCAGCAGGAATGCTGTTTACAACAGCGTCAAATTTTGGTACACAGGAAAGGATGATTGCGATAACAGCAGCAAGACGAACGATTGCAGGGTCAAAAACTTTTGTAAGAGCAAGAACACCTGTGTTTTCGCCGTATGTTGTGTTTGCAGGGCCGCCGATAAAGCCTGCAAAGCTTGTTGCAAGGCCGTCACCGAGGAGAGTTCTGTGGAGACCAGGGTCTTCGATATAGTTTTCGCCTGTTGTTGCACTGATGGCAGCAATGTCGCCGATATGTTCCATCATTGCAGCGATGGCGATAGGCATAATTGTGATGATTGCACTGATATCAAACTTTGCAAAGTTTGCAGGGATAACAGGGGAACCAAACATATCTGCAGCTGCCACAGAGGAAAAGTCCACGGCACCTATTGCGAGAGCAACAATGTAGGAACCCACAACGCCGATAAGGATAGGGATAATCTTAATTATGCCTTTGCCCCAGATGTTGCAGATAACGATAATTGCAAGTGCGATAATTGCCAGAGGCCAGTTTGTACTTGCATTTGTAATGGCTGTAGGTGCAAGGATAAGACCGATAGAGATAATGATAGGGCCTGTTACAATCGGAGGGAAGAAACGCATAATTTTTCTGATGCCGAAAGCTTTGATAAGGGCGGACATAAGGATGTAAAGCAGACCTGCGGCAACAACACCGCCGCATGCGTATGGCAGCATTTCTGTGTTTGCCATTGCCTGTCCGTCAGGTCCCAGCAGCTTTGGGGCAACTACCTCA
>JAFSCM010000054.1 GCA_017436765.1 Oscillospiraceae bacterium
CAAGCATTGTTTCAGGTCTTGTTGTTGCAACAACAATGTATTCATCGCTGTCTTTGATTGGATATTTGATATGCCAGAGGTGGCCTGCCTGTTCTTCAAATTCAACCTCTGCATCGGAGATACTTGTCATACAGTGCGGGCACCAGTTAACAATTCTTTCACCCTGATAGATAAGGCCTTTGTTGTAAAGATTAACGAAAACTTCGTTAACTGCTTTGGAACAGCCTTCATCAAGAGTAAAGCGTTCTCTGTCCCAGTCGCAGGAGGAACCCAGCTTTTTGAGCTGTTCGATAATTCTGCCACCGTATACGCGTTTCCATTCCCATGCGCGTTCAAGGAATTTTTCACGGCCAAGGTCTTCTTTTGTAAGGCCTTCCTTTGCCATTGCTTCTACAATTTTAGCTTCTGTTGCTATGGAAGCGTGGTCTGTGCCTGGAACCCACAAAGCAGCAAAGCCCTGCATTCTCTTGTAACGGATAAGAATATCCTGAAGTGTGTTGTCCAGTGCGTGGCCCATATGAAGCTGGCCTGTGATGTTCGGAGGCGGAATTACAATTGTGTAAGGTGTTTTGTTTTCATCAATTTCTGCGTGGAAGTATTTGTTTTCCAGCCAGTTTTTGTAAACTTTGTCTTCAACCTTTTTAGGGTCATAGATTTTTTCAAGTTCTTTCATCTTTTTTCTCCTTTATAAGATTTTCTGGAGCAAATAAAAAAATCGCCCCACCAAAACATGGGACGATTGCAATAACCGTGGTACCACCCAAATTGATACATAAAATGTATCCACTCGAATTGCCTTTAACGCAGGTTTACGGAAAGAGCTACTGTAAAATTCACCCTTTCGGCTCCAAAGCTACACAAAAAATCCGTTTTGCTGTGTTTCACCAACCCACAGCTCTCTGCAAAAACCGCAATAATCTGCCTCTTTTTCCAAGCCGTTATATTATATGTATATATTTAATAATATGTACTAAATAATTTTAATACTTACAGCTTTAATTGTCAAGAATAAAAAAAACACTTGCATTTATCGAAAATTTGTACTACAATTTGTTCATTGTTTGAAAAATACATTAGAGAGGTATATATATTATGGCAGAATTCAAATACGAAATTGTTGAAAAAATCGGCGTACTTTCCCAGGGCAAAGGCGGCTGGCAGAGAGAAATCAACCTTGTAAGCTGGGGCGACAGAGAACCAAAATACGATATCCGCGACTGGTCCGCAGAAAACACAAAAATGGGCAAAGGCATCTCTCTCACAGCAGAAGAACTTGCAGTGCTCAAAGAAATTATCGACGAAATCGACCTGTAATTTAATACCGCAAAAAACGGCTGTAATCTTTTAAAGGATTGCAGCTTATTTTTTTGTTGGTTTTTCTGTACCTGACAACATCCGTACACTTTCACATTTTCTGCTTTTTTTATGTATAAATGTATGGTATATTAATATTGAATATTCAAATAATGTAAAGAGAGGTATCTCTATGGACTATAAATCAGAATTTCTGGAAATTTTTGACAGATGTGTAAACCGCAACGGCAAGGAAAGACTGCTGGACTGGCTTTGCGGCACAGACTTTTTTACTGCACCTGCCTCCACCCGTTTTCACGGTGCCTGCGAATGCGGTCTTGTTATGCACAGCCTCAATGTGTACAAACTGCTTAAGGAAAAATGCACTCTTGGCGGATATGAATACAGCGATGAGACAATCGCCCTTGTGGCACTGTGCCACGACTTCTGTAAAATAAACCTTTACCACGAAGGCACAAGAAATGTAAAAAATGACGCAACCGGCCAGTGGGAAAAGGTGAAAATATACACAAGCGAGGACCCGTTCCCTTACGGTCACGGAGAAAAGAGTGTTTTCCTTGTGGAACGCTTCATTAGACTTACCACAGAGGAAGCTATGGCTATCCGCTGGCATATGGGCGGCTTTGATGATTCCGCCCGTGCAGGCAACTATTCCATAGGTGAAGCTTTCAAGCGATATCCTCTTGCGGTTATGGCACATCTTGCCGACCTTGAGGCAACCTATCTGCTGGAAAAGGGCACATCTACCGTTAACAAATAATTCAGCATCAAAAAATGAAGTGACCCCGAAAGATTAGACAAAATTAAATATTAAATTGAATGTGAATGAGTACGGTATTGTACCGGACTCATTCCTTTTAATTTGAGAGAAATTCTTTGGTTATTGTAGTAATCGATATATTTCTCTAATTCTTCTATGAAAGTGTTAACACTTTCGAATTTTTCACCATAGAACATCTCAACTTTAAGCCTGCCAAAGAAGTTCTCCATAGCACCATTGTCCATACAGTTTCCTTTTCTGGACATACTTTGAGTGATGTTGTGTTCTTTAAGCAGTCTTTGGTATTCTGCATGCTGATACTGCCATCCCTGGTCAGAGTGAAACACAGGTGTAGCATCAACGGGAAGCTTTGAAAACAATCCATCGAGCATTTCTCTGACCTGTTCGAGATTAGGACTCAGTGATATGGAATAGGATACGATTTCTCTGTTGTATAAATCCATCACAGGAGAAAGATAAACTTTATCGTCACCAACTTTAAACTGTGTAACATCGGTAGTCAGTTTTTCAAATGGTTTTGCTGCATAGAAATCTCTGTTTAAGAGATTATCTGCAACCTTGCCAACTTTGCCTTTGTAAGAGTGATATCGGTCATTTTTACGCTGTTTCCCCTTTAAGCCAAGCTGTTTCATCAGTTTTTGTACGGTTTTATGGTTGATTACATAGCCTTGATTACGCAATGCTGCACATACTCTGCGATACCCATATCTTCCCTTGTGTTTGTCATAAACAGTTTGTATTACCTGTTTCTCACAGGCATACTTATCCTTATCTTTCTTCTTGAGATAGTAATAATATGTGCTTCTTGCTATGCCTGACAGTTCAAGCAATTCTTTGAGTGGATACTTTTGCCTTAATTCTGCGATTATTTCTGCTTTTTGCCGTTCTTTCGCTCTTCCGCAAGAACTAAGGCACTCAGTTTTTTTAAGTATTCTACCTCCATCCTTAATCGTTGATTTTCTGCAATTAAGTCTTCTTCAACTTTTTTGTCAAGTTTTGGTGGTCTGCCTTTCCTTGTTCCGCTTGCAGAACAAGCTCTGCCTCTTCGTTCTTTCATTAAACCTTCGGCTCCTTCTTCCAAGTATATGCGCTCCCACCTTTGAATCATATGTATTGGTCCGCCTGTCCTGTTTTTACCTAATTCATATTTGCGGACTGTTTCTGCATAACCCAAATGTTGTTCTCGCATATCCATTATAACTGATACCTTAAATTCTGTACTATACTTTTTCTGTTCTTGTCCCTTTTTTGCCATAAAAAATCTGCACCTCCAAAAGTGTCTAACTTTTGGGGTGCAGATCAAATTACAGTTCCTTTTAATTTTATCCAATAATCTTTGCAATAGTTTCCAGCACATTGTCTGTAAGTGTCTTTTTCTGTACAGGCCGCGCTTTTATTGCGTATGTATCGCTGAGAGATGCCACCTTTTTCTCCTTGCTTGGTGCATCTTCAGTTTTTTCTTCTGTATCAAGGCTTGTTTTTATGCCGTCAACTCTGGCTTTGTAGCTGTCAACCTGTTCCTCGATTGTTCTTGCTGAGGAATCCATTGTTTCCATAGCTTTCTGCAGCTTTGCAAAGGACTGCTCCAGCTGTGCTTCCACGCGGCTGATTTCGCCTTTCAGGTCAACCACATCGCGGGACAGTTTTGATGCCTGTTCTTCCATGGACTTTTTGGTTGCTTCGGCTTTTGCTTCTGCTTCTTTTACTATAGCTTCAGCTTTCATTTCAGCTTCGATAAGACATTCGCCGATTTTATTCTGACGCTTTTTCCAGCTTTCATTTTCAGCTGTCAGCAGTTCACAGCGTGTTTTAAGGGCAAATGTATCTTTTTTGAGGGCTACAATCTCACCGTCCTTTGTGAGAATCAGATTTTTGTAGTGGTCAATCTGATTTTTAAGCTCTGCATTGTTCTTTTTGAAATATTCAAGCTCAACACTCAGCTCCTTGATTTTGTCAACGGTAAGTGTAAGGTCCTGTTTATTTTCAGCACACTTTGAAGAAAGCTTGTCTATTTCGTCCTGAAGTGCAAGCTGCTTGTTTGTATATTCAGTTTCCTGTTCTTTAAGCTGTTTTACAAGTGTGTCGATATACTCCAGCACCTGTGCTCTGTTAAAGCCCATAACGCTCTGTTTAAATACCACATTGTCCATAGGTCACTTGCCCTCGTTTATAAGTATTTTTACAGCTTCAATTGCTGTTTTTATTGCCTTTTCGGTATCGTGTTCTTCATTCTGGTCAAGACCCAGTTTTTCACGCTCCTGATTCCATACACACAGCATTACAGCACCCGCCTTTGCACCCAGTGCGGCACATACTGTAAACAGCGCTGCGGATTCCATTTCGCTTGCAAGACATCCGCCTTTTATCCAGGCCTGCCATTTGTTTTCCAGCTCGTAGCTTACAGGCATACGGTGTGGTGCGTGCTGACCGTAAAAGCTGTCTTTACACTGCACAACACCTGTGTGGTATGTATAACCCAGTTTTTTTGCCGCATCACGAAGTGCACAGGTTATATCCAGGTCTGCAACTGCAGGAAATTCTATCGGCAGATACTCTTTGCTTGTACCTTCCATACGGATTGCACCTGTTACTACTACAACATCACCTGCATTTACATTTAACTGCATACCGCCTGATGTCCCCACACGGATAAAGTTTTCCACTCCAAGCTGACGGAGCTCTTCAACACATATTGCAGCTGACGGGCCGCCGATGCCCGTGGAAACACAGAGCACCTTTTCCCCGCACAGTTCACCAATGTATGAAACATATTCCCTTTTCTGACCTATTTTCTGCGGATTGTCAAAAAAATCCGCTATCTTCGGCACGCGGTCAGGGTCTCCCGGGAGAATTGCATACTTTGCACCCTGAATATCATTTTTGTCAAGATTGATATGATACATTTTTTCGTTCATAGTATGCACCTCCGTATATTTTTTCAAAAAAAGCCACCGTTTATATGGGTCAACCCCTTTGACGATGGCTGTTTGTTATTTAATTTCAAAAGCTGCCGCTGTTCTTTCTGAGAATGCTGATAACATCTTTAAGATAGTCGTCATCTTCCAGGGATTTTTCAGAATTAACAATATCCTTTGCAGTGCTTGTTGTGTCTTCCTGGCTGATTGTAGGCTGTGTCTGAACAGGCTGTGCAGAAACAACAGTTTCAACCTTTCTTGTTGCCAGTTCTGCTTCCGGTTTATCATCAAAACCTGTTGCAACAACTGTAACTCTCAGCTCGTCCACAAGGTTAGGATCAAAGGATACGCCCCAGATGATATTTGCATCAGGATGTGCAGAAGATGTGATAAGTGTTGCTGCTTCTTCAACTTCTTCAAGTCCGATGTCAGGGCTGGATGTAATAGAGATAATAACGCCGCGTGCACCGCTGATGGATGTTTCAAGCAGCGGACTCTGGATAGCCGCATGTGCACCTTCGCTTGCTTTGTTTTCACCGCTTGCCTTGCCAACGCCCATATGTGCATAGCCTGCGTCCTTCATAACAGCACGAACATCTGCAAAGTCAAGGTTGATGAAGGACGGAACATTGATAAGTTCAGAGATGGATTCAACACCCTGTTTGAGAACATTGTCTGCAATTTCAAAAGCATTTACAAGAGTGATTTTTTCTTCGGATACATATTTAAGTCTGTCGTTAGGGATAACGATAAGGCTGTCCACATTTTTAAGAAGATTGGAGATACCCTGCTGTGCAGTTGTCATTTTGCGTCTGCCTTCAAAAGCAAAAGGCTTTGTAACGATACCAACTGTAAGGATACCCTGTTCTTTGGCAACTTCTGCAACAATCGGTGCCGCACCTGTACCTGTGCCACCGCCCATACCGGCTGTGATAAACACCATCTGGCAGCCTTTGAGTGCTGCTGCAATTTCATCACGGCTTTCTTCCGCTGCACGCTGACCGATTTCCGGGTCTGCACCTGCACCACGGCCTTTTGTAAGTTTGGAACCAAGCTGCACCTTCTGTGTAGCTTTGGATGCAGCCAGAGCCTGTGCATCTGTATTCATAGAGATAAACTCTACACCTTTAAGTCCTGAAACTACCATACGGTTTACTGCGTTGCCGCCACCGCCGCCAACACCTATAACTTTAATATTGGTTGTTGCAACGATATCATCTTCCAAGAAAAAGCTCATATATTATATTCCTCCGTAAGAGTTGATTTTCAAGTATAACAAATTTAATAACTGTAAAACAACACAGGCAAAACAACATATATTGTATGTATATATTATTTCAGCATACAAATGCTGTATCTGCCTATATTATTCTTATCTTATAGTATAACAAAAATACAATTGCTTTTCAATATAATGCAATAAATAATTTACTGTCTTTTGTACACTATTTCACCGCCGGCAGTTGCATCTATTGTGCCCTTTTCTTCGGTGTCAATTTTTTCTTCCAGCACCTTTCTGCACATCTTTATTTTATAGTCAATGTCCAGCATTGTACCGAAATCTATTTCAAACCTGTCTGCATAAACTGCGCCGATAACATTGTCTTCACTGCATGAAATCTTTGTAACTTCCGTCATTTCATATTTTCTGAACAATTCAACAAGCTGTTTGACTGTTGACATTTTTTCTTCATCTGAAATATCTGTATCAATCCATATTGTACCTACCGGAGGTTCAGATGAGTTGCGCAGATATTTAAAGTTCTGCGAATAGATTTTATATATGTCCTCCTGTACAGTATAGTAACTTTCTGTACTGTCGGTAATGATTATTTCAATTCTTTCAGGCAGGCGTTTTATAACCTTTGCGGATTCTATGTATGTAAATTCTTCTTCAATTCTGTTTTCAATTTCTTCTGCATCTGTTCTGAAAATGTTTTCTTCTTCAGGAATTGCAATAAAACCGGTAATTTCTTCTGCCGTAAAAATATTGCTGCCGCTGACATTGATTTCCTTTACCACGAACAGCATTTCCATAGCAAAATAAAAAGCTGTTGCTATAACCGCAATAAGTGCAAAAAAGCTGAGAAGCCGTTTTATGATTCTTCTGCGCTTAAGGTCTTTTCTGGAAACGCGTTTAGGCGGCTGTGCTGCAGCCGCCTTTTTTGATTTATTCTGTTTCATCTGTTTCCTGTCTGCCAACTGAAACTCTCCTTATATCTGCGCCCAGAGAAGAAAAAACATCTTCTATCTTTTCATATCCTCTGTCTATATAGCCGATATTGTCTATTGTAAAGCAACCTTTTTTAGCCAGTGCCGCAACAACTGCTGCCGCACCTGCCCTGAGGTCTTTTGCCGTAAGGTTTGCTGTATATACTTCTTTTTTCCTTTTCTGAATATAGTTTCTGCCTTCAACCTTGCAGCACATACCCAGCTTTTCAAACTCGGTACTGTATGAAAAACGGTTTTCAAACACCGTCTCATACATATTGAGTGTCCCGCTGTTGTTTACCATGGCTGCACTGAGCAACGGACCCATATCTGTTGAAAACGCAGGATAATATCCAGTGTGTATATTTATATCTGCAGCAATATCTGCTGCTTTGAACACAAATGCCGAATCTGAAAAATGCAGGCTTACAAGACCTGTTCTCCTGAGAATTTTCTCAAAGTATTCCATATATTCCACAGGATAATTTCTTATTCTGCACATCCCCCCGCAGGCATTTACCGCACTGAGTATGGTTGCCGCAAAAATTCTGTCCGGCACAGGTGTATATTCCACACCGCTGAGACTGGATACACCTCTGATTATAATTTCGTTTTTTCCTGCTCCTGTGATTTTTGCTCCCGCACGGTTGAGAAATCTGGCAAGGTCCACAATTTCAGGTTCCCGTGCACAGTTTTTAAGCACGGTAATTCCTTTTGCTGTTGCTGCTGCCATAATCAGTGTCTGCGTTGCTCCCACACTGGGAATACGCAGCTTATATGTTACACCTTTAAGTCCGTCTTCTGCTGTGAGAACAATCTTTTCATCGTCACATTCTGCCCTGGCACCCATTCTGCAGAGACCGTCAATATGTATATCAACCGGTCTCTTGCCTATCCTGCATCCTCCTGGCATATATATTGCCGCTTTTCCTCTGCGGTACAGCATCGGTGCAAGGTACAGCACACTGGAACGCATGGTGCTGCACAACTCCTGCGGAATTTCATATATCTGACTGTCTGAATATATAACCGAAAAATCGCCGTTATGTATAAAAGCTGTACTGCCTGTGCTGTTTATAATATCTCTGCTTGCAAAAATATCGGAAAGCTGCGGACACTGTTTTATACAGCTTTCCCCATCCAGCATATATGCTGCCGCTATAATGGGCAGAAGGGCATTTTTTGCCGCAGGAACATCTGCCGTTCCAAAAAGTTTTTTACCGCCTTTAACAACCAGTTTCTCCAAAAAACATCACCCCATTTAGCTTATAATATGCAATGGAGTGATGTCCGGTTCATTCTAAAACATACTCATCAGGTTGTCGTAAATGATATCCACACAATCAGGATTATGTGCCTGTCTTGCTTTTTCGCCCATTTCTTTTATGAGCTTCGGGTTCTGGTAAAGTTTTTCAAAGCTTTCCGTAATTGTTTTTTCGTTGAGATTCTTTTCTTCAATGAGAATTGCTCCGCCAATATCGCTGAGAACCTTGCCGTTATGGAACTGGTGATTTTCCGCAACATTAGGCGACGGGATAAGAATACTTGCCTTACCCATACAGGCAAGTTCCGCAATAGTAAGTGCACCGCAGCGACATACAATAATATCTGCTGCTGCCATATATTTTGCAATATCGTAAAGGTATTCGTATACCTTTATTTTGTTTTCGTCATTTATATTGTTTTCCTCAAGGAATTTTACAAATCTGCCTTCATCATATCTGCCGACAACATGGAAGTGCACAACATCTTCTTTGTTTTTGTTATGTAAAACAAGGCTCTGCATTGCTTTGTTTACCGCTGCCGCACCAAGACTGCCGCCAAAGGAAAGGATTACTGTTTTTCCTTCAACACCCAGCTCTCTTTTTGCTGTTGCTGTATCTGCAGCCTTTATCTCCTCCCTTACGGGGTTGCCGCATACAATACATTTTTCAGGATATGCCATATATCTGCTTGCCTTCTCTGTGGCAACAAAAACCTTGTCCACATTTTTGCTGAGCAGTTTGTTTGTAACACCTGCAAAAGCATTCTGCTCGTGAAGTGCTGTTTTTATGCCGCGTTTTGCTGCACGCAGAACAATAGGGCCTGACACATATCCGCCTGCACCTATCACAAGGTCAGGTCTGAACCCGTTGATAATCTTGTCTGCTGCACGGTTTGCTGTAAGAAGGTTTTTTACTGTAATAATATTTCTCTTTATATTTTCCGGAGAAAAACTTCTCTGAAAACCTGTAACCTCCATATGGCTGAACATATATCCGGCCTGTGTTACAAGTTTATACTCCATACCCTGCTTTCTGCCCACAAACATAATGGCAGCATCAGGCTGTTCCTTTTTTATTTTTTCTGCAATGGCAAGACCGGGATTTATATGCCCCGCTGTGCCGCCTGCTGCAATAATAACATTCATAAACTATTCTCCTCTCTCAAGGTGTGCGTATCGTGAAACAGAAAGCACTATTCCCATCTCACCCAGAAGCATCAAGAGACTTGTGCCGCCTTCCGAAAAGAAAGGCAGACTGATACCCGTATTAGGTATTGTATTCGTGGCAACCGCAATATTGAGAAACGCCTGAACGGATATCTGACATACTATACCCACTACCAGCATTGCACCGAATTTATCCTTTGCCCTGGAAGCAACATAGATGCCCCTTATAAGCAGTGCCAGGAAAAGGCCAATAACCATCATGCCGCCGAAAAAGCCAAGTTCTTCGCATATAACCGAAAAGATAAAGTCATTCTGCGGTTCAGGCAGATGAAGATGTTTCTGTCTGCTGTTGCCAAGACCAAGACCGAACAGTCCGCCCGAACCTATTGCAAGCAGACTCTGGTAACTCTGATATCCTGAACCTGTAAGGTCAGCCTCCGGATTTCTCCATGCAACAATACGGGTCTGTGCATAAGGAACCAGGTCCGGGAACATAATAACCGCCCCAACAACACCTACAACCAGTACCGTCATGCCAAGTATGAACCACTTTATATCGGTACCGCCTACAAACATCATAATAATGCCTATGGCAAAGATAATTACCGTACCTGAAAGATGCGGCTCCAGCAGCATAAGCAGTGCTATGGATGCAAGTATTGTGCCGAAAGGTATAACCCCGTGCTGAAACTGTTTCATCTTATCGCCTTTTTTCTGTATCAGGTCTGCAAAAATAAGTATAACCGCAAATTTTGCAATTTCTGACGGCTGGAAAGACAAAACATTAGGAATGATAATCCAGCGCTTTACACCTTTGATTTCCGGCATAAACAGAACGATTATAAGAAGAATATATGCAAGGGCCAGAACAAGCCAGCTGTATCTTTTGAATATTCTGTAGTCGATTTTTGCCGCTATAAACATTACAGCAACACCTGCTGCCGCAAAAACAAGCTGGTTTTTGATGTAATGCATACTGTCACCCATTCGGTATATGCCAACAACATAACTTGCTGAATAAAGCATTATAAGGCCGAAAAGAAGCAGTGTTAGTGTGATAACAAGCAAGGGCA
Organism: Oscillospiraceae bacterium; assembly: GCA_017436765.1. Taxonomy (GTDB): domain Bacteria; phylum Bacillota; class Clostridia; order Oscillospirales; family Ruminococcaceae; genus RGIG3102. Next base: position 10,726 of record JAFSCM010000054.1, read on the forward strand.
TATCAATGCTTGTGCCCTTGTCGGCAAATCGGAAAAAGTCTCTGATATTAAATTTTTTCTGTGCGCCTTTTCCTTTTTCCAAGCTGATATCCCCTTTTATAAATAACTGATTTTATCCCAAATACATATAAACATAGGACAATGCGCCAAACACTGCCGCTACTGCTGAAAACACACACACAATCTTTATTTCGCTCCAGCCGCTCATCTCATAGTGGTGGTGGATAGGACTCATTTTAAAGATTCGTTTGCCGTGTGTGATTTTGAAGTATGTCATCTGAATAACAACACTGAGTGCTTCGCAGGTATAGATTATACCGATAAGCACAAGAATTTCAGGACGGTTTACCGCCCATGCCATAGCAACAACACTGCCGCCAAGGAACATGCTGCCTGTGTCGCCCATAAACACCTTTGCAGGATAGAAATTCCATACAAGGAAACCTGCCAAAGCACCTGCAAGTGCACAGGCAAAGATGCTGTTTGCGTAGTATCCGTAAGATACAGATATGATAAAGAAGCTGAGTGCAACTATAAATGTAACGCTGGAACACAGACCGTCAATGCCGTCTGTAAGGTTAACGGCATTAACCATAAATATTATACCCGCAAAAACAATCGGATAATAAAGGATTCCCAGTTCAATATGTCCGATTACCGGGATGTTTACATTTGTGTTGATGTGGCCTATAAGGTACTGGGCAACAAGAAATGCTGCTGTAACAAAAAACTGAAGAACAAGTTTCTGTTTTTCTGTAAGACCAAGATTGCGTTTTTTTACCACCTTTATGTAGTCGTCCACAAACCCGATAAGACCAAAAGCCATAGCTGTGAGCATGCTTATAAGCAGGCTCATATTCTGATTGCGGTACATTTCTTCCATAAATGTTTTTTCGCTGCTGAGAAGCAGTGAGTAGCCGCATATAACACCTACAAGAATACCGATTACAAACATAATGCCACCCATTGTAGGTGTGCCCTGTTTTGTCTGGTGCCAGGTAGGACCGATTTCGTTGATTGTCTGACCGTATTTAAGTTTTCTGAGCCATGGGATAACCACATATCCGCTTATTGCTGTAATCAGAAATGCCGAAAATGTAGCCACTAAAAAAGATATTCTAACCATAATAACTCCTGTATTTTAATAAACCATGTTTATTATTTCCTCAAATGCCATACCGCGGCTTGCCTTAAAGATAACCGCATCATTACTGCGGATAATGCTTTTAAGATACTGTGCCAGTTCCTCCTTGCTGCCGAAAAGCAGACCGTCGCCGAAGCCTGTGGCAATATACTGTGCCTCTCTGCCAAAGCAAAGCATTATGTCAACGCCTTTTTCCTTTGCGTATTCACCAACGGCTGTATGCATCTGACGGCTGTCTGTACCCAGCTCCAGCATATCGCCGAATACACATATTTTTCTGCCCTGTGCAATGCTGCACACTGTATTTACCGCTGCCCGCATACTGTCCGGACTTGCATTGTAGCAGTCTTCAATATAAGTTATATCATCTTTGGCCACAACCTTGCCGCGCATACCGCTTGGCACATAATCTTTAAGGTTATCCGCTGTCTGCTGCGGGTCAAAACCCATAGCCGTAACAACAGTATAGGCAGAAAGTGCATTCATAACATTATGATTGCCCACAACAGGTATTGTACAGCCAAACTCACCGCGGATTTTGTCGCAGATTGTAAAGCTTGTGGACAGTCCATTCTGCACGATATCCTTTGCCACAACATCTGCATCTTTGTTTTCTATGGCAAAATATTTTACATTAAGCGGATTTTTTATCTCTGCTCCTGCAAGTAATCTGTCATCACCGTTGAGCACCAGCACACCGTCTTTATCCATGCCGTCACAGATTTCCAGCTTGGCTTTAAGGATATTTTCCTGACTGCCCAGTTTTTCCAGATGGCTTACGCCTATGCAGGAAATAACCGCATATTTAGGTTTTGCCGCACAGGAAAGCTTGTGCACATCACCAAGGTCATCCATACCCATCTCAAGAATTGCATATTTATCGTCTTTTGAAAAACCGAAAATAGTCTGGGGCATACCTATTTCATTGTTGTGGTTGCCAAGACTGCGCACAGTTTTTGCAAAAGGAGAAAGAGCTGTATATACAAAATCCTTTGTACTTGTTTTGCCCACACTGCCTGTTACCCCTATTACATCAAGGTCGAACAGGTCGCGGAAATTTGCGCCAAGCTGAATACTTGCATTGAGAATATCAGGCACTATTGCCTGTTTGTGTGCAGGTACATCATCTATCATATTTTCTGTAAGCACATAGCAGGCGCCCTTTTCAATTGCCATTGCAGCATAGTCCTCGCCGTTTACGCGTTCACCGCGGATAGCAAGAAAAACGCTGTTTTCCTCTGCTTTTCTGGAATCCACAACAACGGAAGAAACAACAACATCTTCCATTGGTATTGCCACATCTTTTAAAAGCTGTGAAAGATAAACTTTTTCCACCTATTTTTCATTCCTTTTTTTCATATATTGTTCCACTATCTGATGTTCATCAAGGTAGAGGGTGATTTTGTCTATAACCTGATAATCCTCGTGTCCCTTGCCGCACAGAATAAGTATGTCATTATATTGTAACATATCCAGCGCCATTTTAATAGCCTTTCTTCTGTCAACTTCGGCTATATGCGGGATTTTATTTTCAGTCAGCGGGCCGATTGCATCATCAATAATCTTCTGCGGATCTTCTCCCCTTGGGTTATCGCTGGTAAGCACTGCAAAATCTGCATATTTTGCAACAGTTTCGCTCATATATCTGCGTTTGGACGGGTCCCGTTCTCCCGCACATCCGTAAAGCACAATAAATCTGTTCTGTGCAAAAGGCTTAAGGCCGCTCAGTACATTTTCAAGCCCGTCAGGGGTATGTGCATAGTCACAGATAACGGTGAACGGCTCTTTCACCAGCACTTCACATCTGCCCTTTACACCCTTTATGTTTTTAAGGCTCTGTGCAACGGATGCCATATCAAAGCCAAGTGCCGCACAGCTGAGTGCCGAACCCATTGCATTGTGAACAGAGTATTCCCCCGGCATGGAAAATTCCACACGGTTTATGCTGCCTTCGCTGACCATAAGGAATTTTGAACCTGTGCCTGTAAGCTGAATATTTTTTGCAGTACAGAAAGCGCTGTCATCCCTGATGGAAAATGTGACAACATTTTTTCCGCTGTTTTTATACATTGCGGCAATTTTTCTGCCGTATTCGTCATCAATATTTATTATTATATTTTTACTGTTTTCAAAAAGAATACATTTGGCTTTAAAGTATTCTTCCATTGTTTTATGGTAATCCAGATGGTCCTGGGTAAGATTTGTGAAAACCGCCACATCAAACTCTATGCCGTACAGTCTCTGCTGCACCAGTGCCATACTGGAAACTTCCATAACCACATATTCGCAGCCGCTTTTGTACATCTGGCTGAGCAGTACATTAAGCTCATAAGCCTGCGGTGTTGTATATTTTGCAGGGATATCCTGCTGGTCAATCATATTCTGTATTGTGCCTATAAGACCAACTTTTTTACCCTGCTGCTGGAGAATATCTTTTATAAGGTAAGTGGATGTGGTTTTGCCGTTTGTGCCAGTGATACCAATCATCTTCATTTTCTTTGACGGATTGTCAAAGAAATTTGCACACATCAGAGCATACACCTTTTTGCTGTCTTCAACAATCACCTGATTTTCCACACCTGTGTCATGTTCACATACTATCAGCCCTGCACCAAGCTCAACAGCTTTCTGTGCAAATGTATGTCCGTCAAAATTTGCGCCCTTGCAGCATACAAACGCACAGCCTTGTGACACCTTGCGGGAATCATCTGTGACAAATGCGATTTCACAGTCTTTTACATTTCCTGTATATTCAATTCCGTTCAACAAAGTCAATGCGTTCATAATATCTCCTTTTGCCTGTGTAAGATTTTATTCAAATGCTCCTGTGTCGGATACTGTAGCTTCTATGGTGGTACCAAGCTGCACCTTATCTCCCGAAGGTATGCTCTGCGCTGAAACAACAGCACTGCTGTTTGTGGTGGAAACCCCTGTAAAAGTAACATTCAGGCCAAGTCCGTTAAGGGTATTTTCCACATCTGACGGAGAATGGCCCTTAAGGTCAGGAACTGTTACAAGTATATTCTGTGATTCTGCGTCTGTATGCAGCACCACGATACCGCCTTTTTTAACCTTCATACTGTTTGTAGGGAACTGGCTTACAACATTGCCGCCGCTGCCAACAGTTTTAACGGTAAAGCCTGCACGCTGCAGCTGGCTGGTTGCGTCGGTAACTGTTTTGCCTGTCACATTCGGCACATATACACTTACATTTGCCTTTTCCGATTCTGTGTAAACAGGCTCCACGCCGAGATACGGCAGTATTTCGCCCATAAGTGCGCCTACAACAGGACCTGCAAGGATACCTCCGTAGTAGGATGTTGTTCTTGGTTCATCGTAGAATATAAGCACTGCTATTTCAGGGTCATCACATGGGGCAACACCTACATAAGATGCTATATAGTCATCATCCATTGCTGTATCCAGCTTCTGTGATGTACCTGATTTGCCGCCTACACGGTAACCTGCAACGCGGGAATGCTGTGCGTTGCCTGTTGTGCCGTTTTCAAGCAGCATATTGCATATCTGCCTGCTTACCTCTTCGCTTATAACCTGTCGTTTTACTTCCGGTGTAAGATCCTTTACCGTATTGCCCTCATCGTCAACAAGCTTTGATACAAGGTGCGGTGTAACAAGGTTTCCGCCGTTTACGGCAGTTGCAACCGCTGTAATCATCTGTACAGGTGTAACCTTGAAGGTCTGACCGAAAGAGTTACTTGCAAGACTTGTTTCTGTCATAGTCTGTGCATTGTATGTGATACTTTTCTGCTCTCCGGGAAGGTCGATGCCTGTTTTTTCGGAAAGACCGAAAGATTCAAAATAATCCACAAAGGTTTCTATACCCATGCGCTGCCCCATATCAATAAAGGACGGGTTGCAGGATTCTATAAGTGCCTGTGTAAATGTAAGGGGACCGTGACCTGCACGGTTGTTGCAGCCGATAGTCCATCCGCCTACCGAAACATGGCCCTTACAGTAAAAGCTGCTGTTTACCGTTGCCGCACCGCTGTCCAGAGCCGCAGAAGCTGTGATGATTTTGAAAACAGAACCCGGTTCGTAAAGGTCGGAAACTGCCTTGTTTCTCCACTGTGTCTGCCGTGCCTGGCTTACCGCAGCATTATATTCCTCGTCGGTTGTTATAAGTTCTATTGCCGCTGCAACATCTTCATCATAGATTGTAAACGGGTCATTCGGGTCAAAGTCCGGCTTGTTTGACATAGCCAGAATAGCACCTGTTTTTACATTCATAACAATACCTACACCGCGGCACTGTACATTGTATTCCTCCACCGTTCTGGACAGATGTTTTTCAAGAAAATGCTGTACTGTCTCGTCTATGGTTGTAACAAGGCTGTAACCATCCTGCGCCGCATTCAGTTCCTCGTATTCATAGCCCATATCAAGACCCCAGCCGTTTTTGGCAGAAATCACGCGTCCCTGAACGCCTGTAAGTTCTTCGTCATAGTAACTTTCAAGCCCTGCAAGGCCCTGATTGTCTGTGCCGCAGAAACCAAGTATTGTTGCGGCAAAGCTGCCGTAAGGATAATAACGCTTGAAATCTTCAACAAGATTTACGCCGAGTATTTCTTCTTCATCACACCACTGTCTTATGGCATCCGCTTCCGGTTTGTCTATCTTATATTCGATAACTTCATAGTAACTGCTGTGGTTTTTGAGTTTTTCCAGTGTTCTTTCGCGGTCTGCACCAAGTATATCCTCCAGCTTTTCGGCTATTCTTTCGTGCTGTTCCTCATCACTTTCCGCAGGAGATACAAACACAGTCCATACAGTTGCACTCTGGGCAAGGACCTTCATGTTCGTATCATATATTGTACCGCGTTTGGGAGAAATTTTTGTATCACGCAGCTGTATGGAAGATGCCTTTGCCTTATAGTCCTCGTAATTCACAATCTGAATATTAATCATATTGCCTACAATGAGAGCAACAAAAGCAAAAAAACAGCAGGCTACAAAAAGGCCTCTCATCCGCATACTGTTTGTCACTTTAGTCTGAGTTTTTCTTGGTCTGTTATCCAATTTGAATCCCTCTTTTTTACCCGATTTTCTGTTCCTTATATAGAACAATAAGGGTTTACTGTAACAGGGGTGAAAATTTTACGCACAAACCCCTCTGGTAAACCCTTTCAGTTAATTTATATTTTTTAAGGCTGGAAATATGACAGAACAGGCTGAACAGCTTCTTCTATTTTATTGCCAAGTCCGCCTTCTCCCCATTCCACTTTGTTTTCATTTTCTATTTCTATGTATTCCACCTGGGAAGAATCCATTTTTACCATGCCGAGAACGCCCACAGCATAGTCTTCTATTTCAGCAAGGCTCATTCTGCTTTCCAGTGTGAATTCCATATATGCCTTTTCACTTTCAGCTTCTGTAATGGCATTCTGTGCCACAGCAATGCTGTTTGTTGCTTTTGTGATTTCAGCATTTGTCCAGATAACACCGATGATAAGGCTTACTATAACTGCAATGGACAATATATTTACAACATTTTTAAAGGCATTTTTGTTTTTTATTTTAACAACTTTGCTCTGCTGCGGCGCCTGTTTCTTTTCAGCCTTAGGCTCAAGCAGAGTTTCGTACATAGATAAATCGTATGCTACATTCTGTCTGTCCATAACTTCTCTCCTATTTTAATCTTCATTGCTTTGCCGCGTTCCCTTCGCTTTAAAGCTTTTCTATAATTCTCAGTTTTGCACTTCTGGAACGACGGTTTTCTTCCTGTTCCTGTGCGTCTGCTTCTATCGGTTTTTTTGTTATAAGCTTACCCTTTGCCTTGCCGCCGCAGATACATATCGGCAGTTCTTTTGGGCAGGTACAGCTTACTGTAAGTTCCTTGAAATACTGTTTTACAATTCTGTCCTCAAGGGAGTGGAATGTAATGATACACATTCTGCCGCCCGGATTCAGCATTTCAAACATATCGTTAAGTGCATCTTTAAGGGCACCAAGTTCGTCATTTACTGCAATTCTCAGAGCCTGAAAAGTTTTACGGCTTGGATTTTTGCTTTTTCTGCGTTCTGCTGCAGGATATGCACTGTTAACAATTTCACTGAGCTGTGTGGTTGTTGTAACAGGTTCATTTTCACGGTAGGCAACGATTTTCTTTGCTATTCCGTAAGCAAATTTTTCTTCACCGTATTCGCGGAGGATATCTGTCAGCTCCTGCACAGAAAGAGTATTTACAAGGTCTGCTGCAGACGGGCCTTCCTTGCTCATTCGCATATCAAGGTATGCCTCTGCATTGTAGCTGAAACCGCGTTCTGCTGTATCCAGCTGATAGCTTGAAACACCAAGGTCCAGCAGTACGCCGTCTATCTTTTCAACATTTTCTTTTCTGAGTGCATATTTTGCATCGCGGAAGTTTGTCTGTATAACCTTTGCAGGCAGACCGCTGAGGCGTTCTGTTGCAACAACAACTGCATCAGGGTCCTGGTCCAGTCCGTAGAGCATACCGCCTTCTGTGAGATGCTTTGCAATCTCTCTGGAGTGTCCTGCGCCGCCACAAGTGCCATCCACATATATGCCGTCCGGCTTTATTGCCAGACCTTCAATGCACTGGTTAAGCATTATTGATTTGTGGCTGAATTCGCTCATACTAAAACTCCAGTTCTTCCATTGCTGCCTCTATGTCAGCAAAGTCCATTTTACTTTCTTTTTCTTCATAAAGGGCTTTGTCCCATATTTCAATATGGTTGCCTGCACCTATGATGATAATATCCTTTGTGATTTTTGCGTGATTTTTGAGATACTGCGGAATAAGGATTCTGCCCTGCTTGTCCAGACTTACATCCATAGCATTTGCATAGAGCATTCGCTGGATGTCACGGGTTTTTACCATTGATTTTTCCTTGAGAATTTCCGCAATTCTGTTCCACTCTTTTTCGGCGTATCCTATGATACAGCCGTCAAGCCATTTGGTGATGTAGAATGTCTCACCCATTTCAGCGCGCAGTTTAGGAGGGAAATTTGTTCTGCTTTTTGCGTCCAGTGTATATTCATATCTGCCGAAAAGCATATTCACTCCTCCTTCTGTCTTTTTCAGGGATGAGACCATGTTTCTGGATTTCCACCCACAGTCTCCCACATTCACCCACTTTTATAGAAAAATGATACCACAAAACCTGTTTAAATGCAATACATATTGCGAAATTTCATAAATAATTTTCGCTGTGAAAAACTGCAAAAAACCCTTTGAAATAAAGGTTTTTTCAATGTTTTCGTCCCTGTTCAGCGTATGGTGGGAACCGGTGGGGAAAATTTTTCCAAAACCCGTGTTTTCACTGTATTTTTTGTTTTAAATTATCTGTTTTATGATAAAATAAATAAAAATATGTTGTTTTGTGGGGTACTGTGGATGACACTGCTGAAAGAAGATTTTTTTGCCCGTGGAGCATATTATGCTGCACAGCAGCTTATAGGAAAATGGATCTGCCGCAGAATTGACGGAGAAATATACAGGTTTCAGATTACCGAGACAGAATGCTACATCGGAAACTGTGACACAGCCTGTCACGCTTACAAAGGAAAAACCGCCCGTACGCAGATTATGTGGCATAAGGGCGGTGTGTGTTATGTCTATCTTTGCTATGGCATACACTATATGCTCAACTTTATAACAGGCTGTGAGGGCGAAGCCGAAGGTGTCCTTATCCGCGGAGTAAAAGGTGCCAGCGGCCCGGGCCGTGCTGCAAAAGCAATGCAGATAGACAAATCCCTTTATGGTGAAAGCCTTCTGACAAAAGACAAAATATGGGTGGAAGATGACGGAAATAAATACGATTTTACTGAAAGCAAACGCATCGGTATAGGATATGCTTCGCAGGAAGATCAGGACAGACTGTGGCGCTTTGAACTGAAAGATTAACAGACTTTCCCGTTTACTGAATAAACAGCTTTTGATGTTCTGAAAATAAACATAAAAACAGCGGTTATCACAGTGATAACCGCTGTTATATTTTAACTGTCTATTCAGCCTCAGCTTCTTCTGTTCTTTCCTCTGAAACCTGCTGTTCTGCCTCTTTTCTTTCTTTTTTGTCAGTTCTGTAGTTGGAAGTTGTAACATAAATATGCCCTATAAAGAACATAACTGCACAGAATAAAAGAATAAAATGCCTGAGTGTTACACCGCACACAAGGAATATTACCGCAGGCACGACCGCCATAATCATCGCTTTTATATATGTCTGCTTTTTCATAAATGACAGCCATACAAAAATGTAAATTACAAGAAGAATTATATTGGCAATCAGATAGATAAGAAATTCATTTATGTGACTGAAACCGAACTCTCCCACACCGAAAGGAACCACCATAAACAGTATTGCGCCAAACCTGCCCAGCCACTGGCATACATTCATTGCTGTATTTGTGCACCTGTTGCGGAATTTTTTAAATTTAAACGCCATAACAACAGATGGAATCAGAAGTACAGCCACAATTATTCCGTTAAAAAGGTTTATCATATTATATTCCATTGTAAGTCC
>JAFSCM010000055.1 GCA_017436765.1 Oscillospiraceae bacterium
TCTGTCTTTCTGCCTGTCTTGCAGGTGAAATTCCCCGTGCACTTGTTGCAGATGATATAGAAAAGGCAAGAGAGGTTGCACTTTTTTACAAGGATGTGTTCGGAGAAGATTTCTACATTGAGCTTCAGGACCATGGTATAGAAGACCAGCAGAAAATACTGCCGAAGCTTATAAGTCTCGCAAGGGAACTGGATATTCCGTTGGTTGCAACAAACGACTGTCATTATATAAAACAGGAAGACGCAAAGATGCAGTATGCACTTATCTGCGTCCAGACAAACAAAACACTCACAGACCCTGATACACTTGAATTTGAAACAGAAGAATTTTATGTAAAAACAGGGGAGGAGATGTACAGTCTCTTTGGATATGTTCAGGAAGCCTGTGAAAACACACTAAAAATTGCCGAAAAATGTAACTTTGATTACGAGTTCGGCGTTACAAAGCTGCCTAAATACCGTGCTCCGGACGGCAGCGACAACTACGATTTCTTTGTACGCCTTTGTAATGAAGGGCTGAGAAAACATTATAAGGAGATAACACCTGAAATTCAGGCACGGCTTGACTACGAAATTTCAGTTATCTCAAAAATGGGATTTGTAAACTACTATCTTATTGTTTACGATTTTATAAACTACGCAAAAACACACGATATACCTGTAGGTCCGGGCCGAGGTTCAGGTGCGGCAAGTCTGTGCGCCTACTGTATGGGCATCACAAGCATTGACCCGCTTAAATACAATCTTCTCTTTGAAAGATTTCTGAACCCTGAGCGTGTAAGCATGCCGGACTTTGATGTAGACTTCTGCTATGAAAAACGCCAGCAGGTTATTGATTATGTTATAGATAAATACGGTGCAGACCATGTTGCACAGATTATCACCTTCGGTACAATGCTTGCCCGCGGTGCAATCCGCGATATTGCAAGGGTGCTTACAATACCTTATGCTGTTGCGGATAAGGTGGCAAAGCTTATCCCTAATGAACCGAAGATGACTATTGCAAAGGCTCTTACTATTTCCAAGGAAATGGAGAATCTTTACAATACAGATGCGCAGATTAAAGAGCTTATTGACCTTGCTCTTAAAGTTGAAGGCATGCCACGTCACGCATCAACCCACGCAGCAGGCGTTGTTATCACTGACCTTGCAGCAGAAGAATATGTTCCTCTGCAGAGCAACGAAGGGCAGATTGTCACACAGTTCCCGATGACCACAATAGAAGAACTTGGTCTGCTGAAAATGGACTTCCTTGGTCTGCGTACCCTTACGGTTATCGACCACTGTGCAAAGATGGTAAAGCAGGTTAACCCTGATTTTGATATTGAAAAAATCCCTCACGACGATAAAAAAGTGTTTGAAATGCTCACTCAGGGGGATACAACAGGTGTTTTCCAGTTTGAATCGGAAGGTATGCGCAGTGTGCTTATGCGCCTTAAACCTGTGGATATAGAAGACCTTATTGCGGTTATTTCACTTTACCGTCCGGGTCCTATGGATTCCATACCGACATTTATTGCAAACCGACACAATCCTGCAAATATCAGCTACAAGCATCCTATGCTGGAAAAAATCCTCAATGTTACCAACGGATGTATTGTTTATCAGGAACAGGTTATGCAGATTTGCCGTGAAATGGCGGGTTATTCCTATGGTCAGGCAGATATTGTGCGCCGTGCTATGGGTAAAAAGAAAGCCGATGTTATGGAAAAGGAACGCGGCCATTTTATTGAGGGCTGTAAATCCAACGGCGTTTCTGAAGCTGTTGCAACCGATATCTTCAACGAGATGACCAGCTTTGCTTCCTATGCCTTCAACAAGGCACATGCGGCGGCTTATGCTTTTGTTGCTTACCAGACTGCATATCTCAAGGCACACTATCCAAAGCAGTTTATGGCAGCAATGATTACAAGCATTATTGAAAACAGTGCAAAAATCCTTGAATATACACAGGAATGTCAGCGTCTTAATATACAGATTCTGCCTCCTGACATTAACAGGAGCTTTTCGGACTTTACTGTAGAAGGCGACGATATCAGATACGGCCTTGCTGCTATCAAAAATGTAGGCAAAAGCTTTACAGAACTTGTATGCAGAGAAAGGGAAGAAAACGGTGATTTCACAGGATTCTATGATTTCTGCAAGCGTATGGCAAACAAGGATTTCAATAAGAGAGCCATCGAAAGCCTTATAAAAGTGGGTGCTTTTGATGCGTTCCCTGCAAAACGCCGTCAGCTTTTCACAAGCTTCGAAGCGGTACAGAAAAGTATCCTGCAGGAAGTAAAGTCAAACCTTGAAGGTCAGCTGGATTTATTTGCCCTGTCAATGGACACGAAGGAAAGCAATTATAAGATAAACAATGACTATAACTATCCCGACTGTTCCGAATTTGAGCCTTATGAAATCGTGACATTTGAAAAAACTCTTGCAGGCATATACCTGTCGGGACATCCTCTGGATAATTATAAGGAATATTCAAAAAATATATCTACTTGCAACATTTCTCGATTGACAGGAGAGGGCAACGAAGTATACGATAATACGGTACAGACTGTGGTGGCAACAATAGTAAAATGCCGCAACCATACTACAAAGAAAAATGATATAATGTGTTTTGCAACGGTGGAAGACCTGACAGGAACAATGGATGTAATTCTGTTTCCGAAAGTACTTGACACAACCGATGCAAATATGTTAGAAAATGATGTTGTTATTGTTAAGGGCAGGGTTTCGCTCAAGGATGATTCCGCAACACTGGTTGCAGAAAATGTGTGGGATATAAACTCCGAAGATGCAAAAACAATGCTCCGCAACAAGACACAGAAGGGCAATGGTTTATACATTCGCTTTAAAAACAAAAATGTTCAGAGCCTTGGGCGCGTAAGGCAGATACTGGAAGAATATAGCGGTCAACTGCCGGTATATTTCTATTTTGAAGAAGAAAAGCAGAAGCTGCTTGCTCCCGAAAAACTCTGGGTTTATGAAAATCACGATATGTTCAGCCGCATAGAAATGATTGTGGGACAGGGGAACATAGCGTATAAAAGGTAGGTTAAAAGTATGTCAGAAATCAAAACAATAGGTGTTCTTACAAGCGGCGGCGACGCACCTGGCATGAACGCTGCAATCAGAGCAGTTGTGCGTACAGCACTTTACTATGGTATCAATGTAAAGGGAATTCTGCACGGTTACAATGGTCTTATTGAAGACAATGTAATTGATATGGACCTGAGAAGTGTTTCCAACATTATCCAGCGCGGCGGCACAATGCTTTTTACAGCAAGATGCAAAGAGTTCCAGACAGAGGAAGGACAGCAGAAAGCGTATGAAACCTGTCAGAGACACGGTATTGATGCTCTGGTTGTAATCGGCGGTGACGGTTCTTTCCGCGGCTGTCAGGCAATAGCAAAAAAAGGCATAAAATGTATTGGTATTCCTGGTACAATTGATAACGATATCGCCTGCAGTGACTACACAATCGGCTATGATACAGCGCTCAACACATCCATTCAGATGTGCGACAGACTCCGTGATACAGCACGCAGCCACGAACGCTGCAGTGTTGTTGAGGTTATGGGCAGACACGCAGGTCACATAGCAGTAAGTACAGCTATCGCCAACGGTGCTATGGCGGTTCTTATTCCTGAAAAAGAATTTGACCTTGAAAGAGATGTTATCAATCAGATTAAGGAAAGCCTTAAAATCGGCAAAAAGAACTTCCTTATCGTTGTTGCAGAAGGTGTTGGCGATGCAGAAGGTATTGCAAAAATTGTTCAGTTTGCAACAGGCATCGAAACAAGAGCAACAATTCTCGGTCATGTACAGCGCGGCGGTTCACCAACAAGCCGTGACAGACTTATAGCAACACTTATGGGCTGCAAAGCTGTGGAACTTCTCAGAGAAGGTCAGTACAACCGTGTTGTGGCACTTCACGAATATCACATTGTAAGCTATGAAATTGAAGAAGCACTGGCAATGACAAAAGAAATTGACCCATACTTCCTTCATGTAGCAGATATTGTATCCATTTAATTTAATGTTTACAGCCGGGTGATTATCATCCGGCTGTTTTTATATATATTAAAAAAGGATAACCTGAAATAAATCAGGTTATCCCATATTTTTTGTATTAAGTTTTAACAGAAACAGAAGAAGCAGGGATTGCCGCATAAAAGCTGGGAAAGAGCCATACTGCAGCAGAGACCGCCCATACCGCCAAAGGAACTCTGGTATGTTCGCGCATTTCTTTCATAGGTCTGGGAAGAACGGTTTATACCCTGATATGCCCTGCGGTATGTCACATTGTCAGGTTCTTCGTTTACAGCTTTCTGTATATCGGCAGATGCCTGCACGGTATTGCCGAGACCGTAGTTTGCCAGAGCATTAAGGTAATACCATCTTGCTTTGCGTGCAAAGGATGGCACACGCATAAGGCTGTTAAGTGCATCGCTGAATTTTTTGCTGTTTATTTCACCAATCGCCTTGCGGAAATCATAGGTGTCGTTAACATCAACCTGCGGATTCATAAAATCAGCATTTGTGTTTGCGTTCTGATTTGCATAAGCACCACCGAAGAAATCCTCAAAATCCACATTGGTATATGTCCAGCCGCCAAAAGGACCTGTACCGTAGGTATATGTGCGGTAGGTTCTTCCTTGCTGGCCGTTATAAGTGCCGTAACCGCCCGGATATCCACCGTATGTGTTCTGCGCCTGCTGTGTACGGTATTTTTCAGGGTTCATAAGCATATCATAAGCTTCGTTGATTTCATTCATTTTTTTTGCAGCATTTTCATCACCCGGATTCAGGTCAGGGTGATATTTTTTTGCCATCTGACGGTATGCTTTTTTGATTTCGTCCTGTGTCGCGTTTTCTGATACTCCAAGTATCTTGTGCGGCTCA
>JAFSCM010000056.1 GCA_017436765.1 Oscillospiraceae bacterium
ATAAATGTGACGATGTTCACAATTATAAAGCCCCACAGAATTATATATTTGATATCGAAATTCATAAGTTTAACCTTCCTTGAATTTTATGCGTCAGGAAAATACACCGCTGTACGGCGACAGACATCAGACGGTTTTCCCTGTGCCTGTACCGCACAGACAGCCTGTAAACAGCTTTTAATCGTCCCTTGGGTCGATAAATCCTTCGCCGAACACCTCGTCGGTGTTTGTAATCATTGTAAAGGCTTTTTCATCTGCTATATATGCGGCTTTTCTTGCCTTTGGCATCTCGTGACGGCTCATTGCGCTGATAACCAGCTGTTTGGGCTGGCCGCTGTATGCGCCGCGCACATCCGCAACAGTTACGCCTCGTTCTGTTGTGGCAAAAATCGCGTTGGCAACATCTTCGCCCTTTTCGGTGACAATCATCAGCATCTTGCCTTTGTTGCCGCCGTACATAATCTTGTCCAGCACCTGTGCCGAAACAAACATTGCCATACAGCCGTAAAGGGCGGCGTCAACATTGCCGAGGAACACAATGCTTGCACCGAGAATTATATAGTCGATGGTGGAGGTTCTTGTGCCCACGGAGAAATGCGGTTTCAGCTTGCGTATGGAAAGGGTAATAAAGTCGCTGCCGCCAGTGGAGGACCCACGCATATAAACAATGCCAAGTCCTGCGCCGATGCACAGCCCTGCGCAGATTGCCGCAAGGACCGGTTCCCCTGTATATTTGGGGAACGGCTGTGTCAGGATATCTATACAGAAGGTGAGAATTACAAGGGTCTTTACACTTTTCAGCAGAAAAATGTGGCCGAGAATCTTGTAGGAGATAACAATAAGCGGAATGTTGAGGATAAATGTTATGGTACCGTTTGGAAGTCCGGTAAGGTATGTGATGATAAGGGCAATACCGCTTACACCGCCCGACGCAAAGTTCTGTGGCATAATAAAGCAGTTGATGCCCACGGCATACAGGATACAGCCTGCAAAGTCGTAGGCAAGGTCTCCCATAAGGGTTTTAAAGGAATATTTTGGCTTCATACAGTGAAAGACCTTTCTGTAAAATATGGTTGTAATTCTAATGTAATTCTAACATCTGCGCCAAATTTTGTATAGTGGCTAAATGTTAAAATTCACAATAATATCTTTATTTATCCCGTAAAGTGTGTTAATATGAATAAAGTGGAGCATTGTGTGCTCCGGAACAAAACCACAGAATAAAACGGTTAGCCCGAAAGGAGAAAACCTTATGAGATACTGCAAAAAATGTACAATGCCTGATACACGCCCGGGTATAGTTTTTGACGAAAACGGTGTCTGCACAGCCTGCAATCACTACGAAGCACGCAAAAACATCGACTGGGAAGCACGCTGGAAAGAATTTGAAGCTTTGTGCGACAAATACCGCGGCTGCAACGGCCCGGGACAGTATGACTGTGCGGTTGCTGCTTCAGGCGGCAAGGACAGCCACTTCCAGGTTTATATCATGAAGGAAGTTATGAAGATGAACCCTATCCTCTTTACAGTAGAGGACAACTTCCCTATGACCGAGGCAGGCAGACACAATCTGCGCAACATCAGCGAAGAGTTCGGCTGCCCTATCATCAGCTGCAAGCCTGATATCAGAACACAGAAAATCCTGATGAAGAATATGTTTGAAAAGTACGGCAAGCCAACCTGGTATCTTGACAGACATATCTATACATTCCCTCTGCACATGGCACTTAAATTCAACACAATGCTGCTGGTTTACGGCGAAAATGTAAGCTTTGAATACGGCGGCTGTGAAGATGAGGAAACATACTCCGCACGCGGTCAGATTGAAAACGGCGTTGCAAGCGGTATGGACGAAGAAGAACTGCTGTCCTGGGGTATCGACCCTGCAGCACTTGCGCTTACAAGGGCACCAAGCAAGGAAGACCTTGCCCGCCTTGACCCTATGTATCTTTCCTACTTCCTGCCATGGAACAGCTACAAAAACTATCAGCTGGCAAAAAGCCGCGGTTTCCACGACCTGACACACGAATGGGACCGTCAGCACCACGCTGAAAACTTTGACCAGATTGACTCCCGTGCATACCTTGTGCACTCCTGGCTCAAATATCCTAAATTCGGTCACGCTGCGGCAACAGACTACACCGCACGCTACATCCGCTACGGTATGCTCACAAGGGATGAAGCAAAGCAGATTATCAAGGAACGCGACCACAACCTTGACCCTCTCTGCGTAAGAGACTTCTGCGAGTTTGTGGGCTACACAGAAACAGAATTCTGGAAAATTATCGACAGGTTCTACAACCGCGACATCTTCTACAAGGACGAAACAGGCACATGGCGCCTTAAAGAGCCTATCTGGGAAGAAAAGAAATAACTGAAAAAACAATACTGTCATTCTGAGGGACTTTTGTTCCGAAGAATCTCCCGGGTCAATTAGATATCCATTCACCGCATCAGGCGGCACAGGGCGGGATTCTTCGCTGATGCTCAGAATGACATTTTGGTTTAAGAATAAAGGTAAAAGGGGTGGTTTGATTGAAAAACCAGAAAACCAAAAAAACGCTGCTCGTTATAGCAGCTGCAGTCTGTATCCTTGCGGTGCTTTTTTTCGCAATAGGTATGGGCAGGCTGTCGGGCACAGTTATCACAGTGGAACAGAAGCCTGAAAAAAGCTTTGCCGTTATCAACATAATCGGCACAATACAGGCAGGCAACGAAGGCACAGCCAGAGTAGGCTACGACCACAATGCCACACTTAAATATATAGACGAACTTATGGAAGACGAATCCAACACAGGCATCTTTCTTGATGTGGATTCAGGCGGCGGCACAGTGTACGAAAGTGACGAAATGTACCTGAAACTGATGGAGTACAAGGAAAAGACAGGCAGACCAATCCATGCTTACTTCAACTCCACAGCCTGCAGCGGTGCCTACTACATCTCCTGTGCGGCGGATTTCATCACCGCCAACCGCAACTGCTGGACAGGCTCCATCGGGGTTATAATCTCCACCACAAACTTAAGCGGCCTTTATGAAAAGCTGGGCATAGAAGAGGTGCTCATCACAAGCGGAGACAACAAGGGTATGGGCTCTGCAGGCAGCCCTATGAGCGAGGAGCATATTGCCCTCTACAAGGCGCTGGTGGACGAAAGCTATGACCAGTTTGTGGATATTGTTGCCGCAGGCAGAAATTTAAGCGAAGAACGCACAAGGGAAATTGCCGACGGCAGAATCTACTCTGCACTTCAGGCAGAAGAAATCGGCCTTATCGACGGCATACAGTCCTATGAAGAAGCGCTGGAATGTATGGAGGAAACCACAGATTCCGAAAGTTACTACCGTCAGCTCTACACACCTACAATGTGGGAGGAACTTATGGCGGACATAGAGACTGTTGTACCGAAAAGCGATATGCAGGTTGCAGCACAGCTTGCCGCAGACAGCAAGGGTGCAGTGCCGATGTATATGTATATACAGTAACACAAAAGGGGACGGTGGCGGCCACTGTCCCTTTGTATATGGAGAAGATATGGAATTTACGGTAAAAAAATATAATCAGCTTACAGTTGACGAACTTTACGAACTGCTGAAACTGCGCTGTGCGGTTTTTGTGGTGGAGCAGAACTGCCCCTATCAGGACATTGACGGCAAGGACAGGGACGCATACCATGTTTTTGCAAAGGCGGAGGACGGCAGCATAAAAGCCTGCCTGCGCTTTTTTGAAAAGGACGCAGACACCGCATATATGGGCCGTGTAATCACGGTGGACCGCGGCACAGGCATGGGCGCAAAGCTGCTGGCAGCAGGCATCAGGGCTGTAAGGGAAAA
>JAFSCM010000057.1 GCA_017436765.1 Oscillospiraceae bacterium
CTATGATTTATACGAAACTCCCCTTTGGGTTGACATAGCCGCAAACCATATGGAAAAGGCAATGTCACTTGACTTGGAGGCAGAAGTGTTAGACGAACAGGTAAGACTTCTGGGTGCAGAACTCCGTTCCACTTCACAGAGGGTTAACCTGTTTGAAAAGGTTAAAATCCCTGAAACACAGGAGAATATCAAAAAGATATCTATTTATATGGCCGACCAGCAGGTTAATGCTGTTGTTCGTTCCAAAATTTCAAAACGCAAGGTAGCAGATCGTAATGCTGCAGCTTCCGAAAGTGAGGTTTATTCGTTATGATTGTACCTATGAAGAAAGTTTCTCTCATCGTATTGGGGGATAAAAAAGCAGAATCGCTCAGCCAGCTCCGCAAACTGGGACTTATGCATATTGAAATGACAGAAGGTGTCAGCGAACGCATCAATGAGCTGAAAGGGCAGGTTTCAATGCTGGAAAACAGTATTTTCAGCATCGAAGAAAAAGTAAAGAAAAACAAGGAAGTCAAAGAGGTAACAACAGCCGAAGCTGTTCAGGCAGCAGAAGAGGTAACAGCTCTTGCTGAAGAGAAAAAAGCATATCAGGCTGAACAGATTGCCCTCAACACAGAACTTGACAGATTTAAAGACTGGGGTGAATTTGACCCTGAATCAATAAGACTTCTGGCAGAAAACGGTGTTGAACTTTCACTTTACGAAATTCCTAAAGCTGAATACGCAGCTTTGGGCGAATGTATTAAAACAATTGCTTTAAGCGAAACAAAATCTGCTGTAAAGTGTCTGGTTGTAAAATCAGACGCTGAAGGCGAGGAAGAAGCACTGGAAGGTATAAAAACCTATCGGGTGGAACTTCCTAAAATGTCCACAGCAGCAATGAAAGAAAGAGCTGAAAGCATCAACGGTCTTATCGATGGTGTAGACGAAAAGATAGTTTCTTATGCCGGCTATATTGCAGGTATGAAAAATGCTGTTAAAGCATACGAAAAAGAAATTGAATTTGAAGTTTATGCTACAGGTATGGCAAACGAAACATTGTCAGCTGAAGGCGAAAACAATGTGTCTGTTGCATATTTTACAGGCTATATTGAAGCAGAAAATGTGGACAGACTTAAACAGGCTGCAGAAAGCAACTGCTGGGGTATTGTTGTTGAAGAGCCTACAGTGGAAGACAATGTTCCTACAAAACTTAAAAACAACAAGTTTGTAAGCCTTATTTATCCGCTTACAGACTTCCTGAACACAGTACCGGGATATTATGAATATGATATTTCTGCCTGGTTCCTGGCATTTATACTTATATTCTTCGGTATGATTTTCGGCGACGGCGGCTATGGCCTGCTTATTACAGCAGCAGCTGCAGTTCCGATTGTAAAATCACTTGTGGCTAAAAAACCGGTTTCACCAATGTTCCTGCTTGTCGGACTTTTTGGTCTGTCCACAATCATCTGGGGCACATTGACATGTACATGGTTTGGTCTTACACCACAGCAGCTTCCACAGTGGCTCAAGAGCCTGTCTGTTCCTGTTATTTCCAATGTTTACGCAGATAAAATCTGGTATCCGTTCTGGAC
Organism: Oscillospiraceae bacterium; assembly: GCA_017436765.1. Classification (GTDB taxonomy): domain Bacteria; phylum Bacillota; class Clostridia; order Oscillospirales; family Ruminococcaceae; genus RGIG3102. The sequence goes on from JAFSCM010000057.1 coordinate 1,581, forward strand.
AGAGGGCAAGGTTGGTCTTACAACAGCACAGAATCTGCAGATATTCTGCTTCCTGCTGGCTCTTATCCAGCTGCTGATTGCACATATCAAATGTGCTATAACAAACAGAAAATCACTTAAAGTAATAGGTGATATAGGCGCTGCAATAGAACTTATCGGTATGTTCTATCTGGTACTCAGCTTCGTTGTAAGCGGAGAAGTTTTCAGCTTTGGTCTTGTAATCTCCGGTATTCCGGTTGGTACAATCTCCATAGTATTTGTAGCTGTGGGCTTCCTGCTCAGCTTTGTATTTGCAAACTACGAAGGCAGCATTATTAAATCTATACTTGAAAGTCTGGTGAATATCGTTTCGGTATTGCTTGGTATATTCAACCTCTTCAGTGATATCGTTTCCTATATTCGTCTCTGGGCCGTAGGCCTTGCTGGTGCGGCAATTTCCGCAACAGTAAACGAACTTGCAGGTCCGTTGTTCGGCAATTTCATGTTTATGATACTTGCCATCGTACTTCTGGTGTTCGGTCATGGTCTGAATATGATTCTGAATGTTCTTTCAGTTATCGTTCACGGTATCAGACTTAACACACTGGAATTCTCCTCACATCTTGGTATGTCGTGGAGCGGTCATAAATTTAAACCATTTGAAGAATAATTTGATTATAAAGGAGAATCATTATGGATTTCGGAGCATTAGGTACAGCATTGGTTATGGGTATTGCTGCAACAGGTTCAGCAATTGGTATCGGTATTGCTGGTCAGGCAGCTATCGGCGCATGGAAAAAATGCTATATGGTTAACAAAGTAGCACCTTTTATTCTTACAGTTTTTGCAGGTGCACCTCTTACACAGACAATTTACGGCTTCCTTCTTATGCAGCAGATGAAGAGCGCAACAGCTGACCCTGCATTCCTTCTCGGTCTTGGCATTTCTGCAGGTGTTGCTATGGCACTTTCTGCTGTTGCACAGGGTAAAGCAGGTGCTTCCGGTGCAGATGCATTGGCAGAAACAGGCAAAGGCTTCTCACAGTACATCACAGTTGTTGGTCTTTGTGAAACAGTTGCTCTGTTCGCACTCGTTTTCAGCATGGTTGCTCTCGGTTAATTCTTTGTCAAGTAAAAAGCAATTTCCGGTATGCAAAACAATCTGAATATTCAGATTGAATATCATATGCAATCATTATGTGATTGTATAATAAACTGAATAACAATAAAAAGCTGACTTTCCTGTTGCAGGATAGTCAGCTTTTTTATTTTGTACTCAAACTTTGTATATGTTTTAAACTTTTCTATCAGACAATAAAATATATAATTCTGTAAACAATATAAATACAGGCTATTTAATATGTAAAGGAGAATTTATATGGAGGACAGAATATTATCACAGCATATGCTGATAAAATTTAAAGAACATATGACAGAAGAAGAAAAAAGTCCTGTCACCATAGAAAAATATCTGCGTGACATAAACAGATTCAGGGACTTTGCCTGCGGCAGAAAGGTTGAAAAAAATCTTGTTGCAGAATACAAAAAGCTTCTGAACAGGCAGGGGTATACCACACGGTCGGTTAACAGTATGCTGGCATCACTCAACTGTTTTTTGAAATTTGCAGGCTGGAATAACTGTACGGTAAAAAACATACGTCTTCAGAAACAGGCGTATTGTCCTGAAGAAAAGGAACTTACAAAGGCAGAGTATATGCGTCTGCTTGAAGCGGCAGATAAAAAGGAACAGCTGCAGCTTGTGATGAAGACCATATGCAGCACAGGTATACGAATTTCGGAACTTAAATATTTCACGGTGGAAGCAGTTGCAGCAGGGCAGATAGTCGTATACTGCAAAAACAAGGTGCGCACCATATTTGTGCCGCAGAAACTGAAAAAGCTGCTGCTTGCCTATACAAAAAAGCAGGGGATAACCGGTGGGTGTATATTTGTGACAAAAGGCGGCAAGCCTCTTGACCGCAGCAATATATGGGCGCAGATGAAAAAACTGTGCACAAAGGCTAAAGTTAACCCTGCAAAGGTGTTCCCGCACAATCTCAGAAAACTGTTTGCAAAGATTTTTTACAATATTGAAAAGGATATAGCCAAGCTGGCAGATATTCTTGGCCACAGCAGCATAGAGACCACAAGAATATATATTATGACAAGTGGCGCGGAGCATCGCAGAAAGATAGAAAAAATGGGACTTCTGGCATAAAAAATAAAAACCACATAATTTGAATTATGTGGTAACGACTTTACATATTTATACTATTATAAATAATAATACTCCTGTATTTGAAAAAAATCAAGTCGGAAAACAGAAATTCTTAAAAAACAACAAAACAATTAACCCTCGGCACAAATTTTTATTCAGCAGAGGGCTGTTTCTTATGCGTTTTTTTATAAAAGCTGCAGAAATTTATAAAATTATTTCAAAACACACTTTTGTATAACAGCGAAAGTGTGTTTTTTGTTTTTCGCGCAGATAAAAAAACAACATAATTCAAATTATGTGGTGAAAACACATACAGGAGAAAAGATTATGAAAAATGCAAAAAGAACTTTACTCTGCCTTTGCTGTGTTGCGCTTATCGTTGCCGCTTCCGTTATGGGCACAATCGCATATCTTACAGACAAAGATTCCGTAACCAACACATTCAGCATCGGCGATGTTGACATCATTCTTGATGAAGAAGCTGTTACACCCGAAGGCAAACCTACAGACGACCCGACAGACCCAAGGGTAAAACAGAATAACTATCACCTTATCCCTGGTCAGTCCTATGTAAAAGACCCGACAGTTACAGTGGTAAAAGGCAGCGAAAGCTCTTTTGTTCGTATGTTTGTTTCCATAAACTGCTACGATGAACTGCAGAAAATCTACAGCGGAACATTCCTGCCACAGTACTTTGTGGAAGGCTGGGATAACACAGTTTGGGTTTCCACAGAAAAGGTTGAAGTTTCCGCAGACGGCAAGGTTGCTACATACGAGTTCAGATATAAGGAAGCAGTAAAACCTGTTGATGAAAACACAGACCTTGTACTTCCTGCACTTTTTACATCCTTCAAAGTGCCTGAAACATTCACAAACGAAAATCTCAAGGCTCTCAAGGACCTTACAATCACTGCAGAAGCCCACGCAATACAGTCAGCAGGCTTTGAAGATGTGACCGACCCTGCAACAGGCATAGTTACAACAACAGCACAGGAAGCTGCATGGGCTGCTTTTGATGTGCAGAACCCATAATTTGTATTCTCAGCAGATGGCACACATCTGTATGACTATAAATATTAAGGAAAGGAGAGAACCCAAATGGAAAAAGGAAGAAAATCCGCAAAAAGAATTGTTGCTGTGCTTCTGACAGCTGCAATTATGGTTGGAGGCATTGCAGGTGGCACTTATGCCTGGCTTATCTCCAAAACTGATGAAGTAGTCAACACATTCAGCTATGGCGATATCAATATTTCCATCGAAGAAACAGATACAGGAAAAGACGGTGACTCCGATGAAAATACAAACACATATAAAATGATGCCTGGCGAAACTATCGGCAAGGACCCGAAAATCACGGTTGAAGCTGATAATGAAGCCTGCTGGCTTTATGTTAAACTTACACGCTCTGTGGATCCTGAATTTGACAAGTTTATGACATACGATATAGCAGACGGCTGGTATGAACTGACAAAGGATGCGGCAAAAGGGGAATATGTATATTTCCGTTATGTTGATGCAGACACAGACAGCACAGGCGTAACTTATCCTGTAATCAAGGACAACACCGTAACAGTAAAATCCACAGTTACAAAAGAGATGTTCGACGCACTGACAGCATATCCAACCCTTAAGGTTAAAGGTTATGCAATGCAGTACGCAGGCTTTGAAGTTGTGGATGCATTAAGCGGTGCGGTTATCATAAACCCATCAGAAGCTGAAATGAAACCATTTGCACAGTCTGCATGGGAACAGGTGCTTGCAGCAGAAACAGGCACAAATCCATAAGATGTAAACAGCAAACCGAAAGCTGTATACATATATAAAAATAAATCTATGAAAGGAAAAACAATTATGAAAATGAAAAAAGTGCTTGCACTGGTTCTTGCATTTGCTCTTACAGTAACTGCAACAATCGGTGGCACAGTGGCGTACCTTACAAAAGATATGGGCGAAGAAAACAACGTGTTTACAATGGGTAAAATCGATGTAACTTTGGATGAAGAAGTAGGCGTTTATGGTGAAGGCGGCGAAGCAAAAAAAGTTGAAGATGGTGCTGAATATGTAGAAGTTATGCCTGGTGACTATCTGAAAAAGAAAGTTACAGTTAGCAATACAGGTATGAAGGATGCTTATGTTGCTGTTACAGTAAAACTCAATAATGCAGATAAAATCAATGCTGCTATTGATGATGTTTATGAAAAAGCACCTTACAACTACACAGCAGAACAGATTCAGAATATTTACAATGAAGTGTTCGATGGTTGGCATATAAACTACAATCCACGCCCAGGCGCAGAAGGAATTGATGATGCTCGTGGCGTAATTGATGGTGTGTTTGGTTTGCCGGAATATGTTCTTAAAGTTGACTTTGCAAAAACAATAAAAGGTTCTACAGTTATTGGTGCAACAAACTGGTTTGTTGCCGGCAGAGAAAAAGCAGGTCAGTATTGGGTAGATGGTCCTAATGCTTATGACGGTTACTACACAGCAGATATGAATGATTACGAAATCTGTTACACATACTACATGCTTTTGCCGGCAGGTGAAAAGACAACACTTTTCAACGGTCTTAATGTTCCTGCAGAATTTACAGAAGAACAGATGGCTATGTTTGAAAATTTGGAAATCAATGTTTCCGCTGCTGCAATCCAGGCAGACAATATGGGCGTAGCTGAAATTTACAAAAATGATGCAAAATTCGGCGAAGCAAAAACAGCATTTGCAGTTCTTGCTGGTGATATCAAAGCAGAAGATTTGAATGTAAACAACAAACCATCAGGAAAAATGGGTGTCACATACACATCTGCAGATAGATATTGGGGTGAACATAGCAGCAATGCAAAAGTTAGCCATGTGATCAAATTCTATAACGATGATACATACATGGGTGAAACTTCACTGAATAATATTGGTGGTATTATTGATGGCGATGTAAATGTTACTTGGAGTTTGAAACTTGCAGCAACAAGCAGCAGTGATTCCTACTGGTCAATGAAATGGGAAAAAGCTCCTACAACAGAAATGATGCCAAACAGAACTGAACTGTGGGTTGATGGTGAAAAAGTTGATGAAGGAAAAATTCAGCTGAATGCTCCGGATAACCTTAACCCAATCGTTGGTATGGTTACTGATGCTGAAGGCAAAATCCTTAGATTTGTTGTTAAAGGTACAGAACCAAATCTGGCAGCAGGTGAAACATATGTAGCATTTATTTCCAATAATGCTGAACTGGACAAAGCTATTAAGGATGGGACAACAACTGTTATTTTAATGCCAGGTACTTATATTGTTCCAGACTCTGCACAGAGAAAAACAGTTAGATTTATAGGTACAGGTGAAACAATAATAGCTACACAGGATGATGGTTCATACGAAGGTTGTGACTACAGCCTTGATGGCGCAACAGCTACATTTGAAAACGTTACAATCAATACAGACAGCAGAACATATACAGGTTATGCAAGAATGAAAGGTACATATAAAAACTGTACAATCAATGGCACATACACACTGTATGATGAAAGTGTATTTGAAAACTGCACATTTAATGTAACAGGTGATGTATACAACATCTGGACATGGGGTGCACCAACAGCAACATTTACAAACTGTACGTTCAACTCTGATGGTAAAGCAGTTCTTCTTTATGGTACAGCAAATACAAAACTTACAGTAAACGATTGTGTATTTAACGATAACGGCGGTCTTACAGATCTTAAAGCAGCTATCGAAATCGGTAACGATTATAACAAATCCTACGAACTTATTGTAAACAATACAACAGTTAACGGTTATGAAATCAACGACAAAGGAATCAACACAGGTACAACTCTTTGGGCAAACAAAAATTCAATGGGTACAGACAAACTCAATGTTGTTGTTGACGGTGTAGATGTTTACTAATTTGTAAATAAGGTTATTGTTAACACTTAACACATACCGCCCGACTAACCTCGGGCGGCAATCAAAGGGCATAAATGTCATTACAATATATTGCTTTGTGCCTTTTGATTGCGCATTAAGCAACGCAAATTTGATTTATCGAAAGGAACAGGCAAAATGAACAAACTCAAAAAAATTGTTGCGATAGGTCTTACAATCGTGCTTACAGCTGCATTTTCC